>DASUKQ010000050.1:0-36357 GCA_036278635.1 Rhodanobacteraceae bacterium
GGCTAGGCCTTAAGCGGCCAGAGCGTAGACGTCGTCGTTCGCGTCTAGTTTTTTGCCACCGGATTAACGAGGAAGATGACGCCCTCGGCATGCTCCAGGCTACTTCACTGCCCCCGTCGAAGCCAGGTCGCCCCCGGGGAAGGCAATGATGCGGGCGGGCCGGCCGGAAATCAATCGTGGCGGCTGGCATGATGCGGGGTTGGTTCATTCGACGAAAGGGCTGACATTCGCATGGGAAGCATCGTCTGGCTGGCATCCTATCCCAAATCCGGCAACACCTGGTTGCGGGCGTTCCTGGCGAACCTCATCGCAGATCGCTCGACGCCGCTGGCGCCGAATGAGTTGCGTGATTTCACGGACGAGGAAGCGGCCCCCGGCCGCTTCACCGAGCTCGCGGGCAAGCCCAACACGGCGCTTTCGACCGACGAGCTGGTCGCCTTGCGCCCCGACGTGCATGCGCTGATTGCGCAGCGCGCGCAGGGCACGCGCCTCGTGAAGACCCACAATCTGTGCGGCACGTTCGAAGGCATGCCGCTGTTCAACTGGCAAGTCACCGCAGGCGCCATCTGCGTGGTGCGCAACCCGCTGGACGTGGCCGTCAGCATGACGCACCACTTCGGACTGACCATCGACCAGGCGATCGACCGGCTGGGCGACAACCGGGTGGCCACCGTCAACGACGCGGTGGCCGTCAGCCACATCATCGGTTCGTGGTCGACCCACGTGGGCGGCTGGGCAGACATGGCGCGGCGCGCGCCCGGCACGGTGATCTTGCTGCGCTATGAGGACTTGCTGGAGAAGCCCACGAAGCATTTCGCGAAGGCGGCAAAGCTGATCAATCTCGGGCAGGACAGGGCGCGGGTGGAACGCGCCGTGAAGCACGCGTCCTTCCAGACGATCGCGGCGCTGGAGCAGCGCGATGGATTCGTCGAAGCCGTGGACGAGAAGACCCGGTTCTTCCACAAGGGACGCGCCAACCAATGGCGCGACGTCCTCAGCCGCGAACAGGTGCAGCGGATCGTCGACGCCCACCGCGAACAGATGCAGCGATTCAAGTACGTGCCGGCTGGATATTGAAGCTCACGGGCGGTGCTGCGCGTAGGCCCCCCAGTCGCGCCTGAGGGCCCGTAGCTGGCCGGTAAACAGGATCAGCCAGGCCGCGCCGCCGACCGCGAACATGAAGTGCGGCAGCAGGCCGAGAAAGGGCAGGTCCATGGCGTACATCATGCGCAGCGTGGCCGCGGCATACATGCCGAGCGGGAATACCGCCCCCCAGTACATGGGGTCGTAGGTGAACGGGAAACGCTTGATCCCGTGGCGCCAGATCGCCAGCACCGCCAGCATGGGAATCCACCACGTTCCGGTGGCCCAGTAGAACACCGTGAAGCCCTTGAGGAATGGCAGCATGGATTCCAGGAACGGCGCGTGCGGCGTGTTCTCGATCAACAGTGAACCGGCCAGCGTGGAAATGGCCATCGCACCCATGTTGATCCAGTAAGGCGGCGACAGGTCGGCCGGCGAAAACGAGAAGAACGTGTAGCGATAGAAGATCAGCGACATCATCCAGATATACAGCATGCCGCCCCACAACCACATCGACAGGGCGAAGAAGTTGAGTTCCATCCGGATCGGCTGGGCCACCTCCGGCGCGAGTTGCGCGCCCAGCACGGCGAGGGATTGCGTAGCCACGACCGCCAGCAGCCAGCCGCCATTGATGCCGCGGTCGAGCCCCGGTTTGTGCTGCTTGACGGTCAGCACCGTGAAGATGGTGTAGGTCAGGCCGACCCACGCGAGCAGGCCGATGGCGCCGAGTGCCGCCGCGATGCGCGGTTCGCGGCCGATCAGCAGGACCTGGCCGCCGAGGATCGAGCAAGCCGCGACGAACGTGAAGAAACCCGGCGCCTGCAGGTGGTCGAAAAGGTCGTCCAGGGTGCGCCTGGGGTGCCATGCCGCGCGCGCCACCGCCAGCACGCAGATGATGGCGAACAACAGGATGTTGAGCGCGAACAGCGCCTTCGCCAGCAGCGACAGCCCCAGCAGGTGGGCCGCCAGCGACAGGATGCCGGTTGCCATCACCATGCTGAAATAGCCCGGCGACATCGTTTCGATCGACGCGCGCAGATGGCCCGTGAAACCGGTGGACGGCGGGGCGGTGGCGGAAGCGGGGTCGCTCATGGCTGAAACCGGGTCGGAGTGCAATTTCGGGCGATCGGTGACTGGAAATTGAAGGCCCTCGGCGAAGCCGCATTCCGACCCCGCCTTTACTGCACCAGCGGGGACGACGCGGCGTCGAGATCCACGCCCTCGATGGTGGCGCCGGCAGCGAGCACGCGCACGTATTGCGAAAGCGCACGCGCTTCGCTGCGTTTGCGCAGCTCGGCCTCGACCTGCTCGCGTACCAGTTCGAATGGGACTTGCCTGCCCTCGATGCGACGGTCGACGGCGATGATGTGGAAGCCGTGGCGGGTGGTGACGAGCCCGGGCAGCACGCCAATCGTGGCGTCGGCAAAGATGGCCTTCTCGAATTCCGGCACGGTGTCACCGCGCTGCAACTGACCGAGGTGGCCACCGTGCTCTCCGGAGGGGCAGTTGGAGTGTTCCCTGGCGCGTGCCTCGAACAAATCCGGATCGGCTTTCAGTTCCTGCAACATCGATTCGGCGACCCCGCGCACGGCCGGCACCGGCGAGCCGGGCGTCACCTGGAACAGGATGTGGCGCGCGAACACGAGGTCGCCCGAGCGGAAACGCTGCTTGTTGGCTTCGTACCAGCGTTCGCATTCCTCCGCGGTGGGGTCGGGCACGGCGACTTCCTCGGAAAGAGCACGCTCGATCGCCCTTTCGGTATCGGCCTCACCCGCGCCATCGGCGATGAAGCCGAGCTCTTGCGCACGCTGGCGCAACAGCTCGTGCACGGCGGCGAGCTGCGGCGTGGGCCATGCTGCGGCGTCCACTTCATTGCCGTTGACGGTGATGGTCATCGGTTGATCGTGCCGCCGCGTTTGCGCACCAGCTGGTACGGTCGCACGAGGTATGCGAGCGACCCGACACCGCTCCAGATGTGCACCATCCGGGTGAATGGCGAAACCAGGAAGATCGTGAAGCCCAACAGGATGTGGGCCTTGTAGACCCACGGCATGCCTTCCAGTACCGGTGCCGCGCCGCCCTGGAAGTAGACGATGCGCTGCACGTAGCTGACGATCGCTTCGAACTCCCCGGTGCCCATGTGCTGTGCCGAAATCGGCACCGTGGCGAGGCCGAGCGCAAGTTGCAGCCACAGCATCAGGACGATGGCGATATCCCATTTGCGGCTGTTGCCGCGGATTCGCCGGTAGTACAGGCGGCGGTGGATGAGGATCGACAGCCCGAGTATCGCGATCAGGCCGGCAATGCCGCCGACCACCATCGCGAGCAACTGATGCTGTTCCGGACTCATCGCCCACAGCACCCAGGCTTCCGGGATCAGGAAACCGAAGAAGTGTCCGAGCACCACGATGATCACGCCCGCGTGGAACAGGTTCGAGCCGAGGCGCAATTCCGCCGTGCGCAGGATTTGCGAGGAGTCGCTCTTCCACGAATAGGGCTCGCGGTCGAAACGGATCAGGCTGCCGAGCAGCAGGACCGACAGGCAGATGTAGGGATAGATGCCGAAGAGGACTTCGTTGGCGGTCGGGGGCAGGGTCATGGTGGCATCTCCGGGTGAAGCGGTCAGGTCATGCGGTGTGGCGCCTGGGGCGCCACGGCCGGATTGGGCTCGGGTGGTGCGAACGCGGGCCTTTCTTCCCAGGCGCGGTCGAGGTCTTCGGGCGGCGGCACCGGCGCTTGCGCGTCGAGGCCTTGCTCGCCGCCGATCTCCAGCAGCGTCGCCATGATCGCGGCATAAGGGCTGCGGCGTCTCAGCAGGGTGTTGCCGAGCTGGCGCAGGATGTGCGCAATCTCGCCGATGGTGTCGCGCGTTTCCGCGAGGTCGCGGCAGCTCAGGTACTCCAGCAGCAGCGGCAGGTGATCGGGAAGTTCCGCGGCGACCGGCTCCATGCCGGCGTCGAGGTATCGTTGCCGCAACTCCAGCATGGCCGGGCCGCGCTGGCGCCCGTCGCCGTGCACGTGCTCGAAGAGGTTCAGCGAGGTTCGGCGGCCGCGATCGAACAGGTCGACGTAACGACCCTCCGCTTCGAGTTCGTCGGCTGCGGCGATTTCGTCCGCGAGCGCAACGAGTTCGTCCTTCTGACGTGCACGGATCGCGCGACTGTCGCGGATCGCCTCGACGATCTCGGGCAGCGCCGCGCGCAGTTCGGCGTCCGGGTAGGTGAGCAGGGCGGACAGTGCGCGTAGCAGCATGGAGGGATTGCGGATCATGGGGGCGTCATTCTTGATTGCCTGCGAGACCAACGTGGATTCCGGGTTCCGTCCGCCGAAAATGCGGGCGACCCTGGAATGACGACGGATGAAGCACGCCGGTGCGGCGCATGACGAACGAACGGTCCACGGTGGTCACGCATGGTCGTCCAGTTTCCTGATCGGCATGATCTTGCGCCGGCCCATCTTGCCGCCGAACAAACCGGCCTTGGCGTCGATGCCGTCACAGCCGTTGCCGAATGTGAAACCGCAACCGCCACGAAGCTGGTAGGCGTTTTCCGCCTGCTCGCGGTGCGCGGTCGGGATCACGTAGCGGTCTTCGATGTTGGCAATCGCGAGGTAGCGATGCATGTCCCGGGCGGTGGCTTCATCGAGGCCGACACTCGAAAGCAGCGCGGGATCCTGGGGGACGCCCAGTTGGCCCGCGCGAAACCATGCGCGCATCGCCATCAGGCGCTCCAGCGCGCTGATGATCGGCGGCTCGTTGCCGGCGGTCAGGAGGTTCGCGAGGTAACGGACCGGAATCCGCAGCGAGCCGACGTCGGGAAGGCCGTTGCTGCTGCTCTGGATCGAGCCGGCATTGGCGTGGGCGGTGATCGGTGACAGCGGCGGCACGTACCACACCATCGGCAGGGTGCGGTATTCGGGATGCAGCGGAAATGCAATCTTCCAGTCCACCGCCATCTTGTAGACCGGCGACTTCTGCGCGCCCTCGATCCAGGCTTCGGGAATGCCATCCTCCAGCGCCTGGCGCTGGATCTCGGGGTCGAACGGATCGAGGAACACGTCGAGCTGGGCTTCGTAGAGATCCTTCGGATTCTCGGTGCCCGCGGCCTCGGCAATTCGATCGGCGTCGTACAGCAGCACGCCCAGGTAACGGATGCGGCCGACGCAGGTTTCCGAACAGACGGTCGGCAGGCCGACCTCGATGCGCGGATAGCAGAAGGTGCATTTCTCGGCCTTGCCGCTGACCCAGTTGTAGTAGATCTTCTTGTAGGGGCAACCCGATACGCACATGCGCCAGCCACGGCACTTGTCCTGGTCGACCAGCACGATGCCGTCTTCCTCGCGCTTGTAGATCGAGCCGGACGGGCACGACGCCACGCAGGTGGGGTTCAGGCAATGCTCGCACAGGCGCGGCAGGTACATCATGAAGGTGTTTTCGAACTGGCCGTAGATGTCCTTCTGCACGGCCTCGAAGTTGTAGTCCTTGCTGCGCTTGTCGAATTCGCCGCCGAGGATTTCTTCCCAGTTCGGACCCCATTCGACCTTGTCCATGGTGCGCCCGGAAACCAGCGAGATCGGCCGCGCGACCGGTGCCGTCGGCAATTCCGGCGCACTCCAAAGGTTCTCGTAGTCGAACGTGAACGGCTCGTAGTAGTCGTCGATCTGAGGCAGGTGCGGGTTGGCGAAGATCTTCGCCAGCACCGCGAAGCGCCCGCCCTGCCTGGGCACCAGCTTGCCGTTGGCCTTGCGTTCCCAGCCGCCCTTCCAGCGTTCCTGGTTCTCCCAGTCCTTGGGGTAGCCGATGCCGGGCTTGGTTTCGACGTTGTTGAACCAGACGTACTCCATGCCTTTGCGCGAGGTCCACACGTTCTTGCAGGTGACCGAGCAGGTGTGGCAGCCGATGCACTTGTCAAGGTTCAGGACCATTGCGACCTGTGCGCGAATCTTCATTTGCGTGCCTCCACCAGCCTGGTATCGAGTTCTTCTTCGCGGGCCTTGCGCTGCACGTGGTCCATCCAGTCGATGTTGGCCATCTTGCGCACGATCACGAAGCCGTCGCGGTCGTTGCCGACCGGCCCGTAGTAGTTGAACGTCCACGACAACTGTGCGCAGCCGCCGATCATCTGGGTCGGCTTGGGCATGATCCGGGTGACCGAGTTGTGGATGCCGCCGCGCATGCCGGTGATTTCCGAACCCGGCACGTTCACGATCTTTTCCTGCGCGTGGTACATCAGGCACATGCCCTCGTTGACGCGCTGGCTGACCACCGCACGCGCGGTCAACGATCCGTTGGCGTTGAAGCATTCGATCCAGTCGTTGTCCTCGATGCCGACCTTCCTTGCATCCACTTCCGATAGCCACACGATCGGCCCGCCGCGCGAGAGCGTCAGCATGATCAGGTTGTCGGTGTAGGTCGAGTGGATGCCCCACTTCTGGTGGGGGGTGATGAAGTTCAGCGCGATTTCGGGTTTGCCGTTGGGTTTCTTGCCCAGCATCGGCCGCACCGTGCGGGTGTCGACCGGCGGGCGGTAGATCGCGAAGGCTTCGCCGTAGTCGCGGATCCACGGGTGATCGAGATAGAAGTGTTGGCGGCCCGTAAGGGTGCGCCACGGCACGCCCTCGTGCACGTTGATGTAGCTGCCGTTGTAGCTGATCTCGGTGCTCTGGATGCCGGACCAGACCGGCGAGGTGATGACCTTGCGCGGTTGCGCCTGCAGGTCGCGAAAGCGGATCTTTTCCGCGGCGCGTTCTTCGGCCAGATGCCCGAGGTCCAGCCCGGTGGATCGGGAAACGTCCTTCCATCCGCGCACCGCGACCTCGCCGTTGGTTTCAGGCGAGAGGGTGAGGATGGTCTCCGCGGCATCGATGTCGCTGTCGATGCGCGGACGGCCCCTGGCGGGGCCGTCGGCCACGGTCCGGTTGAGGGCGGCGAGTTCCTTGACCTCGTCGAGGGCATCCCAGTGCACGCCCTTGGCCCCGTCCCCCAGCGTGTCGAGCAACGGGCCGGCCGACGTGTAACGCGCATGCACGGCGAGGTAGTCGCGATCGACGAAGGTGATGTTCGGAGCCGTGACGCCGGGGATGAAATCGCATTCACCCTTCTTCCAGTCTCGGACCTCGAAGGCCTGCGCGAGCTCATTGGGCGTGTCGTGCATGATCGGCGACAGCACCACGTCCTTCTCGGTGCCGAGCTGGCCCTCGGACAATTCCGAGAACTTCTTCGCGATGGCCTTGAAGGTCTCCCAGTCGCTGCGTGATTCGAACACCGGGTCCACGGCGGCCGAAAACGGATGGATGAAGGTGTGCATGTCGGTGGTCGACAGGTCCTGCTTCTCGTACCACGACGCGGTGGGCAGCACGATGTCGGAATACAGCGCGGTCGTCGACATCCGGAAGTCGAGCGTGACGATGAGGTCGAGCTTGCCTTCGGGCGCCGGATCGCGCCAGCGCACCTCTTCGGGCTTGGCGCCACCTTCGGCGCCGAGATCCTTGCCCTGCAGCCCGTCGCGGGTGCCGACGAAGTGCCTGAGGAAATACTCGTGGCCCTTGCCGGACGAGCCGAGCAGGTTGGAGCGCCACACGAACAGGTTGCGCGGGAAGTTGTCGGGGTTGTCGGGGTCTTCGCAGGCCATGGCGAGCTTGCCCGACTTCAGCGCATCGACCACGTATTGCTTCGGGTCACCGCCGGAATCCGTGGCCTCGCGCGCGACGGTGAGCGGGTTCTTGTTGAGCTGCGGCGCCGACGGCAACCAACCCATGCGCTGCGCCCGCACGCTGCAATCGACGATGCTTCCGGTATGGCGGCTGCGATCGGCCAGCGGCGAGAGCAGGTCGCCCGGCCCCAGCGTCTCGTAACGCCACTGGTCGGAGTGCAGGTAGAAGTAATCGGTGCCGGCCATCTGGCGCGGCGGGCGCGACCAGTCCAGCGCGAACGCGAGCGTGGCCCAGCCGGCCTCGGGGCGTATGCACTCCTGGCCGGTGTAGTGCGACCAGCCGCCGCCGGACTGGCCGACGGTGCCGCACAACAACAGCATGTTGATGACGGCGCGATAGCTCACGTCCTGGTGGAACCAATGGTTGATCCCCGAACCGATGATCACCATCGAGCGGCCATGGGTCTTCTCCGCATTGTGGGCAAAGCCGCGCGCAACTTCGATCACCTGCGCGGCGGGCGTACCGGTGATCTGTTCCTGCCATGCCGGTGTGTACGGAACGTTGTCCTCGTAATGCTTCGCACAGGCGCCGCCGAGGCCGCGGTCGAGCCCGTAGTGCGCGCACATCAGGTCGAACACCGTGGCGACGATCATCTCGCCCTGTTTCGTCGCGAGCTTGCGCACCGGCACCTTCCGGAGCAGCACGTCATCCTGTTCGTTGTGCGGGAAGTGCTCGTTGACGACACCGCCGAAGTAGGGGAACGCGACATCCAGCACGTCGTCGCGACGCTCGATTTCCGTCAACTGCAATTCGACCTCGCTGCCGTCGGCGGTTTTCGCCTCGAGGTTCCACTTGGCCTTGTCCGGACTGTCCTGGCCGGGCCAGCGGAAACCGATCGACCCCCTCGGCGCGACCGCCTCGCCAGACTTGCCGAGAGCGACGGTCTTCCAGTCGGCGTGCTCGGGCGTGCCCAGCGAATCGGCGAAGTCGCTGGCGCGCAGGTAGCGGTCGGGTACCCAGCGCTCGCCGTCCTGTCGCAGGGTGACAAGCATCGGCAGGTCGGTCAGGCGCCGGCAATAGTCCTGGAAATATTCGACCTGGCGGTCGATGAAAAACTCCTTGAGGATGACGTGGCCCATCGCCATCGCCACGGCGCCATCGGTGCCCTGCTTGGGGTGCAGCCAGATGTCGGAAAGTTTGGAAACCTCGGAATAATCGGGACTTACGGCAACAACCTGGGTGCCGTTGTAGCGTGCTTCCACGAAGAAATGGGCATCCGGGGTGCGCGTCTGCGGCACGTTGGAGCCCCAGGCGATGATGTAGCCGGCGTTGTACCAGTCGGCCGATTCCGGCACGTCGGTCTGTTCGCCCCAGACCTGGGGGCTCGCCGCCGGCAAGTCGCAGTACCAGTCGTAGAAGGACAGCATCGTGCCGCCGATGAGGCTGAGGTAACGCGCGCCGGAGGCGTAGGACACCATCGACATCGCCGGGATCGGCGTGAAGCCCGCGATGCGGTCGGGACCATGTTCCTTGATGGTGTGGATGTTGGCGGCGGCGGCGATTTCCAGCGCCTCGTCCCACTTCGCGCGCACGAAGCCACCGAGCCCTCGCGTCGCCTTGTACTCGCGGGTGGCCTCGGCATCGTGCACGAGTGCGGCCCAGGCTTGCACTGGCTGCTGCGTCTTGCGCAGTTCGCGCCAGCGCTTCAGCAGGCGACCGCGTACCATCGGATACTTCAGCCGGTTGGCGCTGTACAGGTACCACGAATACGAGGCACCGCGCGAACAACCGCGTGGCTCGTGGTTGGGCATGTCCGGTCGGGTTCGCGGATAGTCGGTGTACTGGGTCTCCCAGGTGACCACGCCCTGCTTGACGTGGACCTTCCAGCTGCACGAACCGGTGCAGTTCACCCCGTGGGTGGAGCGCACCACCTTGTCGTGGGCCCAGCGGTTGCGGTAGCCGTCTTCCCACTGGCGCGCTTCGTTGCGCATCTCGCCCCAGCCATCCGAGAACGGTTCGCGGGGACGCTTGAAGTAACGGAGGCGTTCGAGGAATTGGCCCATGTCGAGATTCTCAGTTGGATGCGTTTTCGAGTTTCGGTGACGGGTGCAAGTCGTGGCTGCCCGGGTAGTCCACGCGCTTGACCTCGGTGATGTAAATCAGGATCAGCGAGATCCATACAACGCCGTACAGCAGCATGAAAGTGCTGGAGCGGATGCCCAGCAGGTCGAGCAATGCGCCCCACAGGATCGGCAGGAGGAATCCCGCCAGGCCGCCGGCGAGGCCGACGATGCCGGTGACGACGCCGAGGTTGTCCGGGAAGTCATCGCCGAGGTACTTGAACGTCGAGGCCATGCCGAACGCCAGGGCGACGCCGAGGACGAACAGCAGCGGGGTGAACAGCCACAGGTTCAGGCCGATCCCGAAACTCGCCGGACCGCGGATCGTGTGCACGATCAGTTCGGTCTGCGGATAGGACAGCAGGAACAGCACGATCCAGGCGATCCACAATACCCACCAGGTCGTGGCATGCGCGCCGAACCGGTCGGACAGCGCGCCGCCGAGCGCGCGCAGCACGCCGGCCGGCAATGAAAAGCTCGCGGCCAGCGCGGCCGCGGCGGCGATCGCAACACCGTACTCACCGATGAAGTATTGCGGCATCCACAATGACAGGGCCGTGAAGCCGCCGAAGGTCAGCGAGTAATACTGGCAATACTTCCACACGCGCGGATCGCGCAGCACGCGCAATTGCGCGCCCAGGCCCGGCGACTTGCGCGAACGATCCACGCCGGGATCGGGCGCCGAGAGCAGCCAGAACAATCCCGCCGTCACCAGCAGCGCCACCGCGTACACACGCGGCACCATTTGCCAGCCGTAATGGTCGACCAGCCACGGGGCGACGAAGAGGTTGAGCGCCGCGCCGCTCGTGCCCGCGCCGAATATGCCCATCGCCAGCCCGCGTTTGTGCGCGGGAAAGAACCGGGCCACGTAGGGCGTACCCACCGCGAACGAAGCGCCCACGGCCCCGAGGAATATTCCGATCAGCAGGAATTGCCACAGCGTGCCCGCATGGCTGACCAGCCACACCGGGATCACGCACGCCAGCAACAGCAGGGTCATCACGGCGCGACCGCCGAAGCGGTCCGTCCAGATACCCAGTGGCAGGCGCAGCGCCGCGCCGCTGAGTACGGGGGTGGACATCAGCAGGCCGAACTCGGTGGCGTTGAGGCCCAGGGTCTTGCGGATCGGGATGCCGATGACCGCGAACACCATCCAGATTGCGAAGCACACCACGAATGCGAACGTACTTGCGCCCAACACTCGCCATGCTTTGCTCATGCCTTCGGCCTCGCCAAGCTGCTCGCGGCGCGTCAGCGCATTGGCTGCGTGTACGGACCGCGCAGGCGATGCGGATGACGCACGCCCAAGCATAACCAGCCCGGTGACGGCTGCCAACCGTGCCGGCGGATGCGCGGGCGGCGGTCAGCCCGCGCGGTTGTGCGCGCGCAGGGTACGCTGCTTTTCGATGTTCCACTCGCGCTCTTTCTCGCTGGCGCGCTTGTCGTGCGCCTGCTTGCCGCGTGCGACGCCGATCTCGACCTTGGCGCGGTTGTTCTTCCAGTACATCGCAAGCGGCACGAGCGTGAGGCCCTTGCGTTCGACCGCACCGATCAGCTTGTCGATCTCGGCGCGGTGCAGCAGCAATTTGCGGGTACGGCGTTCGTCGGCCACGACATGGGTCGACGCCGACAGCAGCGGCGGGATCGACGCGCCGAACAGGAAAAGCTCGCCCCCCTTTACCAGCGCATAAGCCTCGGTCAGGTTGATGCGGCCCGCGCGCAGGCTCTTGACCTCCCAGCCTTCGAGGGTGATGCCTGCCTCGTAGCGCTCGTCGATGTGGTACTCGTGGCGCGCGCGCTTGTTCAGCGCGATCGTCGCGGAGCCCTTGCCATCCTTTTCTTTCTTCTTTGCCATGCTCGGTACAATAATGGGCGTCTGTTGCGCGGCTTGCGTCGCGCGGTCCAAGGAGTATTCGTGCAGATCCATCGTCAGGCGCTGGTTCGCTTCACGCCGGAGCAGATGTTCGACCTGGTCAACGACGTCGAAGCTTACCCGAGCCGCTTTGCCTGGTGCCTGGGCGCGCAGGTGTCCGAGCGCGACGAGGGGCACGTGGTGGCGCGGCTGGACCTGCGCTTTGCCGGCGTGACCCAGCACTTCACCACCCGCAATTCCCTCGACCGCCCCCACACCATCGCGATGCAGTTTGTCGACGGGCCGTTCGACTGGTTGCACGGGGTGTGGTCGTTCAAGCCGTTGGGCAGCGACGGTTGCAAGGTCGCCCTGGATCTCGACTTCGAGGTCAGCAACAAGCTGACCGGATTCGCCTTCGGGCTGGGCTTCCGGAAACTGGCCGACCGCATGGTCGACGATTTCTGTGCCGAGGCAAAGCGAGCATATGCCTGAGGCCGGGAGCTTGAGGGTTTCGGTGATCTGTGCCGACATCGACCATTCGTTCGGCGTGGAACTCGACCTGCCCGCCGGCTCGACCGTGCGCGCTGCCATCGATGCGTCCGGCATCGCACAGCGCAGGCCGGACATCGACATCCGCGCCGATCGCGTCGGCATCTTTTCGCGAAGGGCGACGTTTGAAACGCCGTTGCGCGATGGCGACCGGGTGGAAATCTACCGGCCGCTCACGATCGATCCGAAAGAGGCACGCAGGCTGCGGGCAAAAAAGCCAGTCCGCGTATGAGCGAGCGCAAACCGGAGCCGTGTTGCCCGTGGCCCCCTGGGTTCTCGAAACAGGATTTGCTTCATCCAGGTGCGCGGTTGCGTGATCATGCGCTTCGCACTCTGGTGTCGCAGTATTCGCGCTCATTCGCTTTCATTCGCGAAATGATTGCTGTTGGGTACGCCCCGACGCCTTGGGCCTGCCAGGTCTCCGTCAGCCGCCGCCCTGTTTCTGCTTCTTCTCCAGATCCTTCTGCTCCTGCTTGGTCAGGTTCGTCGGATACAGGGGGCCGTACTTGTGGCTTTCCCGCAACAATTCCTGGGGCGTTTCCTTCATGAAGTCGCCGTCGGTGCGCACCAAAGTGTCGTTGTCGAAATACAGCGTGAGGGTGCGTTCCTTGATGGCGCCACCGCGACGTTGCAGGGTCGCGACGTAATTCCACTGGTTCTGGTCGAAGGGACTGACCACCGAGGGCGTTCCCAGCAATTCGATGACCTGCTGCTTGGTCAGGCCCGGCTTGAGTTCGCTGACGTTCTTGCCGATCAGCAGGTTGCCCTGCTGGACGTCGGGTCTGTAGATGAGGTTGCACGCGCCGAGGGCGAACATGGCGGTCGTCGCGAGCAGGAGGGTGGGGATCGTTTTGGGCATCGTGGTCAGCCGGGTTCCGGACTACGAATGATACACTAGCGGGCGTGCTGGTCCGGATGAGAGACACCGCCAGCGTGCCGGAGTTCAGCCTATGGAATCCCAGGAATTGCGCAACGCCGGGTTGAAGGTCACCCATCCGCGTATCCGTGTGCTGGAAATCCTCGACCGAAGCCACGAGCACCTGACCGCCGAGAACATCTACAAGATCCTGCTGGAGGGATCCGAGGACATCGGCCTCGCCACGGTGTACCGGGTGTTGACCCAGTTCGAGGCAGCGGGCCTGGTCATCAAGCACAACTTCGAAGGTGGGCAGGCGGTCTATGAACTGGATCGTGGCCAGCACCACGACCACATGATCGACGTGGAGACCGGCAAGGTCATCGAGTTCGTCAACGAGGAAATCGAAAAGCTGCAGCGCGAGATCGCCGCCAAGCATGGCTACGAGATCGCCGACCACAGCCTGGTGCTCTACGTTAGGCCGAAGAAGAAGAAATCGTGAATCAAAAAGGGGACGGAGGGAATTAACTCAAATCAATTCCCTCCGTCCCCTTTTTGTAGTGGCAGGAACGTGCGTGCGCGCGACCTGCGATGCGGGCGTATCGGTCGCCAGGACGCTGGCTCCCATGACGTTTGGCCTTCTCCAGTGGGTCGTTGCCCGGAGAAACCGGAGCGCTGGGTTGCCGGATCCAGGCAGGTCGCCAACCCCGTCTGCCGCCCGTTCATCAATGCAGGCGGTCCAGCAGCGTCCGGAAGCGGGGGTTGTCGCGCAGTGATGCGAGATCGCTGTCGTTTTCCATCCATGCACGGTCGCCCCAGCCGAGCGCCACCGCACGTTCGAGCAGTTCGATGGCGCGAACGTGGTTGCCCAGCACGGCGAACGTGCAGGCGGCGTTGTAGTACACCATCGGTTCGTCCGCGCTCGACTGCAGCGCCAGGTCGGCCCATTCGAGTGCCTCTTCCCTGTTGCCCATCGTCGCGAAGTTGGCCGCGCCCATGTAGCGGGCCCGTGCATCGCGTGGGTTGACTTCCAGCGCCCGCTGGATCAGTGCCGTGGTCCGGTGGCGCACCTGGAATTCGTCCTTCTTGCGGCCCATCTCGCTGTACGCCTGGGCCAGGTAGACCAATGGCAGGTAGTCGGCAGGGCTGATTTCGGAAGCGCGGATGTAGAGTCTCGCGGCCTTCTCGAAATTGCGTTGCGAGCTGCTGCAGGCGCCGTAGAGGAAGTATGGCTCGAACGAGTTGGCACTGATCAGGATCGCGGTTTCAAAATGCTGCTCGGCCTCGCCGATCCGTTTGCTGATGTACAAGGCAAGACCCCTTGACGCATGCGCCTCGGCCGAGTCCGGATCGAGCTGGAGCGCTCGCTCGCTTGCTTCCAGCGCCTTGGCGACGTACACGTCGTCGGCCTCCAGGAACCGGTAACGCATGGAATAAGTGTCTGCCAGTCCCGCCCAGGCCGCGGCGTACTTCGGGTCGCAGTCGATCGCGCGCTTGTACATCTCGATTGCGCGTAGCGAATCGCGCCGCGTCCACGAGTAGAAATACCGGCGCCCCCGCAGGTAATCGTCGTAAGCCTGGACATTGGCGGTGGCGACGTACTGTATCGAGCGTCGTTCCTTCGGAGTGAGGGTGACCTTGAGTGCGTCGACGATGCTGCGGGCGATATTGTCCTGGATGGCGAAGACATCTTCGAGTTCGCGATCATAAATCTCGGACCACAAATGCGAGTCGGATTCCGCGTCGATCAACTCCGCGGTGATCCGGACGCGGTTGCCTACCCGGCGCACACTGCCTTCGAGGATCGTGCTGGCACGAAGCTTGGCGGCGACCATCGGGATGTCGATTTCCTTGCCTTTGAAGAAAAAGGACGATGTCCGAGACGCGACCTTCAATTGCGGCAGCTTGGTCAGCAGGTTGAGGATTTCCTCGGAAATGCCGTCGCTGAAGTATTCATTGTCGATGTCGCCGCTCAGGTTGACGAATGGCAGTATCGCGATGCTGAGGCGATCGCCCCCGGGATCGCCCGCCGGCGCTGGCAGACTGCCCGTCGATGCCGCGAAGCCCGGATGTCCCTGGCGACGCTCGATGCCGGGGGTTGCGGCATCCGCGGTTCGTTCCACCCCGTGCGGCCCGATGTCGAACATCCAGCCCATCGCTGCCGCGATCGGGAAGCCGAGCGCGACGAGTACGATCACCAGCTCTACCGCCCAGCCCGGCAGGCCCATCGGCGGCAGCACGGTCGAGGCCACTTCGATGATGGCCCAACCGATCACGATGTAAACGACGGCCACGCGGACTACACGGCGGCGCAGCAACTCCGACCAGAGCCTTTCGAACCACACGGGACGTATTTGCGGTGGACGCATGGTGCTGCACCGGTGCTTGCGACGCGAGCATATCCGGAACCAGGCTGGCCGGGTCAGTCCGTTTGGGCCTTCTCCAGCATTCGTCTCGCATGGGCCCTTGTTTCGCGGTCGATCTCGACGCCGCCCAGCATCCGGGCCAGTTCTTCCTTGCGACCGGCTGCGTCCAGCGTGGCGATATGGGTGCGCGTGGCGTTGTCGCCGACCGATTTCGCGACGCTGAAATGCGCGTGGCCTTGCGCCGCGACCTGCGGCAGGTGCGTGACGCACAACACCTGGCAACGTGAACCGAGCGCGCGCAGTTTCGCGCCGACGGTTTCCGCCACGGCGCCGCCGATGCCCGCATCGACTTCGTCGAACACCATCGTGTCGATGGCGTCGGCCCCCAGCGCGGCGACCTCGATCGCGAGCCCGATGCGGGACAACTCGCCGCCCGAGGCGACCTTGCGCAACGGCCGCAGCGGCATGCCGGGATTGGCGCTGACCGTGAATTCGCAACGCTCGCGGCCCTCCTGGTCGGGTTCACCGGAGAATTGCGGCTGCAAGTCCACGGCAAACGATCCGCCATCCATTCCGAGTTCGTCCATCAATGACGTGACGGCCTTGCCGAGTTTCTTCGCGGCCGTTGCGCGTTGTTTCGACAACGCGCCGGCGGCGAGGCCGTAGTCGGTGAAACATTGCTTGCGTTCGGCGGCGAGCTTTGCCAGTGCCTCGCCGGCGCCCTCCAGCGCTCGCAGTTCGCCCTGCAGGGTCGCCGCGTGCGCGTGGAGTTCGCCCGCCGCGAGGTGATGACGGCGCGAGAGGTCGTGCAACGCGGCGAGATGGGCATCGGCTTCGGCATAGCGGTCGGGGTCGAGGTCCAGGTCCTGGGCGTAGCGCGACAGGGCATCGGCGGCCTCGCCGAGCTGGATGCCGGCGCTTTCAAGCAATTCCAGTGTCGGCCGCAGGGCCGGATCGAGATCCGCCAGGCGTTCGAGTTCCGGTTGCGCGCGCCCGGTGATCCGCGATGCCGCGAATTCGCCATCGCCATCCAGGAGTTCCGCGATGCCCGACGCGCCCTCGGCCAGCTTGCCCGCATTGGCAAGCTTCCTGTGTCGTGATTCGAGCTCGGCCAGGGCGTCGGGCGGCAACGCCCAGCGTTCGAGTTCCGCGATTTCATGGCGCAACAGGTCCATGCGCGCGGCGCGGTCCTCGCCGCCTGACAGTTCACGTTCCTGCGCGCTGATGTCGCGGAATCGTCGTGCCAGGTCGCGCACCCGTGCCACGGCTTCTCCGTTGCCGCCGAAGGCATCCAGCATCGCGAGTTGTTGCGCGCGTTCGAGCAACGCCTGGTGCTCGTGCTGTCCGTGCACTTCGACCAGCAGTGCGGTGAGTCCGGACAACTGCGACAGCGACACCGAGCGGCCGTTGATCCACGCCCGCGAACCGCCCTCCGCCGCGATGACGCGGCGCAAGCGGCAGGTGTCGCACTCGTCGTCGAGTGCCTGGTCGGACAGCCACGCGCGCGCAGCGGGATTGGCCGAAAGGTCGAACTCGGCCGACAACTCCGCGCGATCGCAACCGGCGCGCACCATGCCGGTATCGGCGCGCGCGCCGGCCAACAGCAACAACGCATCGACCAGCAGCGATTTGCCGGCGCCGGTTTCGCCGGTGACCACGGTGAGGCCCGGACCGAATGCGAGTTCGGCGGCTTCGACCACGGCAAAATTGCGGACGGCGAGCTGGGTAAGCATGGGTGCTCCGGACCGGTGGCCTGATTGTAGCGATGGGCGTCGCGCGGGAGGCAAGTGGATCGGGCCCGGCGTGACTCCCGGGGTCCATCCATGACCCCACCACCCGCCTTGTGCGTCGCGTCGGTTGCAAATTGGCCCGGGTGCCAATATTGATGGTGTCGAGGGAATCCGAAGAACCATGTCCAGCACCTCCGACCAGCCGCTCGATCCCCGCGCCCGCCAGTTGTTGCGCACGCTGATCGCGCAGTATCTGGAAGAGGGCCAGCCGATCGGATCACGGACGCTGTCGCGTTCGGCGGGTCTGGACGTGAGCCCGGCCACGGTCCGCAACATCATGTCGGACCTCGAGGAGCTGGGCCTGGTCGCATCGCCCCATACCTCCGCCGGGCGGGTGCCGACGGCGCGCGGGCTGCGGGTGTTCGTCGACAGCCTGCTGGAATTGAAGCCCCTGCCGCGCGGCGCCGTGATGCAGATCCAGCGCGAATTGCCACGCGACTCGGTCAGCCCGCGCGAATTGCTCGGCAGCGCCTCGACCCTGTTGTCGGCGATGACCCGTTTCGTGGGCCTGGTGACGGTCCCCGGCGCGGTCGACGCCGCGGTGAAGCAGATCGAATTCGTGTCGATCGACACCCGGCGGGTGCTGGCGATCCTGGTTTTTGCAGACGGGCAGGTGCAGAACCGGGTATTGAACCTGACCCGGCGTTTCGATGGCGACGCATTGGCGCAGGCGGCCAATTACCTGAACGCCCATTACGCCGGCCTCCAACTGGACGAAATCCGCATACGGGTGCTCGCCGACCTGCGTGCCGCCAGCAGCGAGCTGAACCGCCTGCTGGCCAGCGCGGTGGAGGTCGCCGCCGAAACGTTCGCGCCGGAGCCCGAATCGGACATGCTCGTCAGCGGCCAGACCAACCTGATGTCGGGTGAGGAAGCTTCGCAGATCGACCGCCTGCGGGAACTGTTCGAGGCATTCCAGCGCAAGCGCGAATTGCTGGCCTTGCTCGAAGGCTGCGCGCGTTCACCCGGTGTGCGGCTGTTCATCGGCGAGGAATCCGGGTTCGAGCCGCTCGCGGGCTACAGCCTGGTCAGTGCGCCGTATGGCGCGGAAGGGCATGTACTGGGCGCGATCGGGGTGATCGGACCGACCCGGATGGCTTATCATTCCGTGATTCCGGTGGTGCAGGCGACAGCGCATCTGCTGACCGATGCCTTGAATCGTGGCCCCCTGACCACATAAGTTCGCCTGTCGTGCCCTGGATTTGCGCGTCCGTTTCCGGCGCCGGCCGGGGCCGGCTTCGCCCACGTCGCGGGCACGGAAGGCCGCGACTTGATGCCCGCGATCAGGAATGGATCGCAATTGATTTGCGAGGAAACCCCATGACCCACCCGAAGGAATCGCCCGAGGCGCCACCGCCCGGTGGCGGACGACCGAACGAACACGCGGATGCCACGGATGCCGACGAGTTGGAGACGCTGAGCCGGCAATTGGCCGACGCGGAAACCAACCTCGCAGGCATGCGCGAGACGCTGTTGCGCGAACGCGCGGATCTGGAGAACCAGCGCAAGCGGATGCAACGCGATCTGGAGCAGACCGTCAAGTTCGCCAACGAAAAGCTGCTGCGCGAACTGCTGCCGGTCTATGACGGCCTGGAAAGCGGGCTGACGATGGAAGCCGCCGACGTGGCCTCGATGCGCGAAGGGTTGGTGCTGACCTTGAAGTCGCTGTTGAAGATTGCGGAAAGCAACGGTCTGCAGGAAATCGATCCCGTCGGACAGCCACTCGACCCGGAGCGACATCACGCGGTCAGCGTGGTCGAGGCGCCCGGCAGCCCATCCGGCACGGTGGTCGGCGTGATGCAGAAAGGCTACGTGCTGAACGGTCGCCTGTTGCGGCCGGCGCTGGTGACCGTGGCCAAATAAATGGGGTAGGAGCGTGCGCGCACGCGACAGGGTTGACCTTGGTTTCCCGTCGCCTGCACGCAGGCTCCTACTTGAGATACGGCAGCCAACCCCCAGTTTGTGTTCAAGATTCGATGGCCGTGTGCCATCACAAATCCAGGAGCTGAGACATGAGCAAAATCATCGGTATCGACCTCGGCACGACCAACTCGTGCGTCGCGGTCATGGAAGGCAACAAGACGCGCGTGATCGAGAATTCCGAGGGCGACCGCACCACCCCTTCGATCGTTGCGTTCGCGAAGGACGGCGAAGTACTGGTCGGTGCGCCGGCCAAGCGCCAGGCGGTCACCAACCCCAAGAACACCTTCTATGCGGTGAAGCGCCTGATTGGCCGCAAGTTCACCGACGCCGAGGTCCAGAAGGATCTCGATATCGTCCCGTACAAGGTCCTGGCGCACTCCAATGGCGACGCGTGGCTGGAGACTTCCGACGGCAAGCAGATGGCGCCACCGGAAATCTCGGCCAAGGTGCTGATGAAGATGAAGAAGACCGCCGAGGATTTCCTGGGCGAGCCCGTCACCGACGCCGTGATCACGGTGCCGGCGTACTTCAACGACTCGCAGCGCCAGGCCACCAAGGACGCCGGCAAGATCGCGGGCCTCGAGGTCAAGCGCATCATCAACGAGCCGACCGCGGCGGCACTCGCCTACGGCCTCGACAAGGAAAAGGGTGGTGCCGACCGCAAGATCGCCGTGTACGACCTCGGCGGCGGCACCTTCGACGTGTCGCTCATCGAGATCGCCGAAGTCGATGGCGAGAAGCAGTTCGAGGTGCTGGCCACCAATGGCGACACCTTCCTCGGTGGCGAGGATTTCGACAAGCGCGTGATCGATTACCTGGTCGACGAGTTCAAGAAGGACCAGGGCGTGGACCTGCACAACGATCCGCTGGCGCTGCAGCGTCTGAAGGACGCCGCCGAGCGCGCCAAGATCGAGCTGTCGTCTGCGCACCAGACCGAGGTCAACCTGCCGTACGTGACGGCGGATGCCTCGGGTCCGAAGCACCTCAACATCAAGTTGACCCGCGCCAAGCTTGAAGCGCTGGTCGAAGACCTGGTCAAGCGCACCATCGAGCCTTGTCGCACCGCGCTCAACGACGCCAACCTGCGCGTGTCCGACGTTGCCGAAGTGATCCTGGTCGGCGGCCAGACGCGCATGCCCATGGTCCAGGAAGCGGTCAAGGATTTCTTCGGCAAGGAGCCACGCAAGGACGTGAACCCGGACGAAGCCGTCGCGGTGGGCGCGGCGATCCAGGGCGGCGTGCTTTCCGGCGACGTCAAGGACGTGCTGCTGCTCGACGTGACACCGCTCAGCCTGGGCATCGAAACCCTGGGCGGCGTGATGACCAAGCTGATCGACAAGAACACCACGATCCCGACCAAGGCCTCGCAAACCTTCTCGACCGCCGAGGACAACCAGAGCGCGGTGACCGTCCACGTGCTGCAGGGCGAACGCGATCAGGCGCGTTTCAACAAGTCGCTGGCCAAGTTCGACCTCGCCGGCATCCAGCCCGCGCCGCGCGGCATGCCGCAGATCGAGGTGTCCTTCGACATCGATGCCAACGGCATCCTGCACGTCACCGCCAAGGACAAGAACACCGGCAAGGAACAACGCATCGAGATCAAGGCCGGTTCCGGCCTGTCCGAGGAAGAGATCCAGCAGATGGTGACCGATGCCGAAACCCATCGCGAGGAAGACAAGAAGTTCCAGGAGCTGGTGGTGACCCGCAACAAGGCCGACCAGCTGGTGCACGCCACGCGTTCGGCAATCAAGGAGCACGGCGGCAAGGTCGGCGGCGACGTGATCGGTCGCGTCGAGGAAGGGCTGTCGGAGCTCGAGAAGGTCATGAAGGGCGACGACAAGAACGCCATCGAATCGCGCATCGCCAAGCTGGAGGAGGCCTCGCAGTCGCTGCTGGCGGCGGCGCAGGCGGGTGGCGGGCCGCAGCCCGGCCCGCAACCGGGCGCGGGACAGGCGCCGGGCGGCGGCAGCGCATCGCCGGAAGACGTGGTCGATGCCGAGTTCACCGAAGTCAAGGACAAGGACGACAAGTAAGCGTTATCGGGCAGCGCAGGGCGCCGTCGGATCAACTGTCCGCGTTCGACCGGCGCGGGGAAGCGTGCCGGTCAACGCCGACAACCGCACACTATCGTCATTCCGGGGCCATCGCCGGCATCATCGGCGATGGAACCCGGAATCGGTTTTCGGGGTTCAGGGAAGCACCGTTGCGTCGGGGATTTAGCGCATGCACAAGGGCCGGATGGAGGCGTTCACCGACGGGGTGATCGCCGTCATCATCACCATCATGGTGCTGGAACTCGGGTTGCCGCACGCGGCAACGTGGCAGGCCTTGTTCGCCGACTTTCCCGTGTTCCTGAGCTACGTGTTGAGCTTTGTCTACGTCGGTATCTACTGGAACAACCATCACCACGTGCTGCACGCCGTCGAACACGTGAACGGCAAGGTGCTCTGGGCCAACCTGTTCCTGCTGTTCTGGTTGTCGCTGTTTCCGTTCACGACGCGCTGGCTCAACGAGGGCCATCCGGCACCGGCGTCGGTGCCTGCGGCGGTCTACGGCATCGTGCTGTTGCTGGCGGCGCTGGCTTGGATTCCCCTGCTGCGTGCCTTGATCAGTGCAAACGGCGGCCAACAATGCAGGCTTGCGCAGGCATTGCAAGGTGACTGGAAAACCATCGTGTCGCCGATCTGCTACGTGGCGGGTATTGTGTTGGCGTTTTTCGAGCCCATTTTGTCTTGCGTGATTTACGCCGTGGTAGCGGCGTTGTGGCTCGTTCCCGACCGCCGCCTCGAAGCAAGACTCCGCACATGAAACGTTGTTACTACGAAGTTCTCGATGTCGAGCGCACCGCAAGTGCAGTCGATCTCAAGAAGGCGTTCCGCCGGCTGGCGATGAAGAACCACCCGGATCGCTGCCCCGGCGATCCCGACGCCCAGGAGCGCTTCAAGGAAGCCAAGGAAGCGTACGAAATCCTGGGCGATCCCGAGCGCCGCGCGTTGTACGACCAGTATGGCCACGCCGCGTTCGAGAACGGCACGGGCCGCAGGCACGGCGGTGCGCCGTTCGGCGACGTCGGCGACATCTTCGGCGACATCTTCTCGGACATTTTCGGTGGCGGCGCGCGGCGCGGCGCGCGTGGATCCGACCTGCGCCATGTGCTGGAACTCGACCTCGAGGAGGCCGTATCCGGCATCGAGAAGCAGATCCGCGTGCCGACAATGGTCAACTGCCATCACTGCAACGGCACCGGCTCCGAAGACGGCAATCTGTCCACCTGCGCCACGTGCCGCGGCCACGGGCGCGTCCGGATGCAGAACGGCATCTTCTCGATCCAGCAAACCTGTCCACACTGCGGCGGTGCAGGCCGGGTCGTGGTGACGCCTTGTGCGCACTGCCACGGCGAAGGCCGGCTCGAAGACGAACGCAGCTTGTCGGTGAAGGTGCCTCCCGGCGTCGGCGACGGCGATCGCATTCGCTTGACCGGGCAGGGCGAGGCAGGGCCGGCCGGCGTGACGCCCGGCGACCTGTACGTCGAGATCCACGTGCGCGAACACCCGATCTTCCGGCGTGATGGCGACGACTTGCGTTGCGAGGTGCCGATCCGCTTCGCGCAGGCCGCGCTGGGCGCATCCATCGAAGTGCCGATCCTTGGGGGCTCCACGACCATCAACGTGCCGCCGGAAACCCAGACCGGCCAGGAATTCCGGTTGCGCGGGCAGGGCGTGAAATCGGTCCGCAGCCGCCACACCGGAGACCTGTTTTGCACGGTGGTCGTGGAGACGCCCGTACGCCTGGACAAGCGCCAGCGCGAACTGCTCGACCAGTTCGAGGCCACCTTCGCCGATGCCGACGAAGCGGCCAAGCATTCACCGCGCAGCAGCGGTTTCGTCGACAACGTCAAGCAATTCTGGGCGAAGATGACGGGCTGAAAGCCGGGACTCGGGACTGGAGACGTAAATTACTCGGCCGTCATCCCGGGGCCGCTGCGGCTCCATCGCAGCGGAACCCGGGATCCATTTTGATCCTGCTCTTTGATAGCAGAGCAAAATGGATTCCGGCTTGCGCCGGGATGACGGCCTTGTAAGCTTCGGAGCGTCCCAATCGCTGGTTCTGAAATGCGCAACGCTTCCCGTCTAGCCATCAACGGTGCCAACGGCCGCATGGGTCGGGCCTTGCAGGACTTGTTGCTCGGCGATGCGCGCTTCGAACTCGTTGCCCGCGTGAATACACCGGATGACTGGGCGGGCGCGCCGCAGCTCGACGTCGTGATCGACTTCAGCACGCCGGCCGGCTTGGGGGCGGCACTGTCACATTGCCGAGCGAATCGCATCGCGCTGGTCAGCGGCACCACCGGACTAGATGCCGGGCAACTCGCAGCGTTGGCCGAAGCCGCGGACGCGATCCCCGTGCTGCACGCCGCCAATTTCAGCCTCGGCGTCGCGGTGCTGGCGCGACTGGTACACGACGCGGCGAAAGTCCTGCCGGATTGGGATCTGGAAATCCTCGAAGCGCATCACGCACGCAAGGCCGATGCGCCATCGGGCACCGCGCTGGCCTTGGGACGCGTCGCTGCTGCCGCGCGGCGGCAGGGGTTCGATGAAGTCTCGGTATTGTCGCGTGAAGGTCGGGTCGGCGCGCGCGCACCGGGCGCGATCGGCTTTGCGACAATCCGCGCCGGCGACATCGTCGGCGAGCACACAGTGATCCTGGCAACGGCTGGCGAGCGTCTGGAGCTGTCGCACCGTGCGACCGACCGCTCAATCTTCGCGCGCGGCGTGCTGCATGCGGCAGCGTGGATTGCCGGCAAGCCACCCGGCGCGTATACGCTGGACGAAGTCGTGTGACGAAACGGTGTCAGGGACAATTGTCGGACGAAATGGTGTCAGGGACAATTGTCGTGCGATGGCGCTGATGACCAGCGTAAATCGATATCGAAATTGTCCCTGACACCATTTCAGTGTCGAAATTGTCCCTGACACCATTTCAGTGCCTGACACCATTTCAGTGCGGCTTGCGCCGGAATGGCGGCCCTGTTGTTACGCTCGACCGAGTCCCGAGTCCCGAGTCCCGGGTGCCGGGCTTCACTTCCGATGCGCGGCGCTGCGGTCGCGGCCGGCGCCGAAGCGCTTGTCGAGACCGCCTGCGAGTTTCTTGAAGAAACGCGTCGCGGTGCCGCGCTGGGTCTTGCGCAGCTTTTCTTCTTCGCTGGTGAGCCACGCCACCTGGATGACGCGGCGTTCGCCCTCGTAGGGCAGGTGGCCGTGGAAGGAATTTTCGGCACGCTTGAAGATCACGAACTCGCCATAGAGCGGTTTGACTTCGGGCGCGACGGTGGCGTCGATGTCGTCGATCTTCGACAAGAACCGCAGGCAACCGTCGCTGGTGTCGTGCCAGTTCGGATTCAGGTAGATCAGCGCAGTCGCAATCTTGGACTTGCTGTCGGTATGGATGGTGCCGTGGCGCTTGTTGAGGTGCCGGCAGATCGTCACCAGCGTCGGGTATTGGCCGAGATCGTCGATGCCGAGTTTGGTGCCGACGGCGCTCGCGAATCCGGGCGAGGTGATGGCTTCGACGAGTTCGTTGACCGATTCGCCGCATTCCCCGGCGTCGTACGGAAAAAACCCGGCACCTGAATACTTCGGGAAGTCGCGATCGAGTTCCCCGCGGGCCTGATCCGGCAACTGACCGTGCGCGATCATGAACGGGAACGGCTCATTGCGGACCAGCGTGTCGGGACGGTCGAGGCGGGCGGGATCGAGCAGCGTGGCGGCGAGCATGGCGGTTCCTCGTGGCGCGTGTATTGTATAGCCGGCGCTGCGTCCAGCCTGAACCCGGGCGCAAGTTCTGCTAGCATTACGCCTTGCCCGAAAACTTCACCCACAGGCCCGTATTGCGAGGCCTGCGGGTAGTCCTGCACCCGGAATCTGCCCATGTCGATCCCTGCCTTGCTCGCCCTTGCCGACGGAACCCTCTTTCACGGCGAGGCCATCGGGGCGGCAGGCGCGACGGTGGGTGAGGTGGTGTTCAATACCGCGATGACCGGTTACCAGGAGATCCTGACCGACCCATCGTACGCACAGCAAATCGTTACCCTGACCGTGCCGCACGTCGGCAACACCGGTTGCAATTCGGTGGACGAAGAGTCGGGCAAGGTGCACGCGGCCGGCTTGATCGTGCGCGACGTGCCGCGGCATGCCTCCAACTGGCGCAACACGGAATCGTTGCCGGGCTACCTGAAACGTCATGGCATCGTCGCGATTGCCGGCATCGATACCCGCAAACTCACCCGCATACTTCGCGACAAGGGCGCGCAGCATGGCTGCGTTGCCGCGGGAGCGTCGATCGATGCGAACGACGCGGTCGCCAGGGCGCGCGCGTTTCCCGGCTTGAACGGCGCCGATCTCGCGAAGATCGTCAGTCTCCATGAACGCCAGGCGTGGCGCGGGGGCGCCTACGACCTCGACGCGCAGGCCTTCCGCGAGCCGGCGGCGAAATGCAAGGTGGTCGCCTACGACTTCGGCGTGAAACAGAACATCCTGCGGCTGCTCGTCGAGCAGGGTTGCGACGTCACGTTGGTGCCTGCGCAGACGCCCGCCGAAGAGGTCCTGGCAATGAAGCCGGATGGCGTTTGCCTCTCGAACGGCCCCGGCGATCCGGCCGCCTGCGACTATGCGATCGAGGCGACCCGCGAATTCCTCGACGCGAAGATTCCATTGCTCGGTATCTGTCTCGGGCACCAGTTGATGGGGCTTGCACTGGGTGCGAGAACCCTCAAGATGCCATTTGGCCATCACGGCGCCAATCATCCAGTGAAGGACCTCGATGACGGGCGCGTCCTGATCACCAGCCAGAACCACGGCTTCGCCGTCGATCCGGAAACGCTTCCGTCCAACACCCGCGCGACCCACCTGTCGCTGTTCGACGGCTCGCTGCAGGGTTTCGCATTGACCGACCGCCCCGCGTTCTGCTTCCAGGGACATCCCGAAGCGAGTCCCGGACCGCATGACATCCGTTACTTGTTCGAGCGGTTTGCCAAAAGCATGCGGGACCGGGGACCCGTCAATCGGAGAGCCCTCGTGAGTGTTACACATTTTCGCGATCTGGAGGTCTGGCGAATAGCGATGACGCTGGCGAAGTCGGTCTACCAGCTCACGGCCGAGTTCCCGCAGCAGGAGCGCTTTGGGCTGTCATCGCAACTTCAGCGCGCTGTGGTATCCATACCTTCGAATATTGCCGAAGGCAACGCGCGTCATTCGCGCAAGGAATGCCTGCACTTTTTGTCCATTGCCTCGGGTTCGGTAGCTGAAGTTCAAACGCAGATTCTCCTGGCCAGTGATCTGGCGTTGACGAGCGATGTTGCAACGCGCGAAGCACTCCAACTCGCGGAGCGCGTCAGTCAGATGCCCTATCGAATGCAGCAATCCTTGCGAAAGGGCCTTGACGGCGGGTCCCGGGTCCCGGGTCCCGGGTCCCGTTTGGACGGTCCCGAGTCCCGGATTTCCGAAGACGTCGAGGAATACCTGTAATGCCACGTCGCACCGACATCAAGACGGTCCTGATCATCGGCGCCGGGCCGATCGTGATCGGCCAGGCCTGCGAGTTCGACTATTCGGGCGCGCAGGCGTGCAAGGCGCTGCGCGAGGAAGGCTACCGCGTGGTGCTGGTCAACTCGAACCCGGCGACGATCATGACCGATCCCGAGATGGCCGACCGCGTGTATATCGAGCCGATCGACTGGCGCACACTGGAAAAGATCATCGCCAAGGAAAAACCCGACGCATTGTTGCCGACCATGGGCGGCCAGACCGCGCTCAATTGCGCGCTCGAACTGGCCGACCGTGGCGTGCTGGAAAAGCATGGCGTGGAACTGATCGGCGCTTCGCGCGACGCGATCCGCATGGCGGAGGACCGCGAGTTGTTCCGCAACGCGATGGACGAAATCGGGCTGGCGTCACCGAAGTCGGCGATTGCACGTTCGCTGGACGAGGCGCGCGAGGGGCAGGCGAAGCTCGGTTTTCCGTGCATCATCCGGCCGTCGTTCACGCTCGGAGGGACCGGCGGTGGCATCGCCTACAACGTCGAGGAGTTCGAGCAGATCGTCACGCGTGGGCTGGAACTCTCGCCGGTGCACGAGGTGCTGATCGACGAATCGGTGTTGGGCTGGAAGGAATTCGAGATGGAAGTTGTCCGCGACAAGGCGGACAACTGCATCATCGTGTGCGCGATCGAGAATTTCGATCCGATGGGCGTGCACACCGGAGATTCCATCACCGTGGCGCCGGCGCTCACCCTGACGGACAAGGAATACCAGCGCCTGCGCGATTATTCGATCGCGGTGCTGCGCAAGATCGGCGTCGATACCGGCGGCAGCAACGTGCAGTTCGGCGTCAACCCCGCCGACGGCCGGGTGGTGGTCATCGAGATGAATCCGAGGGTGTCGCGTTCGTCGGCGCTGGCCTCCAAGGCGACGGGATTTCCGATCGCCAAGGTTGCGGCCAAGCTCGCGGTCGGCTACACCCTTGATGAATTGAGGAACGAAATCACGGGCGGCAAGACCCCGGCATCGTTCGAGCCGACGCTCGACCACATCGTCACCAAGATCCCGCGTTTTGCGTTCGAGAAGTTCCCGGCCGCCGACCCGCACCTGACGACGCAGATGAAGTCGGTGGGAGAAGTGATGGCGATTGGCCGCACGTTCTCCGAATCGCTGCAGAAGGCGTTGCGCGGCCTGGAAACCGGCCACGATGGCCTGAACCGCGGGGGCATCGACTGGAACACGTCGGAAGGCATGGAATCGCTGAAACGCGAACTGCGTCAGCCGGGGCCCGAGCGGATCTTCCACGTGGGCGACGCGTTCCGGGCGGGGCTGTCGCTGGAGGATATCCACGATTTGTCGAAGATCGATCCGTGGTTCCTGGCCGCGATCGAGGACATCGTCGCGGCCGAAGCCGACGTGCGCGCCGGCGGAATGCGCGCGCTTGACGCCGCGCGGATGCGAGAACTGAAACGCATGGGATTCTCCGACTCGCGCCTTGCGACATTGCTGCAATCGGACGAGCGCGCGGTGCGGCACCTGCGCCACACCCTGGACGTGCGGCCGGTCTACAAGCGCGTGGATTCCTGCGCGGCCGAGTTCGCGACCACCACCGCGTACATGTATTCCACTTACGAGGAGGAATGCGAGGCGGACCCTTCCGATCGAAGGAAGATCATGGTGCTGGGCGGTGGCCCCAACCGGATCGGGCAGGGCATCGAATTCGACTACTGCTGCGTGCACGCGGCGCTGGCGCTGCGGGAAGACGGGTACGAGACCATCATGGTCAATTGCAACCCGGAAACGGTGTCCACCGACTACGACACTTCCGACCGGCTGTATTTCGAACCGGTGACGCTGGAGGACGTGCTGGAAATCGTCGACAAGGAAAAGCCGCAAGGCGTGATCGTGCAGTACGGCGGCCAGACGCCGCTGAAACTCGCGCGCGCACTGGAAGCCGCGGGCGTGCCGATCATCGGCACTTCCTCGGATTCGATCGACCTCGCCGAAGACCGTGAACGCTTCCAGAAGCTGATCGAGAAGCTGGGCCTGAAGCAGCCTCCCAACCGCATCGCCCACACTGCCGAAGAAGCGATGGTGCTGGCGCGCGAGCTGGGCTACCCGCTGATCGTGCGCCCCAGCTACGTGCTGGGCGGACGCGCGATGGAAGTGGTGCACGCGGACGAGGACCTGGCGCGCTACATCCGCGACGCGGTGCGGGTCTCGGAATCCTCGCCGGTGCTGCTCGATCGCTTCCTCGACAACGCGGTCGAGGTCGACGTGGACGCGATCGCCGACGCCGACGGCGCCGTGCTGATCGGCGGGATCATGCAGCACATCGAGGAAGCCGGCGTGCATTCGGGCGATTCGTCATGTTCGTTGCCGCCGTACTCGCTCAGCGCCGGGGTCCAGGACGAACTGCGCCGGCAGGTAACGATGCTTGCGCGCGAACTCGGCGTGGTCGGCCTGATGAACACCCAGTTCGCGATCCAGGGCGAGGACGTCTACATCCTCGAAGTGAACCCGCGTGCGTCGCGCACCGTGCCATTCGTGTCCAAGGCGACCGGGCGGCCACTGGCCAAGATCGCGGCGCGCTGCATGGCCGGCGAATCGCTGGCTGCACAGGGCGTGACGCACGAACGCGTGCCGCACTACTGGTCGGTCAAGGAAGCGATCTTCCCGTTCCTGAAGTTTTCGAACGTCGATCCGATCCTGGGGCCCGAGATGCGTTCCACCGGCGAAGTGATGGGCGTGGGACGCAGCTTCGGCGAGGCATTCGCACGCGGCCACGAGGCCGCGCACATCGCGGCGCCGCCGCCCGGAAGCAAGGTGTTCCTGTCGGTGCGCGACGCCGACAAGCCGCGCTTGCTGGATGTCGCGCACGACCTGGTCCGGCGCGGCTTCCCGCTGATCGCCACGGGCGGCACCTGCGCGTGGCTGCGGGATCACGGCATCGCGTGCGAGCGCATCAACAAGGTGCTGGAAGGGCGCCCGCACATCGTCGATGCCATCAAGAACGGCGAGATCGCCTACATCGTCAACACCACCGAGGGGCGGCAGGCGATCACCGACTCGTTCTCGATCCGGCGCTCGGCGCTCCAGCAGCACGTCACCTATTCGACCACCGTCGCAGGTGCGGCGGCGCTCCTGCATTCGCTCGATTTCCGCGAGCACGGCGGCGTCATCAGCCTGCAGGAACTGCACGCCGAGCTCGACCAGCGCGACGCGCGCCAGTCGGACGCCAGCGCCGCCGTCGCCTGAAGCGCGGCGGTCCACGGCACACGTCCATCCACCCCGCCTGCGCAGCGGTATCGTTGCGCAGCCACGCAATAGAGGAGTCCCGCACATGCAGCGAGCCCCCATGACCAAAGCAGGATCCGAGCGCCTTCGCAGCGAACTGGAGCGCCTGAAGACCACGGAACGTCCCCGCATCATCGCCGCGATCGCCGAGGCGCGCGGGCACGGCGATCTCAGCGAAAACGCCGAATACCATGCCGCACGGGAGCAGCAGAGCTTCGTCGAAGGGCGCATCCACACCATCGAGGCCGCGCTCTCGACCGCCCAGATCATCGATCCCGCCACTCTCAATCCCGGCGAAAAAGTGGTGTTCGGCGCGGTGGTCGACCTCGAAGACGCCGACAATGGCGATACCGTCACCTACCAGATCGTCGGCGACATCGAAGCGGACATCAAGCAGGGGCTGATCGCGGTGTCCTCGCCGATCGCGCGCGCGATGATCGGCAAGCATGAGGGCGACAGCTTCGGTTTCGACGCCCCCGCCGGTGAACGCAACTACGAAATCGTGGGCGTGCGCTACGGCTGACGGACGCGGGCATGATCGCTTTCCGCCAATTCGCGCTGCGCCGCGGCGGACGCCTGCTGCTGGAGGGCGTCGACGCGGTGTTGCACGATGGCTGGAAGATCGGCGTGGCCGGCCGCAACGGCACCGGCAAGTCCAGCCTGTTCGCCGCGATCCTGGGCGACATCGAGGCGGATGCGGGCGTGCTGGATGTCCCCGCCGGGCTGCGGATCGCGTCGGTGGCCCAGGAGACGCCGGCGTTGCCCGATGCCGCGATCGACTACGTCGTGGGTGGCGACAGCGAACTCGCAGCGGCACTGGTCGACGAGGCGCGCGCGCAGGCTGCGGGTGATCACGCGGCGGCGGCCCGGGCGCACCATCGCATCGATGCACTCGGCGGCTACGACGGTCGGGCACGCGCCGGCCGCCTGCTGCACGGGCTGGGTTTCAAGGCGGGCGATCACGCCCGGCCGGTGGCTGCGTTCAGTGGGGGTTGGCGGGGGCGCCTGAACCTCGCCCGTGCCTTGATGGCGCCCTCGGACCTGCTGTTGCTGGACGAGCCCACCAATCATCTGGATCTCGACGCAGTGTTGTGGCTGGAGCAGTGGCTGCGCCGCTATCCGCGCACGCTCATGGTGATCTCCCATGACCGCGAATTCCTCGATGGCACGGTCGACCATGTCCTGAACCTGGAACAGGGCAGCGCGCGCCTGTACGTCGGAAACTACAGCGATTTCGAGCGCCAGCGCGCCGAGCGCCTCAGCCAGCAGCAGGCGGCCCATGCGAAGGAGCAAGCCGAGCGCGCGCACCTGCAATCGTTCATCGACCGCTTCCGTGCCAAGGCCACCAAAGCGCGCCAGGCGCAATCGCGCGTCAAGCGGCTGGAAAAACTGGCGGGAACCGAGGCCGTGCGCGCCGAGCGCTCGTTCGAGTTCCAGTTCCCCCCACCCGATCGTGTGCCGCAATCGATGTTGAAGCTGGAGCACGTCGATGCGGGGTACGGCGCTGCGCCGACAAGCGGGACCCGGCAATTGCAGGCCGAGGATCGGGGAAAGGGGCTCAAGGTTCTGGACGACGTGCGCTTCAATGTGCAGGCCGGCGACCGGATCGGATTGCTGGGGCCGAATGGCGCAGGCAAATCCACGCTGGTCAAGACGCTCGTCGGCGAGTTGCCGGCTTTGGCAGGCGAACGAAGTGCCCACAAGGACGTGGTGATCGGCTACTTCGCGCAACACACCGTGGAGAATCTGCGCGCGGGCGACACGCCTTTCGAGCATCTGCGCGAGCTGGCGCCGGATGCGCCGCCCCAGGTGTTGCGCAACTGGTTGGGCCAGTGGCATTTCGCGGGCGAGCGTGCGTTTGATCCGGTCGAAGTTTTCTCCGGCGGTGAACGCGCGCGACTCGCGCTCGCGTTGATCGCGTGGCGAAAACCCAACCTGCTGGTGCTGGACGAGCCCACCAACCATCTGGACCTGGACATGCGCGGCGCACTCGCGGACGCGCTCAACGATTACCCCGGGGCGCTGGTCCTGGTCGCGCACGACCGGCACCTGCTTGGACTGGTCTGTGACAGCTTCTGGCGCGTCGCCGATGGATCGGTGGTGCCCTTCGACGGTGATCTGGATGACTACGCGCGCTGGTTGCGCGGGCGTTCGACGGAGACCGGCGAGCGCGCAAGCTCCGTTCCGGCCGCGGCGAATCCGCGTGAGCGTCGGCGTGACGCCGCGGCCGGGCGGGCACGCCATCGTGCGTTGCGCAAGCGGCTGGACGGGATCGAGACACGCATCGCGGAGACCGACGCCGCGCTGGCCACGTTGCAGGAACGCCTCGCCGATCCGTCGCTTTACGACGGGCCGACCGCGGTGCTGGCCGACATCGGGCGCGACCAGAATGCCTTGCGTGAGAAAAAGGCGGCGCTCGAAGCCGAATGGCTCGCGGCGTGCGAGGAACTGGAGGCCGCGACGGCATGAGTGTCTTGCACGTCCTGCTTCCGCCGCTGCAAACCGGCAACGAATCGGGGCTGCGGCGATGGCTCGCAAGGGGGGATCGCCTCCCCGACGTGCCGGGTTCGCGGGATGCCGCGGTTCGTGGATTGTTCCGCTTCGCGGGGGCCGAGATCCCGGCGGCGGCGCTGCGCCACCATGTGCGTGCCGACGATGCCGGTGTTGGAAGCTGGGTGTGCGCGGATCCCGCCTACGTCCGCAGCGAAGCCACGGGCGCACGGTTGATGGCATGGCCGCTCGGGGACGTGTCGGACGAGGAAGCGCGCGAGCTGACGGTGGTCCTGAAGCCGTTGTTCGGCGATGCCGGCGTCCCGCTCATGGTCGACACGCCGTCGGCGTGGTGCCTGCACCAGGCGGTGGCCGCGCCGCGTGTCGAGTTCGCGCACCCCGCGGCGGCGCTTGGGGTGAACCTGCTCGAGTGCCTGCCCGAGGGCGATGCCGGGCGTCGCTGGCGGCATCTGTTCAACGAGGCGCAGGTCGCGCTGCACGCGCATCCCGTCAATGCCGCGCGCACCGCCGCCGGCAAATTGCCGGTCAACGCGTTGTGGTTCTGGGGGGCGGGGCGGTTGCCGGAATCGGTCGAAACCACGCTGGCGTTGGTGGCGAGTCGTGACGATGTGGTCCGCGGCCTGGCCAAGGCGGCGCGCATGGCCTGTGTCGAGCCCTCGCCCGAGGCTGCGAACGCATCCACCGGCGATGTCCTGCTCGATCTCGACGTGCGCGGGCAAGCCGGCATTTCCCCGCGATGGCTTGCGCATTTCCAGCGGTGGCTGCGCAAGCGGCGCTTCGACGTGATCGAGATTGCGTTTCCGGACGGCGAACGCTTCCGGATGCGACACGCGCATCGCCTGCGTTTTTGGCGACGCACGTGATCGGCACGCGGCCATCGCTTCGGATCGTGCGCCGCACGCTTGCCGCGAGCCCGCATGGCTGGCCCGAGTCCGTTCATCCGGTCCTGCAAAGTGCCTATGCGGCGCGCGGCGTGGCGTGCCCGGCCCAGACCGGGCACCGGCTGCGCGGCCTGCTGCCGCCCGACGGATTGGGCGGCCTAGATCGCGCGCTCGAATTGCTTGCAGGCGCCATCGCAAATGACCGATCCATCCTGGTCGCGGGCGACTACGACTGCGATGGGGCGACCGGCTGCGCCGTCGCGGTGCGGGGCCTGCGGATGCTGGGGGCGCGCCGAGTCGGTTACGTGGTCCCCGATCGGGCGGTCCACGGATACGGCCTGACCCCGGCGCTGGTCGCATCGCTGGCGGGCTCGCCGGATTTGATCGTCACGGTGGACAATGGCATTGCATCACTGGCCGGCGTCGCGGCGGCCCGATCGCGCGGCTGCAAGGTGATCGTGACCGACCATCACTTGCCGGGCGCCGTGCTGCCCGACGCCGATGCGATCGTGGACCCGAACCTTGCCGGTGACGGCTTTGCGAGCAAGGCCCTGTGCGGGGTCGGCGTGGTCTTCTACCTGCTGCTGGCGCTGCGCGCGCGATTGCGCTCGTCGGGGGCGTTCACGCACCGCGGGGAACCGGATCTGGCGACGTTGCTCGAACTGGTCGCCCTCGGCACCGTCGCGGACCTGGTGCCGCTCGATGCCAACAACCGCGCACTGGTGGAGGCCGGGTTGCGACGGATCCGGGCTGGCGCGGCGTGCGCCGGGATCGCGGCCCTGTTCGAGGTGGCGGGGCGCGACGCAATCCGCGCGACAGCGTCCGACCTCGGCTACGCGATCGGCCCGCGCATCAATGCGGCGGGGCGGCTGGAGGACATGACGATCGGCGTGGAATGCCTGCTGGCCGACGATCCATCGCACGCGCGCGCCCTGGCGACGACGTTGCACGACATCAACCGGCAGCGGCGCGACCTGCAGGCGTCCATGGTCGATGCCGCGCTGGCCCGGCTCGACGACATCCAGACGGGCGACGCTTCGGGCGTGTCCCTGTTCGATCCGGCATGGCATCACGGCCTGGTCGGGCTGGTGGCGGCGAAGGTCAAGGAACGCCTGCACCGTCCGGTGGTGGCTTTCGCGCCGGCAGGGGATGCCGCCGACGCGGGCGATGCGCTGCGCGGTTCGGCGCGATCGGTCCCCGGTTTCCACATCCGTGACGCGCTGGCGGAAGTCGACGCGCGTTGCCCGGGGCTGATCGAACGCTTCGGTGGCCACGCGATGGCGGCCGGCTTGAGCCTGCGCCTCAGCCACTACGCGCGCTTCGCCGAGGCGTTCGACGCGGTGGTGCGCGAGCGCATTGCGCCGCAAGCCCTGCAGCCCGAATTGCTGAGCGACGGCGAGCTGGCGGTGGGTGATTTCGACATCGAGCTGGCGCGCCAGTTGCGGGTGGCGGGTCCATGGGGACAGGGGTTCCCGGTGCCGCTGTTCGACAACGTTTTCGAGTGCGTCGAATGCAGGCCGATGGGCTCGACGGGCGCACACCGGAGGTTGCGGCTGCGCGATCCGCGCGACGGCCGGGTCCACGACGCCAGATGGTTCCACGCGGACGGCGACATTCCCGCCGGTGCAATCGTCCGGGTGGCGTACGAGTTCGTCGTCAACGACTGGCGTGGGCGAGAATCACCGGAGCTGCTGGTGCGGCACCAGGAACCTTCCATGGCTTGAAAAGGGAAGGCCCGCGCATCGGGCCTTCCACGATCCGAGTATTGCGACGCCGTGACCGGTCGGTCACTGCTTGTCGGATACCCAGGTGGACGTGTCGCCGGTTTTCAGGTTGTGGCTGGTGGTCTTCATCGTCTTGCCATCCGCGGACACGGCCATCGTGCTGGTGAACGTGGTCTTGCCGTCCTCGGTGTAGGTTTCGCGCAGGCTGTCCTTGCCAAGTCTTTTCACCGCCACGGAGCCGTCCTGCTTGCCGTTCCGCATGTAGGGAACGGCCGGGCCGCCGATCTTTGCGGTATACGATCCCGAGGCTCCGCTCTGGTAGCTGACGTCGTCGCCGGCAACCTTGTAGGTATCGCTGAGCGCATTTCCACTGCCTTCCGTGACATGCCCGAACGCCCAGCTTCCAGCGACGGCGTTCGACCCGGCCTCGCCCTTGCCTTTGCGTTCGAAGGTCGCGGTGCCGGTCATGACCTTGCTGCCGTTGTTGTACCTCGTGAGGTCCGAGGTCGCGGTCTTGCCGTCCGGGGCGACCTTGAACGTCGATTCGCTCACCAGTTGCCCTCCCTTCTTGTACGACTCCCGAATACTGTGGTCATCGAGTACCTTGACCGCCACGCTGTCGAAGCCGGGGTGGCCGGTGACCGCGTGATCCGCCCCGTCGGCCTTGACCTCGATCGGCGGTGTGCAATTGCAGCGATAAACGCCGTTTTTTAGATGCATGACAAGCGGTTTTCCCGATTCGTGGAACGTGGTCGGGTTCATTTTCCACGTGCCGGTAAAGGCATCCTGCGCCAACGCGCACACGGGAACCAGCAACGCGAGCGCGAGGCCCGCGATGAGCAGCCGTTTCATGATTGCCTCCTGAAGGGGCCCGGATGACGAGGCGGCGCCTTGGCCCTGGAGCGCCGCGTCGCGAATCCTGCGGGCACCGACGTTAAGAATGCGTGAGCACCGCGCCGGTCCGGCGCAACTGCGCAGCGTGGGCCTTTCAGCGACCCTTGCGCGCGAGCGTCAAGCCGTCGCCGATCGGGAGCATCGCCATGTCGATGCGTTCGTCGCGGTGCAGTTTGTCGTTGAGTGCCTGCAGTGCGCGGGTGTCGTCGTCGCGAGCCGGCCTGGCCACGTCGCCGCCCCACAGGGTGTTGTCGAAGGCGATCAGGCCGCCGGCACGGACCAGTTGCAGGCAGCGCTCGTAATAGCTGTCGTAGCCCGGTTTGTCA
>DASUKQ010000051.1:0-55356 GCA_036278635.1 Rhodanobacteraceae bacterium
CTGCTGCCTCCCGTAGGAGTCTGGGCCGTGTCTCAGTCCCAGTGTGGCTGATCATCCTCTCAGACCAGCTACGGATCGTCGCCTTGGTGGGCCGTTACCCCGCCAACAAGCTAATCCGGCATCGGCTCATCCAATCGCGCAAGGTCCCGAAGGATCCCCTGCTTTCACCACGCACCTTTCGATGCGGGGTCGTATGCGGTATTAGTCCGGGTTTCCCCGGGTTATCCCCCACGACTGGGCAGATTCCGATGCATTCCTCACCCGTCCGCCACTCGCCGCCAGGTATTGCTACCCGCGCTGCCGTTCGACTTGCATGTGTTAGGCATGCCGCCAGCGTTCAATCTGAGCCAGGATCAAACTCTTCACTTGAGGTTTCGACAACCCGAAGGCTGTCTATTCTGAGTAGAGTCCGAACCCTGAACTGCAATTCATCGCTGAATCACTAAGGTTCAAAGGTTTGGACGTCTTGCATCGATGAACTATCGTCCACCTGCAAGCCGCCCACACAAGTCACCTGTGCACACTGTCAATGAACTTTGCGGTGCGTCGCCTTGCGGTTCCGCGTTGCGCGACGTTTCGTCACGCGAGCCGCCCATTGTAGCTGGCGATTCGGGGCTGTCAACAACTTTCAGGGAAAATCTTGGCGCCCGAAACGTCCCGCACGACGCCTTGCGTTGCGCGGGCCGACAAGGATACCGGGATCGTTCCGGGTTGGAAAGAGGTTTCGCGCAAATGGCGTTACACTGCGGCTTTCCGCTCCGAAGGCCGACCCCGATGCGCGCCCCGTCCTGGCTGCTCGTGCCTGCCTTTTCCGCCGCGCTGGCGTGCACGAGCTGCGCCGCAGCACCGGCCGGGCACTCCGCCGCGCCAAGCGTCATGTTGCACGGTACCCGGTTCTCCGTGGAACTCGCCAATTCACCCGCCGAACAGGCGCACGGGCTGATGGGCCGCGACCACATGGCCGCCGGTCACGGCATGTTGTTCGTGTTCCGGGATTCCGCACCACGCACGTTCTGGATGAAGGACACCCTGATCCCGCTGGACATGCTGTTTTTCGATGCCGGCGGCCGGCTGGTCGCGATCCAGGCCGACGCCAAACCCTGCCAGGCCGATCCGTGCAAGCTGTATCCGAGCGGCGTGCCCGCCCGTTACGTGCTGGAACTCAACGCGGGGACCGCGGCCAGACTTGGCGTGCGCAAAGGCGACGTGATCACCTTTTCCGGCGTGCCCTCGGGCACCCAGTGAAAAACGCCGTCGTCGCTGCGCACGCACGCGGCGTTGCTCGGCAACGGCACCAACGGTCCCGGCGGCTCCATGTCGTACCAGCGATCGTCGAACGGAATGAACTCGCGCACCGCGGTCTCCTTGCCCTGTGACGCTTTCATCCAAGCACATCAGCGTGAACGCGCGATGACCCAAATGGGGCAAGGATGTGGCGAAATCGCGCCGCCGGGCGCGGCGCCACAAGGGAATTCGCGGGCGTGACGGGTGCGTCAGTCCAGCTCGATCATCTCGAAGTCGTCTTTCGTGACACCGCAATCGGGACACGTCCAGGTGTCCGGAATGTCCTCCCAGCGCGTACCGGGCTCGATCCCCTCCTCAGGCAGGCCGGCTTCCTCGTCGTAGATGAAGCCGCACACTACGCACATGAACTTGCGATAGGTGACGATGGTTTCGGCGGGAGCATTCATGGACGGGGTGACGCGATGACGAATACGGCTTATTGTCGCAAGTTGCGCGTCCACATGAAAGCAACCGGTTGATCTGGGTCAATCCGCATCGTATGTCCCGCTCGAAATCCAACCCCGCGCGACTGCCGCATCGCGGCCCTTCGACACCGCTCAGGGCAGGCCTGTACGCCATCACCGATGGCCCGCGCGCCGACCTGTTTGCCGCGGTGCGCGCGGCGCTGGAAGGCGGCGCATCGGTGCTGCAATACCGCGACAAGACCCGTGATGCCGCCCGCCGGATGCGCGAAGTGCGCGCACTGGCCGACCTGTGCGCGCAGTTCCGGGTCCCGCTGATCGTCAATGACGACGTCGAACTCGCCCGCGCGAGCGGCGCGGCGGGCGTCCACCTGGGTGAGGACGACCCCGCCATCGGGGACGCACGCCGCGAGCTGGGGCCGCACGCCATCATCGGCGTGTCCTGTTACGACTCGCTGCAACGCGCGCGCGATGCCGCGGGGACAGGCGCCGACTATCTGGCATTCGGTGCGTTCTTCCCGACCACCACCAAGGCAGGCACCCGCCACGCCAGCCCCGCCTTGCTGCGCGAGGCCGGCCAATTCGGATTGCCGCGGGTGGCGATCGGCGGGATCACCCCCGACAATGGTCGATCGTTGATCGAGGCCGGCGCGGATTTCCTGGCTGTGGTCTCGGGCGTATTCGCCGCAAGCGACGTCGGTGCTGCAGCACGCCAATACGTGAGTCTGTTTGAAGAACGGGGTCAGGTTCACTTTCCGGCGCAACGTACATTCCTCCGGGAACCACCGTGAGAAAGTGAACCTGACCCCGTTCTTGTCGTTCCCGGGATCCATTGATGGCAAACAATCATGAACTCTTCCAGCGCGCCCTGAACGTCCTGCCGGGCGGCGTCGATTCGCCGGTGCGCGCGTTCAGGGCGGTCGGCGACGAACCGTTCATCACTGCGCGCGCCGACGGCCCGTATCTCTGGGACGTCGAGGGCAAGCGCTACATCGACTACGTCGGCTCATGGGGGCCGATGATCGCCGGCCACAACCATCCGCACGTACGAGAGGCGGTGGAACGGGCGGTGCGTGACGGGCTGTCGTTCGGCACGCCGTGCGCGGCGGAAGCCGAACTCGCCGAAGCGATCCGGTCGCTGATGCCATCGCTGGAAATGCTGCGCTTCGTGAACTCCGGCACCGAGGCCACGATGTCGGCGCTGCGGCTTGCCAGGGGTGCCACCGGTCGCGAGCGGTTCGTGAAGTTCGAGGGCTGCTACCACGGCCACGGGGACTCGTTCCTGGTCAAGGCGGGCTCGGGGGCCTTGACGCTGGGCGTCCCGGATTCACCCGGCGTGCCCAAGGCCCTGGCCGACCTCACCATCACGCTTCCCTACAACGATGCCGACGCTGCGCGGGCGCTGTTCGACGCAATCGGGAAAGATCTTGCCTGCGTGATCGTGGAGCCGGTCGCGGGCAACATGAATTGCATCCCCCCGCGACCCGGCTTCCTGCAGGCTCTGCGCGAGCTGTGCACGCGTGACGGCGCGCTGCTGATCTTCGACGAAGTCATGACGGGCTTCCGGGTCGCGGCGGGCGGCGCGCAAACCCTGTACGGGATTACCCCCGATCTCACTACCCTCGGCAAGGTGATCGGCGGCGGCATGCCGGTGGGCGCCTACGGCGGGCGCCGCGAGCTGCTGGAACAGATCTCGCCGGCGGGGCCCATCTATCAGGCTGGCACGCTCAGCGGCAACCCGGTCGCCATGGCCGCAGGTCTCGCCATGCTCGAGCTTGTGCGCGCCCCCGGCTTCCACGCGGAACTCGAGCGCAAGACCGGCGCGCTCGCCGGTGGTCTCTCGGCTTGCGCGAAGGAAGCCGGCGTCGAATTCACCACCCACCACGTCGGCGGGATGTTCGGGCTGTTCTTCAGTGCCGGTCCGGTCGAAACGTTCGCGCAGGCCACCGCGTGCGACCGGGCGGCGTTCCGGCGTTTCTTCCACGCGATGCTCTCGCGTGGCGTGTACTTTGCGCCGAGCCCGTTCGAGGCGAGCTTCATGTCCAGCGCGCACAGTGACGACGTGATTGCCGCGACGCTGGAGGCCGCGCGGTCCGCGTTCGCCGACGCGGCGAAGGCCTGACAGAAGAAGAAGGGGGTCAGGTTCACTTTCCGGGAGACCCGTGCCTCGCCGTGGGCATGGGAAAGTGAACCTGACCCCGTTCTTTGCGTCACCAGACGCCGGTATTCGGCATCGACGCCCAGGGTTCGGTGGGGGGCAATGCATCGCCCTCCTGCAGCAGCTCGACCGAGATCAGGTCCGGCGAACGCACGAAGGCCATGTGACCGTCGCGTGGCGGCCGGTTGATGGTCACGCCCATCGCCTGCAGCCGTGTACAGGAGGCGAAGATGTCGTCGACCCGGAACGCCAGGTGGCCGAAGTTGCGCGCCGAGCCGTAGTCCTCGTCCGAGTTCCAGTTGTGGGTCAACTCGATCTCCGCCTCGGGGCTGTCCGGCGCGGACAGGAACACCAGCGTGAATTTTCCTTCGGGAACCTCCCGACGCCGGACCTCGCGCAGGCCGAGCCCTTCGCAATAGAAACGCAACGACGCTTCGAGGTCGCGCACGCGCACCATGCTGTGCAGATATCTCATGTCGCCTACTTTGCGTGCATGCCATCAACAACGGACATCGTGCGCGCAGTCGGGCCGCAGGCGCAACCCGGCATGAAAAAGGAGAGGGAGATATTCAATTGCCGGCCCGCGCCGCGAATGAACAGCCATGCGGTTGGTTTCCTTCGCCCTCCTGGTCCCGAATTCAATTAGCCGCGTCCCCTTTTTTGGAGCCTGGCAAGCCAATTCGGAACCTGCACGCCGGCGCACCATGCAGCATGCACCGGGTACGCTGCACCGGGCGCCCGGTCGCGGCTCCCATGAAGGCGAGATCGAATTTGCAGACGTCGGGATGCTGGCGCGCCAGCGAATGGAATACGCAATTCCACGCTTCGACCTCCGTGTGCCCTTCCGTCTCGACCACCTGTGCTTCGTAACCCAGCGTGTCCAGTTGCTCGGCCAGAAGGAGGGTGGCCTCCTCCGGGTCCGTGGCCGTCGCGAGTCGCGTGGCGGCGTCGTTGCCGAAGCGGGTACCCATTTCCGACAGCAGGTGTTGCACGGCCTGGGTGCCGGCATGCGCGTACAGATATTCGATCATGCCGTCCGCGATCAGCGCGTAGTTGCGGGGGAACAGTTCGCGCCCCGCCGGCAACAGCACGAAACAAGCGCGCGGGCGACCGCCACTGGCCATCGACTTCCCGCGCGCGACGAAGCCGGCAGCCATCAACGCATTCAGGTGCTGCCTTACCGCATTGTGGGTCACGCCAAGTGTGCGGCAAAGATCTTCCACGGGCGCGCCCTGCGGCGACTGCAACAATCGCCGCAACAACTTCTGCTGGGTCATGCCGAGTTGACGCAGGGCGGCCGCGCGTTTCATCAGATCACTTCACCTTGTTCGGAAACTGCTTGGCGATGCCGTCGCTCAATGCATCGGCGATCATGTCCATGTGGTGCTGCATCCCGGACCAGGATTTCGCCTGCTCGGCCTCGGGTGCATTGGACATCATCTCGTCGATCTGGGTCTTGTGGTCGTTGACGTGCATCATCAGCGCGCCCTGGAGTGCGCCTTCCGTCCAATTGGGATTGGCACCCGCGAGGAACTTGGCAAGCGCGGTGGCATTGCCGGCCAGTTCCTGCATCGCCTTCTGCTCGCCCGCATTGTTGCCCGCCTTGGTTGTGTCGGTCAGTGCCTTGACGCCCGCCCAGTGGCCACCCAGCAGTTTCAACAGGCCGGCGCCGGCATCCTTGCCGTAGAACCCGGCCACCGCATTGGCGATCTGCTTGGCGTTGGCCACCACCGCATCGGCGGCCTTGGCGGCGGCAGCCTGGTCGCCCGCGTGCACGGCAAGCGCGTAATCACGGGTCGTGACGATGTGGCCATGCCAAAGGCTGCGCATCGCGGCATGCAACTGTGGAGAGGCCGGCGCGGCAGTCGAAGCCGACGCGGCCTGTGCAGCGGGGCCGGCCCATGCAACCGGGGCGGCCACGGCCATTGCAGCGCCGAGCGCCATCGCACAACAAATAGAAAGGGATTTCATGTTTCGTCTCCTGGAAGAATATCGCCGGTCAGCGACCCTCCCATCATCGCGACCTGAGCCATATAGTAAATACTTATATGTCTAAACTATGTGACAGCTTGCCTCCGGCCCGTCATGATGACCCTCAGGGCCGCTGGAAACGCGGCACGGCGTTCCTGAGCTCGGCCAGCCGCTCGAGTGGATCGGTGATTTCCAGCAGACGTTGGCGTTCGGCATCGCCCAGCGGCAGCAGTTCGGCCAGGCGGAATCCGACCCAACTCGCATCCTCGTAGCGCTCGCGAGGACCGTTCCGCCATGACAGGCCGGCCTGTTCGGCCAGGCGTTCGAGGATCGTCGGCAGCAGCGAGAACTCGACCGGCACCTGCACGTCCGGTTCGGCCGGCCAGCGGCGCACCTCGCCGACCACCAGGCCATTGTTGCGGATACGCGTTTTCTGCACCCTGAAACGGGCTCCGCCGGTGACACTGATGCCGAGCAGTCCGTCGGGCAACGTGTCGAAGTCGATGATGTGCGCAAGGGTGCCGACTGCCGCGGGCAACGCGGGATCGCCGGCTTCCTGCCCCTGCATGATCAGGCACACCCCGAATACGTCATCGTTGCGCGCGCACTCACGCACCATGTCGACGTAACGCAGTTCGAAGATCCTCAGGCCAAGCGTGCTGCCCGGGAACAACACCGCGTTGAGCGGGAACAGCGGGAGCTCGTGACGTTTCACACCCCGAGTCTAGCCTGCGCGCAACTCCTCCAGGAACCGCCGGGGCGCGTTCTCGAAGCCGCCGTTGGACATGAACACCACGTGGTCACCCGGCCGCGCTTCCGCTGCCAGCCACCGGACCAGGTCGGCCACGGTCGGCACCGCGTCGCCGCGACCGCCCAGCGCATCGGTGACGCGGTGTGCATCCCAGGACAGTTCCGGACGCTGCAACAGCGCCACGCGATCGGCATCCGCGAGCGCCGGCGCCAGCGCGGCCGCGTGGGCCCCCGCGCGCATCGAGTTGGAGCGCGGCTCCAGCGCAACCAGGATCCGCGCCTGGCCGACCCTGGCGCGCAAACCGGCCAGGGTCGTCGCGATCGCGGTCGGATGATGCGCAAAATCGTCGTAGACGTGCACACCGTTCACTTCACCAAGCTTTTGCATCCGCCGCTTGACGCTTTCGAAACCCGCGAAGGCGGGCAACAGCGCCTTCGGATCGACACCCGCCGCACTCGCCGCCGCCAGCGCCGCCAGCGCATTCATCACGTTGTGGCGGCCGTTGAGGTTCCAGCGCACCTCGCCGATCGAAATACCCGTCCGCGTTACCTCGAACACGGAGCCATCAGGTTCGCTCAGTCGCGCGCGCCAGTCGCCGGCGTCGATCCCGAAGGTGTCGACCGGCGTCCAGCAGCCCATCGCCAGCACCTCGGCAAGACGCGCATCCTCGGCATTCACGATCAGCCGTCCATTGCCGGGCACCGTGCGGACCAGGTGATGGAACTGGCGCTGGATGGCCGCCACGTCGGGAAAGATGTCGGCGTGGTCGTATTCGAGGTTGTTGAGGATCGCGATGTTCGGGTGGTAATGCACGAACTTCGAGCGCTTGTCGAAGAACGCAGTGTCGTATTCGTCCGCTTCGATCACAAATGGCGAAACGGGGTCCCAAAGAACGGGGTCAGGTTCACTTTTCCGCGTGCTTTTCCCCTCCGCGAGCGCGCCGGGTGAAAAGTGAACCTGACCCCGTTCTTTGCCCATCCTGGCCGACACCCCGAAGTTCTCCGGCACCCCGCCGATCAGGAAACCCGGCGCCAAGCCGGCCGCATCGAGCAAATGCGCCAGCAGGCTGCTGGTCGTGGTCTTGCCGTGGGTGCCCGCGACCGCGAGCACCACGCGATTGCGCAACACGTTGTCACCAAGCCATTGCGGGCCGGACATGTAGGGAAGCTGCGCGTCGAGCATGTATTCGACCGCCGGGTTGCCGCGCGACAACGCATTGCCGACGACCACCCGATCCGGTGCGGGCTTCAGATGTTCGGCCGACCAGCCTTCCTGCAAGGTGATACCGAGCCCGCGCAACTGATCGCTCATCGGTGGGTACACGTTGGCGTCGGAACCCTCGACCTCGATGCCGAGTTCACGCGCCAGCGCCGCGATGCCGCCCATGAAGGTGCCGCAGATGCCGAGGATGTGGATGCGCATGTCGCTCCGCCGGACGATCAGGCCACGCCGATCACGCTGGCGACCACGCTCGTGACGATCAAATTGACGAGCACCAGCACCAGGAACACCAGGACGCCCCCAACGAGGGGCATGTCCAGCGCGCGGCGAAGGGTGCCGATCCAGATGCACAACTGCCAGATTCCCAGTGCCGTGATCACCAGCATCACGAGTGTCTGGCTACCGGTCAGCGGCGGCAAATGGGCAGGCTCGGACAGCAATTGTTCCCGCAGTTCCTTCATCGGGAGCCACAGCGTCAGCAGGCTCGTGGCAATACCGAACAGCAGGTACACGCCCGCAAGGGCCGTCGTCGCTTGCACGAACCGCTCGGATTTGGCACGTCCCCGCAGCAGCAGGAAAACGGTCGCGACAGCGGCCAGGCTGCCGAGGACCGAGCCTGCGACCAGCGCCGGCCTGGCGCCGTCGTGGAGATTGAATCCCACCTGCAGCACACCGCTCGCGACGAGCAACGCGATCAACAACCGCGGCGCGTACGGCATGTCCTCCGGACCGCTCCGGAACAGGCACAAATCTCGGAAGCTGGCGAGATACGCGGGCAAGATCAGGCGCTGGTGCCCGTGCCGACGCGTGCGCGCAGCGCGGCGAGTACCCGGTCGCGTATCGCGTCGATGTCCCCCACACCATCGATTTCGGCCAGCAACCCGCGCTGCGAGTAGAAATCCGCCACCGGCGCGGTCTGGTCGGCGTACACCGCGAGGCGCTTGCGCACGGTCTCAGGATTGTCGTCGGCACGGTGCTCTTGCTCGAAGCGGATTTCACAGCGCTTGATGATGTCGGCGTCGGGCACGTTCAGCTTCACCACCGCATCGAGCGGCCGCTCGAGACGCGAGAGCAATTCGTCCAGTGCGCCGGCTTGCGCGAGATTGCGGGGATAGCCGTCGAGGATGAAGCCGGCTTGCGTGTCCGGGTGCGCAAGGCGCTCCTCCAGCAGGCCCAGCACGATGTCGTCCGACACCAGTTGCCCGGATTCCATCACCGCCTTTGCCTTGCGGCCCAGCGGCGTGCCGGCCTTGACCGCCGCGCGCAGCAGGTCGCCGGTCGAGATGTGCGCAATGCCGAGCTCCACCTTCAGCCGCTTGGCTTGGGTTCCCTTGCCCGATCCGGGCGCGCCGAGCAATACGATGCGCATGCGATTCCTCATTTAGCAGTCTGCCGGGAAAGTGCAGTCCTGCACTTCCCGACGCGCCGAGTCCGGTACATGCCCGGACCCGGCTTCGCCGGATCAAGCGCTGCTTGATCCGCAGTGCGCCATCCATGGTCCACCCAACAGGCTGCGACAACCTGCGGGCCCGCGGGAGCGGCGGCGCCTTCATTAACAAAATCCCGTTTGGGCAGTACGCTAGCGGCTGCACAACCGCCCCGTCAACGCCACGTCCGGCACGGAATCCGCTTGAACGCGACCCCGAAAACGACAGCCCCGAGCCCGACGGGCAAGCTATTGTACGCGCAGTCGGGTGGGGTCACCGCCGTGATCAATGCCACCGCCGCAGCTGTGATCGAGGCCTGCCGCCGCCACAAGATCACCGCGTATGCCGCGCGCAACGGGATCCTCGGCGCGCTGCGCGAGGACCTGATCGACACCACGAAGGAGTCGCGGGCCGCGATCGCCGCGCTGAAACACACGCCGGGCGGCGCGTTCGGTTCGTGCCGGGTCAAGCTGAAATCGCTCGAGGACGATCGCGCCCGATACGAGCGCCTGATCGAGGTTTTCCGCGCCCACGGGATCCGCTGGTTCCTTTACAACGGCGGCAACGACTCGGCCGACACCGCGCTGAAACTGTCGAAGCTCGGCAAGGCGATGGGCTATGACCTGCGCTGCATCGGCGTGCCCAAGACGGTGGACAACGACCTCGCGGTCACCGATTGCTGTCCGGGCTTCGGCTCGGTCGCCAAATACACCGCAGTGTCCTTGCGTGAGTGCGCGCTGGACGTGATGTCGATGATGGACACGTCCACCAAGGTGTTCGTGATGGAGGTCATGGGACGGCACGCCGGCTGGATCGCGGCGTCCGCGGGGCTTGCGGGGGAAACCCGTGACGACGCGCCCCACGTCATCCTGTTTCCCGAACTGGTGTTCGAGCCCGACGCATTCCTGCGGCGCGTGCGCGAAACCGTCGAGCGCGTCGGTTGCTGCGTGGTCGCCGCCAGCGAAGGCATCCGCTATCCGGACGGCAAGTTCGTCGCCGATGCGCACGCCGGCACCGATGCGTTCGGCCACACCCAGTTGGGCGGGGTTGCGCCGGCACTGGCCGGATTGATCCGCGCCAAACTGGAGTTGAAGACGCACTGGGCGCTGCCGGATTACCTGCAACGTTCGGCCCGCCACATCGCGTCGAAGACCGACCTCGAACAGGCCATTGCGGTGGGCAAGACGGCGGTCGAACTGGCGCTGGCAGGCAAAAACGCGGTGATGCCGGTGATCCGGCGGACCTCCGATTCGCCCTATCGTTGGAAAATCGAAACAGCGAAGCTCGACCAGATCGCCAATCGCGAGAAGAAATTGCCCAAGTCCTTCATCGCAAAGGACGGCTTCCATATCACCGCCGCCGCGCGCCGTTACCTCTCCCCGCTGATCCGCGGCGAGGCGCCGCCGCCCTACGGCAAGGACGGCTTGCCGGAATACGTCGCTCTGAAGAACGCCGCCGTCAAACAGAAGCTGCCGGCATTCACGACGTAGGTTGGTGCTGAGCCGGGCTTCATCCGGCGAAGCCCAACGATACCGAACAACCACGTTGGGCTTCATCCGCGACAAGCGCGGATTCAATCCAACCTACAGTGCAAACAGGGCGTCCAATTCGCCGTGGCTGGCGTTGTCGGCAAAGCCGTCGAAGCGGCCTTCGGCAAGCCCGCGCGCGGCGCGCAGGAAGCCGCCCCACGCGGCGCCCGCCAGCGCGCCGCCGACGCTGACGCGGCGCACGCCGAGTTTCGCGAGATCGGCCAGGGTGTACGGTGCAGGCCCCCCGACCAGCACATTGACGGGCTTCGGCGCGACGGCCTGCACGATTGCGGCGATCTGTTCGGGCTTGCCGGCACCCGGCGCATACAGGCAATCGGCGCCGGCTTCGGCGTAGGCGCGCAGACGTTTCAACGATTCCTCCAAAGGATCGGGATGGCCAACCAGGAAGCACTCGGCGCGTCCGATCAACATCACGTCCCCGCCCGATGCGTCGACGGCTTCACGCGCGGCGCGCATCCGCGCCACGGCCTCGTCGAAGTCGTACAGCGGCTGCGCGGCATCGCCGGTCGAATCCTCGATCGACAAGCCCGCGACGCCGGTCTCGATGCATCGGCGCACGTTTTCCCTCAAGCCATCGAGGTCGCGCGCATGCCCGTCCTCGAAATCGACGTTGACCGGCAGCCCGGTGGCCCCGACGATCTCGCGGCAGTGCGCCAGCACCACGTCCACGTCGGGCGCGTGGTCAGGCCTGGCGCGCGACCAGGCGAAACCGGAACTGGTGGTCGCCAGAGCCTTGAAGCCGAGCGCCGCCAGCGCGTGCGCGGAACCGACATCCCACGGATTCGGAATCAGGAAACAGCCACCCTCGTGCAGCTTCCGGAACGCGGCGCGGCGCGCGGCAAAATGATTGGCATTCATGCAGCTTCCCTCGCGTGCCCTCGTCTGCAGGGCGAACGCGTATTCTAGGCCTGCAACGGCACCGCCACCCTGCGTCGCGAAGCTGCCGCGGCAACGCGCAGCCGCTATACTGGCAGGATTGCCCGTTGCGGGTTCCTGTGAAAGGGGTTTCCGATGTTGCAGCAGTATGGGATGTGGATCGCGCTGGGTTGCGCGATCGTCGCAATTCTCTATGGTGTCGTCTCCACCGGCTGGATCATGAAGCAGCCCGCCGGCAACGATCGCATGCGCGAAATCGCGGGCGCCATCCAGGAAGGCGCGCGTGCCTATCTGAACCGCCAGTACGGCACCATCGCCATCGCCGGCGTCGTGCTGTTCCTGCTGGTCGGCTTCTTTCTCAACTGGGCCACGGCCATCGGTTTCGCCATCGGCGCGTTCCTGTCCGGCGCCACCGGCTACATCGGCATGAATGTCTCGGTGCGTGCGAACGTGCGCACCGCCGAGGCGGCGCGCCGCGGCATCGGCCCGGCCATGAACGTGGCGTTTCGCGGCGGCGCCATCACCGGCATGCTGGTGGTGGGCCTGGCGCTGCTGGGGGTCACCGGTTATTTCATGATCCTGCCGCACTTCGGCTACACCGGCGAGGCCGCGCTGCACGCGCTGGTCGGCCTGGCATTCGGTTCGTCGCTGATCTCGCTCTTCGCGCGCCTGGGCGGCGGCATCTTCACCAAGGGCGCGGATGTCGGCGCGGACCTCGTGGGCAAGGTCGAGGCCGGCATTCCCGAAGACGACCCGCGCAACCCGGCCGTGATCGCCGACAACGTCGGTGACAACGTCGGCGACTGCGCCGGCATGGCCGCCGATCTGTTCGAGACCTACGCGGTGACGGTGGTCGCCACCATGCTTCTGGGCGGGCTGGCGTTCGCCGCCAATCCGGACGCGGTGCTGTACCCGCTGGTCCTCGGCGCGGCCTCGATCATCGCCTCGATCATCGGCACCTTCTTCGTGCGGGTGAAACAGAGCGGCTCGATCATGGGCGCGCTGTACAAGGGCGTGATCGTCTCGGCGGTGCTGGCGGCCGTCGCGTTCTGGTTCATCACCCATTCGATGTTCCCGACCGGCCTGACCGGCGACGACGGCGTGACGATCTCCGGCAACGCGCTGTTCTACTGCTCGTTGTGCGGATTGATCCTGACCGGCCTGATCGTGTGGATCACCGAGTACTACACCGGCACCGACTACAAGCCGGTGCAGCACATCGCGAAGGCCTCCACCACCGGCCATGGCACCAACATCATCGCCGGCCTCGGCGTTTCGATGAAGGCAACCGCGTGGCCCGTGCTGGCGATCTGCGCGGCGATCTGGACCGCTTTTCATTTCGGCGGCCTGTACGGCATCGCCATCGCCGTCACCGCGATGCTGTCGATGACCGGCATGATCGTGGCGCTGGACGCTTACGGCCCGATCACCGACAACGCCGGCGGCATCGCCGAGATGGCGGACTTGCCCGCCGAGGTGCGTGGCGTCACCGATCCGCTGGACGCAGTCGGCAACACCACCAAGGCGGTGACCAAGGGTTATGCCATCGGTTCCGCGGCGCTGGCGGCGCTGGTGCTGTTCGCCGATTACACGCACAACCTGGCGGCCAACAACCCCGGCCAGGTCTTCACGTTCGACCTGTCCGACCACATGGTGATCATCGGCCTTCTGATCGGCGGCCTGATTCCGTATCTGTTCGGGGCGATGGCCATGGAAGCGGTCGGCCGCGCCGCAGGCGCCGTGGTCGAGGAAGTCCGTCGCCAGTTCCGCGAGATCAAGGGCATCATGGAAGGCACCGGCAAGCCCAAGTACGACCGCGCCGTGGACATGCTGACCAAGTCGGCGATCAAGGAAATGATCATCCCATCCTTGCTGCCTGTGGTCGTGCCGATCCTGGTTGGCCTGATCCTGGGCCCGAAGGCGCTGGGCGGAGTGCTGATCGGCACCATCGTCACCGGCCTGTTCGTCGCCATCTCGATGACCGCCGGCGGCGGCGCCTGGGACAACGCCAAGAAATACATCGAGGACGGCAACTTCGGCGGCAAGGGCTCGGAAGCGCACAAGGCCGCGGTCACCGGCGACACCGTGGGCGACCCGTACAAGGACACCGCGGGCCCGGCCGTCAACCCGCTGATCAAGATCATCAACATCGTGGCGCTGTTGATCATCCCGTTGCTCGCGGTGCACTGACCGCGCGGTCGATCGATGTCCCCACAAAGCCCCGCTCAAGCGGGGCTTTGTTTTTCCCGATTCCCTGCAGTTTCCCGGGAAGCGGGTCCGATGTTGCGCAACTCCCCGGTTTTCGATGACCTGCGGACGAACCTGTCCGGTGCTGCGGGCTTTCTTGTGTCGATATTCTTTACATTTTATCGGGGTGTGGTGATTTTTTGGATGACCAACCTATTGATTAATCTGCTTTTTGCTCTTGGGCACGATAAATGCTGTTTGGCCTCTGCCCGATTTCCCGATCGGTGGGGACCAAACAGGAGGCTCCGATGAAACTCAAAACCCTTTGCACCGCGGTGTTGCTGGCGACCGGTTCGGTCGGCGTCGCCTACGCAACCCCGAACCTGATCCAGAACGGCGATTTCAGCCAGACCACATCGCCCAAAAGCGAACCCACGCAATTCGGTGGGAATTCCGGGTCCGGACACAACGGGTCCGGCTCATGCACCTATGGTGGACAATTCGTGCAGCACTGGTCCGGCAACGGCGGATACGGACTCTGGTATTCGAGCGCGACGGCCGCGTCAGGCACGACCGCGTGCAACCAGTACAACGGCAACCCCACGCAGCGCCTGCCGGACGCCGTCACCGCACCACCCGTCGGTTCCGGCTCGTTCATCGGTCTCGACGGCCAAACGGGCATCAACTTCGGGGTGTCCCAGGTCATCGGCGGATTGACCCCCGGCGCCAACTACACCGTCAGCTTCTATTGGGCCGAGACCCAGGAGATGTCCAGAGAAGGCCCCACGTCCGAGGTACTTCAGGTCGCACTGGGCAACGAAGCCCTTTTCTCGGCAGTGAACGCCTGTGACTTGACGGCGCCGGCGCCTACGCTCGATCCGGACCACACGTACAGGACCTTCGCCCAGGTCTACGACTGCGATCCCGCACCTCCCAGCTTCACCGGCCAGTACTTCCAGACTGACGGCTCGACCATCAACACCCATGGCTGGAAGGACTGGATGTACGAGTCGTTCACGTTCACGGCGGATTCCACCTCGTCGGTCCTCAGCTTCCTGTCGATCGGCACGCCGACGGCCCTGCCGCCATTCGCCGTGCTGACCGGCGTGTCGATGACGAAGAACGTACCGGAACCGTCGGTGCTCGGCATGTTCGGCGGTGGGCTGCTCGGCTTGGGCATGCTGACGTTGATCGCCCGGCGCCGTGCACTGCGCCGCGGCGAGACCGCCGACGGCGATGCCATCGGCTAGGCGGCCTGCGACCGTCCGGGCGCACAAGCGCCCGGACGATCATCCTGCCCAGCGACCGTGCAAGACTTGATCGTCCAGATCGTCCACCTCTCCGTCTGGTTGCTCCTGCTGTGCGCCATCTTCGTGCCGCTCGAGCGGCTGGCCGGCATCAGGCGCCAGGCCTTCTTCCGCCCCGAATTCCTGACCGACCTCGGGTACTACGCGCTCAACTCGATCCTGGTGGGCGTGCTGCTCGGGGCACCGCTGGTCATCATGGGGGCCGCGATCCACCAGCTCATCCCGACCGCCGTGCTCGATGCCATCGCAGCGCTGCCCGGTTGGGTCCGACTCATCCTCGCCCTCCTTGTCGGGGAAATCGGTTTTTACTGGGGCCACCGGTTCACCCATGAAATCCCGCTGCTGTGGCGCTTCCATGCGATCCACCACAGCGCCACGGATATCGATTTCCTCACCAATTCCCGCGCGCACCCCGTGGACATGGTGTTCCCCCGGATGTGGGGGTTCATCCCGGTGCTCGCGCTCGGGCTGACCGGCGACAGCACGACGGTGACGGCCCTGGTCCTGGTGGCCGGGACGTTGTGGGGATTCTTCATCCACGCGAACGTGCGTTGGCGTTTCGGCTTCCTGGAACACATCGTCTCCACGCCGTTTTTCCACAGGTGGCACCACACCAGCGGCGGCCAGCGCGACCGCAACTACGCGGCAATGTTTTCGTTCGTCGACCATTTGTTCGGCACTTACCACGCACCGGACCACTGGCCTGCCGGCTACGGCATCGACACGCCGATGCCTTCGTCGCTGGGTCTCCAGTTGCTGGAGCCCTTCATGCCCGCCCGATCCCGGTCCCGGCGTCGCGCCTGAGTCCCGCAATTCCAGAGGCCCGGGCATCATCGCCGGATCCGGCTTCCGGGATCCGCGGGCTATTTTCCCAGCAGGTGCAGTTGCCACAGGTCGCGGCGGCTGGTGTGCATCAACGGTTGCAGGGTCATCAGGCCGGTGCGGCCGACGCTGCGTTCCAGGAACGCCATCTCCTCGAGTTTCGAACGGGTGTCTTCGTCGACCTCGACGTCGATGCCGTTCTCGCGCAGCATCAGCATCCCCTTCGCCCGCAGCGCCAGCTCTGCGTACAACTGCAGGTAACAAAGCAGGTCCGCGACCACCTTGCCGGGAAATCGTTCGCGCAACTGGTACAGGTATTGCCCCGCGGGAGACTGCGAGAAGGCCTCCGAGCCGAGCAACTCGAGCAGTTCCTGGTCGGCGTCGAAGCCGCTGCCGAGCCAGCCGCGCAGCGTGTGTTCGCTGCGCACATACACCCACACCAGCAACGGCGGTATGACCGCCAGGACCAGTACCGTTTCGACGATCGGCGACAGCGTGAACTGGTTGAAGGCCGCGTGCAGGAGGACCACCAGCAACAGCGGCGGCAGGACCGCGCGCGCATCCAGCCTGCCGCGGGCGTCGGCGTTGGTCAGCACCAGCGCCGCGAAAATCGCCTGGGTACCACCATGCATGATGGCGGTGCCGAAACCCCGGACGATCCAGGCCGCCGTGTGCGAGTCGGCCAGGACACCGAGGTAGTACACGTTCTCGACCGTCGCAAAACCGGCGCCGACGGCGAAGCCCAGCACCGAGGCGTCCACCAGGAAGCCGATCCGCCGCATGCGGATCAACGCCACCACCACCACCGCCTTCAGGGACTCCTCGACGAGCGGCGCGAGGTAACGCGAATAGTTTTCGAACGCGAAGCCGGTCGTGTCGATGACCAGGGCGGCAATCGCGTAGCAGATGCCCGCGACGATGGCGCCGGCCACCAGCACCGCCAGCACCATGCGCAATCGGACCAGCTTGTAGCTGTCCAGCAGCACCAGCGCGGCCAGGAAACACAACACCGGCAGCAGCCCGACGCATGCATGCAGCCATTTGGGGTCGAACATCATGCCGCGATTGTTGCAGGAGTCGCCTGCAGGCGCGTCACTCGAACAATGCCAGCGACGCCATCCATTCGGTGCGACCGGAATTGCCGGGACCGAAGCCGACCGCGGAACCGATCGAGAACGTCATCTTCTGGTCGTGCAGCACGGTGAACCGGAAATCGATCTGGATGCCGACGTCGGTCGCGGTCTGCCGCATCGAGCGGTTGCCCGGGTTGATCGACAACGCGCTCACGAACAGCGACGTACGCGCCCAGGTCAGGTAATTGGCCGGCGTCCCGATGTTGCTGAAGCGTATCGGCGGCAGGTTCCATTCCAGCATCGAACGCGCGTAGGAGCGCCCGTAGAGCTCGTCAATCTTGAACCCCGGGAAGCTGTAGTACTGGCGGTAGCGCTTGACGTCGGTGTGGTCGATGTAGTTGTTGCCGAACGCCCCGAAATAGTAATTCGCGTAAGGATCGTCGGCGTCGCCGTGGGCCCAGCCTGCGTAGTTGCGCAGCCACAGCGAGGAATGCTTGAACAGGAACGGCCAGCCGAAATCGATGTGGCCGTTGATCGCGGGGATGGTCCGGCCTTTCGCGTGACCGAGTTGCAGGTTCAGGCCCCAGCGCAGGCCCTTCTCGTAATCGACGGCGCCTAGCGAATTGAAGGTGTCGCTGTAGTTGAACTGGGCGGCCGCGATGACCAGGCTGGACGAAAGCGTGTTGACGTTCTGCGCGCCGGGCACCGTGTCCAGGCCATTGTACGAATGCAGCGACAGGTCCATACCCAGCGTGCGCGGCTCGTCGAAGATCAGCATCCGCTTCATGCCCACGTACCATTCGTTGCCACGCAGGCTGGTCTTGGTGGGGCCGAACAAGTCGTAGAAATCGGCGCCGTTGTGCTTGTAGCCGACGTAGTAGCCCTTGCTGTCGAAGCGCACGCCAAGATGCAGCCGTTCGTCGTCCGGCAGGGACGTTCCCACGCTGTAGCCCGCATCGAGGCTGATGCGTTCGAGGCCCAGCGGATCACCCCAGTCCCCGTGGAAGCCCACGGCCACGCTGTCCTTGTAACCCTGGACCATCGGGTACAGGTCGTGCTGCCGGACTTCATGCAGCGGCTTGTAGTCGCCGCGGCTCGTGACGACTTTCTTCAGATCGATCTTCGAGGGCGAACCGACGTCCCAGGTCTTGACGACCGGATGCTTTTCGGCGATCTCGGCGCCGAGGAACTCGATCGCCGCCAGGTCTTCGCGGGGCTTGGGGTCGATGAACCCCGGCACGAAACCCTGTCCGCCATATTCGAAGACGAGCAGGCGCCCGTCGGGCATCGGCACCGGCCGAAAGAATCCGGTTTCCGCGTTCGACAGGGCGGTGATCTGCTTGCTCGCCAGATCGTAGCGGTAAATGTTGGACACGCCGGTGTAGTAGGAACTCCCGTACAGCGATTGCCCGTCCGGCGCAAACACGAACCCGTCCGGGACCGCGGTTCCGAAATTGAAGCTGGCGACGGGCTTGGTATCTCCCGCGAGAATCTGCGCGACCGGCACGACGTGCAGCGACTGGTCGCCGCCGATCGCCACGTGCGAGTAACTCAGCAACTTGCCGTCAGGGGAGACGTCCAGGTCATAGGCGATCTCCCCGAATGGCCACGAGTGGACCTGGTGGAACGTGGTGTACGGGTACGGGATGCGCACCAGGGTGACGATGCCGTTGAGGTGGCGTATGCCCCACAGCGAACGATCGGCGCGGTCGAATGCGAGATCGCCGATGCGCGCCTTGTCCAGCAACACGCGCGTTTGCCCGGTCACCGTGTTCAGCGAAACCACGCTTCGATAGCCGGTGTTGTCGGTGGTGTAGAACGCGGTCCTTGTGGCGGGATCGTAGGCAAGTGAAGTCACCTTGTAGAGCATTGGCCCCTTGACGTCGACCAGCGGGGTGATCTTGCCGGTCTCGACCGACATCGTGCCGATGAAGGCCGCGACGCCGGGATACCGGAATGCGCCGATGATGACCTTTCGCTGCGGGTCGTAATAGGCGCGCGAGGTCGAGCCCAGGCCTTCCTTCGACAACGGCTGGAATTTCGAAACCGGATATTTCTCGATGCGCGCCAGGTTCGCCTGCTGGAAACGGTGTTCGAAGGCGATCCACTCGTTCCACGCCTGGGTCATCGGGATGCCGAAGACCTTCTTGAACTGGTGGGCGTAGTAGCGGTCGCTGCCTTCGCGTCTCGCCGCCCACTGGATGACCTTCTGCGGCGAATACTCCAGCGCCAGCCAGGAAATGAAACGCGTGCCGTACAGGTAGTTGTTGACGCCCACCTGGAAATCGATCTTGGTGCCCTCGGCGACCAACCCGGCCGGATCGTAGAAATGCGCGTGGTCGCGCACCATCGCGCGGAATACCATCTCGTCGTAGGCGCCCTGGACGCGGCCGCGACCTCCGCTCATCCAGGTTTCCATGAATACCGCGACGCCTTCCAGGTACCAGCGCGGGACCACCGAGCGCGGATCGGTGAGATACCGGTACAGCAGCGTTTCCGGGTGTTCCGGATCGACGTTGACCTTGCCGCCCAGCAGGTGCCGCCAGCGCATGTCGGCCTTCGTCCACTGGTCGAGGTTGGCGGCGTGCGTCAATTCGTGGTTCGCGAACCAGCAGATGCGTTCGTTGGAAACGAAGGTTTCCATCTCGTAGGGCACCGGCGCGATGTCCACGGTCATCAGGTTGACCGGCAACGAGGTCGTGGCGGCGTCGCCGTAGTCGCCGAAATCGTCGAGCAGCACGGTCTCCTTGCCGTCGGGCGTCCAGCCCCAGAAGCGCTCGTGGAAGTTCAGGGCATTTTCGAAGCAGCGTGTGGCGTAGGGGGCGAGGTAGTCTTCGGCGGGATGGAACCAGATCATCCGCAGATCCTTCGTCTGCAATTGCTGCAGCACGTCCTGATCGGCGTGGGCCGGCGTCGCCAGGCACAGGGCAGCAGCACCAAGCACCGACAGAACAAGGCTCGCGCGCATTTCAGTGTCCCCCCACTGGAGATAAGCAAAGATACTCCAAGAAAAGGGCCGGGTTTTGTGCCCGGCCCAATTCGATCCCCAATCCGATCCTTTTGCGTGGCGCGGTTTCCGGTCGACGGCGGTCCTGCCCGCCGCGGCCCAGCCGAAGCCGGCCGCGTCTAGAGCTTCTGGTTGCGCATCATCGCCTGGAACTCAGGCTTGTTGAGCATCGCCTCGAACGCGGGCCGGCGCACCAAGGCCTGGAACTCGGGACGACTCAGCATCGCCTGGAACTCGGGGCGGCTCATCAGGGCCTGGAACTCGGGACGGCTCAGCATCGCCATGAATTCCGGCTTGCGCAGCATGGCCGCGAACTCGGGGCGGCTCAGCATCGCCTGGAACGCCGGGCGGCTCATGAGGGCCTGGAACTCGGGGCGGCTCAACATCGCCTGGAACTCGGGCTTGCTGAGCATCGCCTGGAACTCGGGCTTGCTCAACATCGCCATGAACTCCGGATGATTCAGCATCGCCTGGAACTCGGGCTTGCTCAGCATCGCCTGGAACTCCGGGCGGCGCAGCATCGCCTGGAACTCGGGGCGGCTCAGCATCGCCTGGAACTCGGGACGACGCAGCATCGCCGCGAACTCGGGCCGGCGCAGCATCGCCTGGAACTCCGGCTGGCGCAGCATCGCCGCGAACTCGGGCTTGCTCAGCAGCGCCTGGAATTCCGGATGATTCAGCATCGCCTGGAATTCGGGCTTGCTCATCAACGCCTTGAATTCTGGACGGCTCAACATCGCCTGGAATTCGGGACGGCTCAGCATTGCCTGGAACTCCGGACGACGCAGCATCGCCTGGAACTCGGGCTTGCTCAACATCGCCTGGAACTCCGGCCGGCGCAGCATCGCCTGGAACTCGGGCTTGCTCAGCATCGCCTGGAATTCGGGACGGCGCAGCATGGCCTGGAATTCAGGCCGGTTCAACATCGCCTGGAACTCGGGACGACGCAGCATCGCCTGGAACTCGGGGCGGCTCAGCATCGCCATGAATTCGGGCCGACGCAGCATCGCCTGGAACTCGGGGCGGCTCAGCATCGCCTGGAATTCCGGGCGGCTCAACATCGCCTGGAACTCGGGCTTGCTCAGCATCGCCAGGAACTCGGGCCGGCGCAGCATCGCCTGGAACTCCGGCTTGTTCATCAACGCCTGGAACTGCGGATTGGTCACCGCCGCGCGGAACTTGGGATCCTTGACCAGGGTCGTGAAGAAGTCCGTCTGCATCAGTTCCTGGACCGACTGGTCGCCAAGCTGCACGTCGCCCGACTTGAGGCCTTCACCGCGATAGACATGCGCCGGGGCGATCGTGCCAGCCACCTCGCTGTGATCGGGCGCATACGTGAAGCCGAAGTACGCGACGGCTGCGATCGCGACGGCCAGGCCGCTACCCGCTGCAACCCATCTGCTGGTCTTCATCTGGAAGTTCCTCGTCTTGTGGAAGCTGGATGTGGCTCGAATCGTCCGGCCGTCGTTGCCAGCCTTGGAATCGGGTCTGTGACTGATATACGCGTCAGCGCGGGAAAAGTTGGAGGACGATCCGGCCGCAGGGCGTCCGGTGCCGGACCCATGCCGGCCGAACCAGCGCCGGGGCCGGCGTTCGCGGATGGCTCGGCCTTGCGAAACCGCCTCGCCCAGGCGCCGGTGCAGGTCCGCGGACGCGGCGACCGGGGCCATGCCCTGCAAGGCGGCCGCGATCTTCACCAGATCGTCGTGCAGCGCGCGCGCCTCGGGATCCGCCCGCAGGGCGGACTCGAGTTCGGCGACCGCGGCGGCATCGAGTTCGCCGTCGATGCCGGCGTTGATCAATTCCAGTGTGCGTTCGTCGATCATGTCAAAGCCGACCTTTGGACGCCAGAATGCTGCGGAGCGATTGGCGTGCGGTGAACAATCGCGATTTCACGGTCTTGACCGGGCACTCGAGCACCTGCGCGATTTCCTCGTAGCTGAACCCCTGCAGGTGTTTGAGCACCACGACCGTGCGCTGCTCGACCTTCAACTCCATCAGCGCGGCCTGCAACACCGCATCGCGCTGCCCGCGCATGGCCTCGGTATCCGGCCCACCGTGCTGGTCCACGATCTCGTCCGACAGCGGATCGCGGGGGTGCCGCGCGCGGATCACGTCGAGCGCCGCGTTGACCGCGATCCGGTACAGCCAGGTATGGAACGACTGGTCCGGGTCATAGCGATCCAGATGCTCGTACGCCCTCATGAAAGCTGTCTGCGTCACGTCGAAGGCATCCTCACGGTTGTGCAGAATCCGGAAAGCGGCGCCAAAGAGCTGTCTTTCATAACGGGCCAGAATCGCATCGAAGGCACGACGGTCACCGCCGCTGCAACGGGCCACCAACTCGGCGTCGGTTTCGTCTGTCATTGCTATATACGTGCCCGGGCCCAAAAGGTTGGTGCAGCGTCAATGGGCGGCTCGCTCGACGGCGAACACCCGATCGAAGCCGGAAAAGCGGAAAATATCGTGGATGTGGCTGTTGACGTTGATCAGCCGGAGGCCACCGCCCGAGGCAAGCAGGCGCTTGTGCAGCGCCAGCAGCAAGCCAAGGCCGGCGCTTGAAATGTATTCGAGTCCGGCGAAGTCCAGGACCGAAGGTGCGTCGGCGGCCTCGAGGAACTGCTGGGCCTTGCCGCATTGCGCGGCATCCAGCCGTCCCGTCAGCGCGACGACGCCCCCCTCGCCGTAACCAATCTCTAACATGGCTCCCCCGGTGTGCGCAGGTGACCGCCGCTCAGATCCCCCGCAGCGGGCCGGACAATCGCTTCACAAAGCTCACGGTGCTGCGCCGTTCAGTATAGTCGTAGCTGATCGAGTCGACCATGCGGCGTACCAGATGGATCCCGAGGCCGCCCGGCCGCCGCTGTTCGACGGGCCGGTGGATGTCGACGTCCGGCGCTTGCGTGATGTCGAAGTGCTCGCTGTCCGGGTCGACGAGCCGGCAGGTGACCGCGTCCGTGCTGCATTCGAGTTGCAGGCTGACGGGCCCCGTTCCCCCGCTGTTGTATTTGACCATGTTGGTGAACAGCTCCTCGATGGTCATGACGATCGCATACGTCGCCGCGGCGTCGACGCCGCCCGCACGGAGCATCGTCTCCACGAACGCGTAGATCGCCTCGAGCGAATCGAAACTGCGTGCGAAGTCGCGGCTTTCGCAATGCGCCGGTTTGCCCCCCTCGCCAGTGCCCGCGTCCGGTCGTTCGGTCATTGCGGATCGGCCTCCCCGCCGCTGGATCGGTGCGCCGTGCCGCGCCCCGCCCGGATTCACGACTGCCTTCTTGCCAACACCAGGGTGATGTCGTCGGCCTGCGTCGCGCCGGCGGCGAATTCGGAAACGGCCTGCAACAGCCTGGTCGTCAATTCGGGCAACGGCAGCGCGTGGTACTGCTCGAACACCCCGGCAACCCGCTTGTTGCCGAACAGTTCGCCGGCCGGGTTCGCGTATTCGTAGACGCCGTCTGAAATCAGCGCAAGCACGTCGCCACGCGCCAGCTCCAGCTCGCCCGCCTCCGGATCCGCATCGATCTGCATCGCGCCGAACGGGAAGGTCGTCGGCGCATGCCATTGCGGCGCATTGACCGAAGCCCGCCAGTGCAGGATCGGCCCCTGGCCGCCGGAATGGAACCGAACCCGGTGATCGACGGGATCGAGAAATCCCATGAACGCGGTGATGAAGCGGTTGTCGGGCAAATCCTCGCACAGTTGGTTGTTGACGTGCCGGCAGGCCTGGTCCAGGCCGGCCCCGCAGCGGAACGCGGCGCGCAGCATGGCCTGCATCTGGGTCGCCGACAGGGCCGGTCCGAAACCGTGGCCGGTGGCGTCGCCCATGAGCATGAACAAGCGTCCCCCCAGCACGGCGAGGTCGAACAGGTCGCCCCCGGCCCGCTCGGCGGGCTGGAAGTGGCCATGCACTTCGTAGCCGGGAACCACGGGCATGGTCTCCGGCAGGGTGCCGATCTGGATGGCGCGCGCCAGCTCGATTTCCTGGTGCAAGCGCTGATATTCCATGCGTTCCAGATGCATCCTGACCGCCTGCAGGGCCACCGCGGCCTGCGCGGCAAGCAGCCGGGCCATCGACTCGGCCCGGGCATCGAAAGGCAGTCCGTCCTCGTCGAGCAGTTGCAACACGCCAACCAGGACATCGTTCGAGTCGATGATCGGAACGCTCAGCATCGATCCCCGGTCGATCTGGGCGCCGCCGTCGAGCGCCTGGATGAAGCGCGGATCGGCCGCGACGTCGGACACGTTCACCACCGCCTGACTGGCCGCGCAGGTTCCCACCAGCGCGACGCCCAATCCGGCCATCAGCCGCGGGTCGGTTCGCGGAATGACACAGGCCAACTGTGCGCGGTCGGCTTCGTACATCCACAGCGTCGCCAGTTCCGCGCCGAACAGCAATTGCGCGGTGTCGACGATCTCGACCAGCACCGATTCCAGGTCGAGGTGCGACATCAGTTTCTGCATCAGCCCGACGACGCGTTCCAGCGGCAGCTCGCCGTTTCCGTCGACCGCGCGCGCCAACATCGGATGTGGTTTTCTTTTCGCCCGCAAGTCGTGCATGTCGCCCGCCGCGTCCGGGGCTGCCGGGACCCGATACCGCCAAGAGTGCGCGGCCCGGGGGCGGAAGGCAAGGGCCCGATCGTGGCCCGGATTCAAGTTCGATCCGTTCGGGCCGGGCGCCGCGCCAAGCCACGCGAGTGGAACGAACGAAGCGGTCGGTCCGGGTCCCGGCGCGCGGAAACGGGTTTCCGGCCGGAACCCTTGTCGAAGTAATATCCCCGGTTTCCGCAAGGAATCCCGCCATGGGCCTGGACCACGTCTCCGCCGGCCGCGACGTGCCGGACGACATCAACGTCGTCATCGAAATCCCCAAGGACGCCGACCCCGTCAAGTACGAGGTGGACAAGGCTTCGGGCGCGATCTTCGTGGACCGCGTGTTGTCCACGCCAATGCGCTATCCGTGCAACTACGGGTACATCCCCAACACGCTGTCCGGCGACGGCGACCCGGTCGACGCCCTGGTGCTGCTGCCGTTGCCGTTGACGCCGGGCGCGGTGATCCGCTGCCGACCGGTCGGCCTGCTCAACATGGACGACGAGGCCGGCGTCGATACCAAGCTCATCGTCGCACCCAGCGAACAGGTGTTTGCCGGCTACGCCCACATCCGCGACGTGGGCGACGTGCCGCGGCATTGGCGCGATCGCATCGCGCATTTCTTCCAGCACTACAAGGATCTCGAGTCCGGCAAATGGGTGAAGGTCTCCGGCTGGGACGATGCCATGGCGGCGCGCGAGGAAATCCGCTCGTCGGTGGAGCGCTACCGACAGGCGCCGGAGAAGCCAAGGTTCTAGCTCTGCGGACACGATGCCCGACGCGGCTGTTGCGAATAGTGGACGGCTGCTTGCTGAAGCATTTGCGGCCACTGGCTCCGACAAAGCGGCGATCACGGACGATCGCACGAACAAGTGTGCTAGCTTTGCGGGGTGAACGCATCCCGCCGTACCCGCATCGTCGCCACCCTCGGCCCCGCCACCGACCCGCCCGGGCTTCTGGAGCGCACGTTGGGCGAAGGCGTCGACGTGGTGCGCCTCAATCTTTCCCACGGCGAGCCCGGGGATCATTTGCGGCGTGCCCGCGAGGCGCACGCCGCCGCGGCGAAACTGGGCCGCGACGTCGGCATCCTGGCCGACCTGCAAGGCCCCAAGATCCGCATCGAACACTTCGCCACGGGGCCGGTGCAACTGGAGACCGGCGCCGCCTTCACCCTGGATTGCCGGGCCGATGCGCCCGATGGCGACGCAACGCGGGTCGGCGTCAGTTACCTGGGATTGCCGGACGACGTGGACGAGGGTGACAACCTGCTGCTCGACGACGGCCTCGTCGAACTCGAAGTCGAAAAAATCGAGGGCGCGCAGATCCACTGCCGGGTCGTGATCGGCGGCAGGCTGTCGGACCGCAAGGGCCTCAACCGCAGGGGCGGCGGGCTTTCGCTGGATGCACTCTCCGACAAGGACCGTGCCGACATCAAGCTGGCCGCGAAACTCAATGCCGACTTCCTCGCGGTGTCGTTCGTGCGTTCCGGCGCCGACATCGAGGAAGCCCGCAAGTTGCTGCGCGAGGCCGGCGGCGACGCCTGGCTGGTGGCCAAGATCGAACGCGCCGAAGCCATCGATGCCCTCGAGGAAATCATTGACGCCTCCGACGTGGTGATGGTCGCGCGTGGCGACCTCGGTGTCGAAATCGGCGATGCCGAATTGCCGGGTCTGCAGAAGAAGATCATCCGCGAGTCGCTGGCGCGCAACCGCGTGGTGATCACCGCCACCCAAATGTTGCAGTCGATGGTGGAGTCACCGATCCCGACCCGCGCCGAAGTACTCGATGTCGCCAATGCCGTCATCGACGGCACCGACGCCGTGATGCTGTCGCAGGAAAGTGCCGCCGGCAAACACCCCGCCGCCGCGGTCGCGGCCATGAATCGGATCTGCCTTGGCGCCGAACGCCAGTTCGAACCCACCGAGGACATTTCCGCCCTGACCCATCGTCTCGACCGCACCGACCAGGCGATCGCGATGGCGGCGATGTTCATCGCCACCCAGTTGCGGGCCCGCGCGATCGTCGCGCTGACCGAATCGGGCACCACCGCGAAATGGCTGTCGCGCTATCGCACTTCGGTGCCCATCTTTGCCTTGACGCCGAGCGCCGACGCGCTCCGGCGCATGCTGCTGCTGCGCGACGTCAAGCCGATGGCCTTCGACAGCCGCGCGGGCGACCCGGTCCCCGCGGTGCGCGATGCGGTACGCCAATTGTTCGAGAGCGGCGACCTCGCGGCCGGCGATCGCGTCCTGCTGACCCATGGCGACCATACCGGCCAGGGCGGCGGGACCAACACACTGAAACTGCTCAGCGTCGGCGCGGACGGGATCGCGGAAAGCCTGAGGGACCTGTGATGCGAGGAATCCTATTGCACGATCCATCCGGCCGGGAGGACACGGTCGGCGCTACCGCCACGCAGCGGCGGGGGCTTGCCCCATGTGTCGCCGGGCTCGTTCTTGCGCTGCTGGCCGGTGTCGCGGCCGCAGCCGTCAACCCCAACATCAGGGTGGTCCAGCCCGCGCAAATCGGCGACTACTGGATCCGGACCAACACCTCGCTGACGGTGGACGTGCCCAACAGCGGGGTGAACATGGACAAGCCCACCTGCTCGGCGGTCACCTACGTGATCGGATCGGACGGGAAGGCGCGTGACATTGTCGTGCGCAGGACCGTGCCTGCCGGCGACCTGGCCACGGTCGCGGCCAGCGCGGTCAAGGACATGGACTTCGCGCCCGGCGCGAAGAACGCCGAACGCCAGCCGGTGTTCACCTACACCGTCATTCCGTTCAACCTGCCGGTCGATCCCGCCGGGCGAAAAGCCATCACGGACGCGTGCGTGTTGAAGGACTTCCCGAAAGGGTATCGATGATTGCTTGCTGCCCTCTCCCTCCGGGAGAGGCGGCCGCAGGCCGAGCAGGTGGCGCTCCGCGCGGCGCCGGGCAAGGGGACGGGCCACGCGCGGACAGCATGGTGCAATTTTGGGACCAGGCGCGAATCCGGACCCTCATCCGCCCTTTGGGCACCTTCTCCCGAGGGGAGAAGGAAAAACAAAAGTCATCGGGCTCGCCTATACTTGAGTGTCCACCGGACATGAGCGGAAGGCCGTCATGAGCATCGATCAAATGGAAGCCGTCGCGCAGGCCATGGTTGCGCCCGGCAAGGGCATCATCGCGATCGACGAATCCTCGGGCACCATCAAGAAACGCTTCGACGCGGTCGGTGTCCCCGACAGCGAGGAAAACCGCCGCGCCTACCGCGAGATGCTGCTGACCTCGCCCGGCCTTGCCGAACACATCTCCGGCGCGATCCTGTACGACGAGACGATCCGCCAGTCCACCAGGGCCGGCGTGCCGTTCACCCAGGTCATGAAGGACGCAGGCATCATTCCCGGCATCAAGGTCGACATGGGCGCCAAGCCGCTGGCTGGCTTTCCGGGCGAGCTGGTCACCGAAGGCCTCGACGGGCTGCGCGGACGGCTGGAGGAATACGTGAAGTTCGGCGCGGAGTTCGCCAAATGGCGCGCGGTGATCACGATCGGCGAGGACATGCCGAGCTCGACCTGCATCGATGCCAACACCCACTCGTTGGCGCGCTACGCGGCGCTGTGCCAGGAAGCAGGCCTGGTGCCGATGGTCGAGCCCGAAGTGCTGATGGACGGCGATCACGACATCGAAACCTGCTACGAGGTGACCGAAGCCACGCTGCGCTCGCTGTTTTCGGCTTTGTACGAACACAACGTGATGCTGGAAGGCACGATCCTGAAGGCGAGCATGGTGCTCTCGGGCAAGGATTGCCCCGAGCAGGCCGACGTCGAGGAAGTGGCCGAATCCACGATCCTGTGCCTGAAATCCGCGGTGCCGGCGGTGCTGCCGGGCATCGTGTTCCTGTCCGGCGGGCAAAGCGACGAGGACGCCACCGCGCATCTGAACGCGATGAACCGCCTCGGTCCGCATCCGTGGCCGCTGTCGTTCTCCTACGGTCGCGCGATGCAGTCCGCCGCGCTGGAGTTGTGGTCGAAAGACCTGGCCGGCAACACCCACGCCGCGCAGAAGATCGTGGTCGAACGCGCCCGCGACAACGGTCTCGCCGCGCTGGGGCAGTGGAAGAAGGCGGCCTGATTTGTGCGATCGTCCATGATCGCTGCCCCATCGAGTTGGCCTGGCCGCGAAGCCGCTCCGCGGCCATGAAGACCAGAACGGCCATCCCTGGCCTGACTTTTCACGACAGCCGCTCCGCATGCAACATCGGCTTGCGGCATTGACCCGCCCGCCTGCCGCGGAAAACCGGGGTCAGAGAGTGCACTTTCGGACCGCGGCACGAGGGAAAGTGCATCGCCCTCACTGAAGTGCACTCTGACCCCTGCCCCCAGACTCCAACCGCCGGCGCAAGCCGGCGGTTTTGTCCGGCACGTTGCATCGCGCAAGTATTCTCTCTATCTTGATAAAGAGATATATGAACGACGAGTGCCGATGATTCCGATTTCGCTGGAATTCTTTCCCCCCAAGACCGACGAACAGCGCGCGCAAATGGAACGCGCGCTGCCGAAGCTGAAGGCGCTGGCGCCGGAATTCGTCAGCGTGACGTTCGGCGCGGGTGGTTCGACCCTCACCCACACTCCGCGTACGGTGCGGCACCTGCGCGAGACCCACGCACTGGAAGTCGCGCCGCACGTTTCGTGCATGGGCGGTTCGCGCGAGGAAATCGGCACCCTGCTCGCCGACTACCGTGAACTCGGGTGCCGGCGCATCGTCGCGTTGCGCGGCGACCTGCCCTCCGGCATGGCCTCGCCCGGTGACTTCCGCTACGCCTCGGACCTGGTCGCGTTCATCCGCCGCGAACACGACGGGTACTTCCACATCGAAGTTGCCTGCTATCCGGAATGCCACCCCCAATCCGACCACGCCCAGGCCGACATGAAACACTTCAAGGCCAAGGTCGAGGCCGGCGCCGACGGCGCGATCACCCAATACTTTTTCAACGCCGATGCGTATTTCCGGTTCGTCGAGGACGCGCGCCGCGCGGGCGTCACGATCCCGATCGTCCCCGGCATCATGCCGATCACCAATTTCGCGCAACTGCGGCGGTTTTCCGAAATGTGCGGTGCAGAAATCCCGCGCTGGATCCGCAAGCGCATGACGGCGTTCAGCGACGACGCCGACGCGATACGCGAGTTCGGCGCCGACGTGGTGGCGGCCATGTGCCGCCGCCTGCTGGACGGCGGCGCACCGGCCCTGCACGTCTACACGCTCAACCGCGCGCGCGCGACGCGCGCCGTCCTGGATCGGCTGGACGGCACGACCACGGTTTGAGGGCGTCGCGCCGGACTAGACTGCAGCATGGCCACGTGGATCGCCCGAATCGTGTGTCTCGTCGCGCTCGCCGCCTGCGCGACGCTCGCGCATGCGCAGGCCGGCACGCACGTGTACCGCTGCGTGGGTGCGCATGGCGAGCCGGTATTCTCCGGCCAGCCATGCGGCACGCCGGCGCCACCGCCGGGCAGCCCTGCGGCCCTCGGCGGCAGCGGATTTGGTGATGTCTGCGCCGGCTCGCCGCAGGCGCTCCGCCAGGCGATCGGCAAGGCCTTCGAAACCAACGACATCAATCGGCTCGCGGGGTTGATCCTGTGGCGCGGCATGGACCAGGGTTCCGCGCGCGCCACGTTGCGCGCACTGGCCGCGTGGCTGAAACAACCGTTGGCCGGCATCGCGATCGCGTACGCCGCGGGGCCGCCATTCGCAGATACTGATCCTTGGCCCGCCGCATCCGCCGGCGCTCCGGCGCCCGGAACGAGCGTCGCATCACCTCCCAGCGGCTTTGAAATCTCCACGGGGGGCGGCGACGGAAGTACCCGCGATTTCGGGGTCACCGAATTCGGCGGTTGCTGGTGGCTGACCTTCTGACAAGGCGATGGCTCACGTTCCGGCTCCCCGCCGCGTGCTAGCATCCATCCGACTTTTCTGCGCAGCGATGCAGCGCCCGGAAAACCCGCCATGTTGAAAGTCCTTTGCGCACTCGCGTTGTCCGCGGTCGTGGCCAGTGCCTGTTCGTCCGACCGCCACGGCGCCATCAGCGATGCCCTCGCGTCCCCTGCACCGGCATCCACCACGATCACGCCGGTGGTACGCGAGAAGATCGCCGCCACGGTCGCCACGATGGCGCCACACGCGAACGTGCAGACCATCGTCGCCACGCCCATCGCCGGCCTCTACCAGGTGGTCGTGCAGGGCCAGGTGTTGTACATGACCGGCGACGGACGCTATGTGATCCAGGGCGATGCCTTCGACGTTGCCACCCGCACGCCGCTCAACCGCGTCACGCTCGAACGCTTGCGGCGCGATGCCATTGCAAAACTGTCGCCGGCGCAAATGATCCGCTTCGCGCCCGAGAATCCGAAATACACGGTGACCGTGTTCACCGACATCGATTGCCCGTACTGCCGCGCGTTCCACGCCAACATCGAACAGATCAACAAGCTCGGCATCGCGGTCGACTACCTGTTCTGGCCGCGCTCCGGACTCGGTACGTCCTCGGCGCAGAAGGCCGTGGACGTGTGGTGCGCCGCCGATCGCCGGGCCGCGCTCACCCGCGCGTTCCAGGGCAAAACGCCGCGCTACGCGACCTGCCAGTCGCCGGTCGAGCACGACTTCAATCTCGGCATGGATCTCGGCGTCGACGGCACCCCGACCGTGATCGCCAGCAACGGCGCGGTACTGGGGGGCTATGTCGATCCGGCCGAGTTGCTGCGCCGGCTCGAATCCGTGCACGCCACCCCTCCGGCACAACTGTCGCCCTGATCGAAGCAGCCGTCGTGAAAAGTCAGGCCACGGAAGGCCGTTCTGGCACCGGCTGGCCCAAACTCTCGAAACCCGCATGCAACTCGAACAAGGCGGCGATCAGGGACGATCGCATTTATAATCACCGGCTCACTCCGGCCCGCGGTGTCCCATCGCCATGATCGTTCTCGACGGGTGCAGCGCCCTGTCGGATTTCCGGCTCGACCGACTCAATCGACAGGTCGGCGCGCTCGCGCAAGGTACGCGCGTGCGCGGCGCGCGCTACGTCTATTTCGTGCAATCGGACGGGGTGCTGTCGCCGGGCCTGCACCGGCGCCTCGCCGAAATCCTGGACGCGACCGAGGCCCCGCCTGCGGACGCCTCACTGTGGGTGGTCCCCCGCTTCGGCACGCTTTCGCCCTGGTCGTCCAAGGCCACCGACATCCTGCATCACGTCGGGATCCACGTGTCACGCGTCGAACGCGGTACCGCGTTCCTGATCGACAACTTGCCGGACACGGACGCCCCCGCCCACGCCAGCGTCATCGGCGCGCTGCACGACCCGATGACCCAGTCCGTACTGCGCAAGCTTGCCGATGCGACACGCATCTTTTCTTGGGGCGAAGCCGGCGCGCTGGGTGTGATCTCGCTGGGCGACGATGCGAAAGTCGCGTTGCAACATGCCAATGTCGAACTCGGCCTGGCACTCAGCGACGACGAAATCGATTACCTCGCGGAAAATTACGCCAAGCTTGGCCGCGATCCGACCGATGCCGAGCTGGTGATGTTCGCGCAGGCCAATTCGGAGCATTGCCGGCACAAGGTCTTCAACGCGAGCTTCACCGTCGACGGCGAAAAGCAGGATTCAAGTCTGTTCGACCTGATCCGCACCACCCACAAGGCCTCGCCCGATTACACGCTGTCGGCCTACAAGGACAACGCGGCCGTGATCGAAGGCCACGCGGGCGCGCGGTTCTTCGCCGACGCCGACGGCGTGTGGCGCGCGCATCGGGAGGCGATTCCGTACGCGATCAAGGTCGAGACCCACAACCACCCCACCGCGATTTCCCCGTGGCCCGGCGCAGCGACGGGTTCCGGCGGCGAGATCCGCGACGAGGGCGCGGTCGGGCGCGGTGGCAAGCCGAAAGCGGGACTGACCGGCTTCTCCGTATCGCACCTGCGGATTCCGGACCTGCCGCGGCCGTGGGAACAGGAACGCCCGCTGCCGCCGCACGTCGCCAGTGCGTTCGAGATCATGCGTGACGGCCCGCTCGGCGCCGCCGGATTCAACAACGAATTCGGACGGCCGTGCCTCGCGGGTTATTTTCGCAGCTTCGAACTGGAAACCGACAAGTCCGGCGTGCGCCACGGCTACGACAAGCCGATCATGCTGGCCGGCGGTGTCGCCAACGTGCGCCCGATGCTGGTGCAGAAAGACAAGCTGCAACCCGGCGACGCGGTGATCGTGCTTGGCGGCCCCGCGATGCTGATCGGCCTCGGCGGTGGCGCGGCCTCGTCGATGGCGGCCGGCGCGTCCAGCGAGGCGCTGGACTTCGCCTCGGTGCAACGCGACAACCCGGAGATGCAGCGCCGCTGCCAGGAAGTCATCGACGCATGCTGCGCGCTGGGCGAGGCCAGCCCGATCGTCGCGATCCACGACGTCGGCGCGGGCGGGCTGTCCAACGCCATCCCCGAGCTGCTGCATGATGCCGGCGTGGGCGGCGGAATCGATCTCGACGCGGTGCCGCGCGACGACCCACAACTCTCGCCCATGCAGATCTGGTGCAACGAATCGCAGGAGCGATACGTGCTGGCGGTGAAGCCCGACGATCTCGATGGATTCCGCGCGATTTGCGAGCGCGAGCGCTGCCCGTTCGCGGTGGTTGGCACCGCCACGCAGGAACAACGTCTCGTCGTCACCCAAAGCGGGGACCAGAAAAGCGAGCGATCCGGCAATGACCGGTCCCGGGTCCCGGGTCCCGGGTCCCGAACCACCGTCATCGACCTCGATCTCGCGATGTTGCTCGGCAAGCCCCCGAAGATGCAGCGCGACGCGACTCGCATCCAGCCTCACCTGGCGATCGTCCCCGACCTGACCGGCATCGGCCTCAATGAGGCGATCGAACGCGTGCTGCGGATGCCGGCCGTTTCCGGCAAGGGTTTCCTGATCCACATCGGCGATCGCAGTGTCGGCGGCCTGTGCGCACGCGATCAACTGGTGGGCCCGTGGCAGCTGCCGGTCGCCGATTGCGCGGTGACGCTCGCCGATTTCGACGGCTACACGGGCGAAGCGATGGCAATGGGCGAGCGCGCGCCGATCGCGGTGCTCGACGGCGCCGCCTCCGCGCGCATGGCGCTGGGCGAGGCCATCACCAACCTGCTGGCCGCGCCGGTCGACCGGCTTGGCGAGATCCGCCTGTCCGCGAACTGGATGGCGGCGATCGGCCACGCAGGCGAGGATGCGGCGCTGTACGACGCGGTGCGGGCGGTGTCGTTGCAGCTCTGCCCCGCGCTCGGGATCTCGATCCCGGTCGGCAAGGACTCGCTGTCGATGCGCACGCTGTGGCGCGACGGCGAACGCGAACAGCGCACGATCGCGCCGGTGTCGCTGATCGTCAGCGCCTTCGCGCGCATCGCGGATGCCCGACGCGCGCTGACCCCGCAATTGCGGATGGACGCCGGCGACACCGAACTGTGGCTGATCGACCTGGGCGCCGGTCGCAATCGGCTCGGCGGCTCGGCGCTCACCCAGGCCTACGATCGCCGCGGCGGCGTACCGCCGGACTTCGAGAACCCGGAGCGCCTGCGCGCGCTGTTCGGACTGCTGCACGCCGCACGCGAGCAGGATCTGTTGCTCGCCTACCACGACCGCTCCGACGGCGGCGTGATCGTGGCGCTGCTCGAGATGGCGTTCGCCGGGCACTGCGGGCTGGAGATCTTCCTCGACGGCTGGGCCGAGAATGCCCTGCTCGCGCTGTTCAACGAGGAACTCGGTGCGGTGGTGCAGGTTCGCGCCGCCGACCACGATACCTTCGCGAAACTGACAACCGGAAACAATCTGGCCGACTGCACGCGCGTCATCGCGCGGCCCAAGGCCAGGCTCGGGATCAAGCTGTACAGTGGCGACGAAGCCGTCGCCAAATGGAACTGGCAGAAACTGATCGGCGCGTGGCACGAAACCAGCCACGCGATGCAGCGGCTGCGCGACAACCCGACCAGCGCGGATGCCGAGCGCGACTGGCGCTGCGACGACAACGACCCGGGCCTGAACGCGAAACTGACGTTCGATCCCGCCGAAGACATCGCCGCGCCATACATCGCCAAGGGCGCGCGTCCGCGCGTCGCGATCCTGCGCGAGCAGGGTGTCAACGGACAGGTCGAAATGGCGGCCGCGTTCACCCGCGCGGGCTTCGAGGCGACCGACGTGCACATGACCGACCTCGTCGCCGGTCGCCACAATCTTGGCGACTTCGCGGGCTTCGGCGCGTGCGGCGGCTTTTCCTATGGCGACGTGCTGGGCGCGGGCCGCGGCTGGGCCGCTTCCATCCTGTACCACGATGAATTGCGCGAACAATTTGCCGCGTTCTTCGCGGACAGGACCAAATTCGCGGCCGGCATGTGCAACGGCTGCCAGATGCTTTCGCACCTGAAATCCATCATTCCCGGCGCCGAGAATTGGCCGACCTTCCAGCGCAACGCTTCCGAGCAATACGAGGCGCGCCTCGTGACGCTGGAAGTGATGGACTCCGACTCGATCCTGTTCCGCGGCATGGCCGGCTCGCGCATTCCCGTGGTCACCGCCCACGGCGAAGGCCGCGCGGTGTTCGTCGACGACGCCAAACCCGGCAAGGCCAATGCCTGCGTGCGATTCGTCGACAACCGCGGCAAGCATGCCGAAACGTTCCCGTGCAACCCCAACGGTTCGCCCGAGGGCTTCGCCGGTTTCACCGCGGCAGGCGGCCGCGTCACCATCCTGATGCCACACCCCGAGCGGGTCTTCCGCAGCGTGCAGATGAGCTGGCACCCGCGCGAATGGGGCGAGGATTCACCGTGGATGCGAATCTTCCGCAACGCGCGCAAGTTCGTCGGCTGACCCGTCGCGTTCGAGCCGCGACGCGGCGGTCCGGCTCGACAAGCCTGCGCGCAGGTCGGTACCACTCGGCTGCTGGAAGAGCGACAGGCCGAACTCCGGCAGGATCGTGATCAGGTGGTCGAAGATGTCGCCCTGTACGTTTTCGTGCGGCACGAAGCTGGTGTTGCGCGTGTAGGCATAGACCTGTATCGGAATGCCGGTCGGTTCGGGATCAAGCTGGCGCACTGCCCAGAACAGGTCCTGGTTGATGCCCGGGTGGCTGCCGATGTACGCCTGCATGTACGCGCGAAAGCTGCCGAGGTTGGTGAGGCGGCGTTCGTTGATGGCGCTCACTCCTTGCTTTTCGAGGCTGGCGTTTGCCGCAGCCAGCTCTTTTTCCTTCTGCCGAAAATACTCGTCGAGCAACTTGAACTGCTGCAGGTGCTCGATCTCCTCCGGGGTATGGAAATGCACGCTGGTGATGTCGATGTTGAGCGCGCGGCGGATGCGGCGCCCGGTTTCGTACATGTTGCGGTAGTTGCGGTACGACTTGGAGATCAGGTGCCAGGTCGGGATGGTGCTGAGGGTCTTGTCCCAGTTGACCACCTTAACCGTGTTCAGCGAAATCTCGACCACGTCGCCGTCGACGTTGTCCTCGGGCAACGCGATCCAGTCGCCCACCCGCAGCATGTCGTAGGAGCCGATCTGCACGCTGGCCACCACCGACATGATGGTGTCCTTGAAAATCAGCAGCAGCACCGCCGATACGGCGCCGAGACCGGCCAGCAGGGTCAGCGGGTCGCGCTGGAACAACGCCGCGATGATCAGGATGACCCCGATCACGAACAACACGATCTTGACCAGCTGCACGTAGCCCTTGATGGAACGCTCGCGACCACGCGGACTTGCGTGGTAAAGATCCTCCATCGCGGACAGGGTCGCGTTGATCGCCAGCACCACGAACACGACGATCAGCGCCATCGTGATCGCGGCCACGACCTGTTCGGCGATCTCCGGCACGCCGGGCACGGCGCGCAGGCCGAAATTGAGGATCAGCAGCGGCACCACCTGTGCCAGGCGCAGGAACACGCCATGCTTGACCATGGCATCGTCCCAGCGCCACGCCGTTTTCCGGCTGGCGATGCGCATGACGTGGATCATCGCGTAGCGCACCAGCCGTCCGGCCAGCCACGCGACCAGCACCAGCAGCACGCAACCCAGCAGCGTGTGGATCCAATCCTGTTGCAGCAGCGTTTCGAGTGATTGCATGGGGAGCGTCGTTCGTGAAACGAACGCCTACCTTAACAAGGAACGCGCGCCCACTTCGCGCGGTCGGTGTGCACACGCCCCGGTCGCGACAAATGCTTCCCTGATTGCGGCGAAACGGCCCGGGGGCACGAGCTGCGCGCCGGGCGCGCGGCTCAGTAGTACCCCTCGCCGGCCAGGACCTTCCCGCGAAACACGCGATAGGAGTACGCGGTGTAGGCAAGCACCGCCGGGATCATGATGATCACGCCGACCAGCACGAAACCCTGTGACTGCACCGGGGATGCCGCCTGCCAGATGCTCAGGGACGGCGGCACGATGTTGGGCCAGATTCCCGCCACGAGTCCGACGAAACCGAGCAGGAAGAAGCACAACGACAGCACGAACGGTGCGACTTCGTGGTTGCGGATCACCGCGAACCACAGCGCAATCGCATTGAGGATCGCGAGGATGGGAACCGGCGACAGATACAGGAAATTCGGCCAGGTGAACCAGCGTGCCATCAGGTTGGAATCGAGGAACGGGAGCCACGCACTGACCAGCAGCATGAATGCGATCACGGCCAGCATCAGCGGACGCGTCAGGTCGAAGGCGATGCGCTGCACCCGGCCTTCGGTCTTCAGGATCAACCATGTCGCGCCGAGCAACGCATAACCGAACACCACCGCGATGCCGCTGAGCACCGAGAACGGGCTGAACCACGCGAATGCAGCGGCGTGGACGTACTTGCCTCCGGTCAGCGGCATGCCCTCGACCAGCGCCCCCAGGATCACGCCCTGCATGAACGCGGTGACGATCGAGCCAACCGCGAAGGCGACGCCCCACACCACGCGCGACTTGGCGGCCTTGAACCGGAACTCGAAGGCGACCCCGCGGAAAATCAACGCGATCAGCATGAACAGGACCGGCAGGTACAGCGACGACATCACTACCGCGTAGGCCTTGGGGAACGCCGCCATCAGGCCGGCGCCGCCCATCACCAGCCAGGTCTGGTTGCCGTCCCAGATCGGTGCGGCCGTGTTCATCATGTGGTCGCGCTGGGTGTCGTCGTCGGCGAACGGCGTGAGGATCCCGAGGCCGAGCACGAAGCCGTCCATGAGCACGTACATCATCACCGCAAAGCCGATGATGAAGTACCAGACCACAGGCAACGTATTCGCGAGCGTCATGGCCGTTCCCCCATCTCCTCGTCGGCCAGCGACAGCGGCCGCGCCGCGGTCTGCACGGGCTGCTTGCGTTCCGGCGCCTCGACGGGGCCGACCCGCAGCATCTTGAGCAGGTACCAGCCGACGAACCCGAACAACGCGACATAGACGACGACGTAGACGATCAGCGAGGTCAACACGCTGCCGCCGTTGACGTTGGGACTGACGGCGTCGGCCGTACGCATCAGGCCGTACACCACCCACGGCTGGCGCCCGACTTCGGCCACCCACCAGCCTGCAATCAACGCCACGAAGCCCGAAGGCATCATCCAGATCCAGCTTCGCAGGTACGCGCGCGAAGTGAACGCGGTCCCGCGCTTCCATCTCCACAGGCCGTACCAGGCGACCAGCCACATCAGCACGCCCAGGCCGACCATGATCCGGAACGAGTAGAACGGGATCGCCACGGGCGGGCGCTGATCGGGCGGGAAGCTCTTCAATCCCTCGACCGAACCACTCCATGAATGGGTCAGGATCAAGCTGCCGAGGTGCGGCACATTGACAGCATGGTCGTTGCTCCCGGTTTCCTCGTTGGGGACGGCGAACAGCACCAGCGGCACGTTGCCGCTGGTTTCCCAGTGGGCCTCGATCGCCGCCAGCTTGGCCGGCTGGTTGTGGCGGACTTCCTGCCCCGACATATCGCCGACGACGATCTGGAGCGGCGCGACGATGGCCACGAACACCAGCGCGGCCTTGAGGCACAACCGGGCCTTTTCCACGAACCGGTGGCGCAACAGGTAATACGCGGAAATGCCGCCGATCATGAAGGCGGTGGTCAGGAATGCCGCCATCACCATGTGCACCAGTCGCACCGGGAACGACGGATTGAAGATGACCTTCCACCAGTCGGCCGGATAGAACACGCCGTCTTTCAGCGCATAGCCTGCGGGCGTCTGCATCCAGCTGTTGGCCGACATGATCCAGAAGGTCGAGGCCAGCGTGCCCAGCGCAACCATCAACGTGCACGCAAAATGGGTCTTGTGGCTGACCCGCTGCCAGCCGAACAGCATGATCCCCAGGAATGACGCTTCCACGAAAAACGCGGTCAGCACCTCGTAGTTCAGCAATGGACCGACGATGTTGCCGGCGTCGGCCGAGAAGCGCGCCCAGTTGGTGCCGAACTGGAAGCTCATCACGATGCCGGACACCACGCCCACCCCGAAGGACACCGCGAAGATCTTCATCCAGAAGAAGACGAGGTCGCGCAGGTGCTCGTTGCGGGTCTTCAGCCACCACGCTTCCAGGAACACCAGCCAGCTCGCCAGCCCGATGGTGAAGGCGGGAAACAGGATATGAAACGAGATCACCCACCCGAATTGCAGGCGCGAGAGAAACAGGGCCTCGTTCACGGCATGCATCCTTCGTCGGCGGCGCGGTGTGCAGCAGCAAGGGCAGCACTTTTATCGTGCACGGCGTAAACGTGCCGTCATGACGAAACGCGGTTGCGGCATGGCCGCAGCCGCGCATCACCGGGTCAGCCCGTCACGACCACTCGTTGGCGTGCGGCCCAACCCTGCCATTGCGTTGCGGGCGGATGACGCAGAACCGCTGGCCGCTCGGCGCTTCCATTACCACCCAGGTCCTGATCGCCTCGATGCGCCGGGCACCCAGCGCTTCCAGGCGCCGTACCTCCGCCTCGATGTCATCGCTCTCGATGTCGAGATGCACGCGGCTGTCGTGGTCGACCTTCTGCACCTCGATCACCGGCTCGTCGTCGTGGGTGGCCAGGCCGATGTACCTGGAGTCGCCGGCGTCGGCGTGCTCGCGGATCGGACGCCCCAGCGCGTGCGACCAGAATCGCGCGGCGGACTCGAGATCATCCGTTTTGCAATCGATGATGAGGCTGCACAAGCGGCTGTGGTGCATGCTGTTGCCTCCGCGCTGCCGCCAGGCTTCACGCGCGCCGCAGCGCCCGATCCACGCTCCACGGCCCCGGCCCCGCGGCGGACAGGTACAGGAACACGAAGCAGAACAGCACCGCGCTGTCGCCGCCGTTGAGGTAGGGGAAGATGTGGTTGGTCGGAAAGTGTGCCATGAAATAGGCAAACGCCATTTCACCCGAGAGGATGAACGCAATCGGGCGCGAGAACAGTCCGATCAACAGCAGGAATCCGCCGCCGAACTCCAGGATGCCGGCAAGGCCGGGCACGATCGTGAACAACTTCGCCGACGCAATCAATTCGAACGGACCGCCGGGAAGATTGAACAACTTGTCGGCGCCGTGGCACATGAACAGGAACGCGGCGATGATGCGCAGGATGCTGAGCAGTTGCGGGGATGCCTTGGTCCAGAAAAACGCATTGCCGGACATGGGTCTCTCCTCTTGGCCGTTGCGGGCGCGGTGGCGGCGAGTATGCCAGCAAATGCCGCGGAGGATCGCGACGAACATGCCGCCGCCATGAGAGGTGCTGCCCGCGTACGCGGGCAGCAGTCCCGGATCAGTGCAGCGTGCAGAAGCAATACGAATAAACCTGCGGCTTGCCGGGCCGCGCGTTCTCGAGCATCGTCAACGCAGGCGCAAGTTCCGGCACGGCCGCGAGCCATGCCCGCGGCAAGCGGATGCCGAGCGAGGCGAGCGTCCGCGCCGTCGCACTGTTGCCGATGCCTTCGAAGAATCGCTGCAAGGCGCTGGTGGGAGGCTGTATGTAGTCCACCGCGTAGTCCTTGCCGAGCTTGGCTTGCGTGGCCGCATAGGCGATCGCATCGTCGAGCCCGCCCATCTGGTCGACGAGCCCCCGATCGAGCGCCTGCTTGCCGGTCCATACCCGCCCCTGCGCGATCGCGTCGATCTCGGCGAAACTCTTGCCGCGCGCCTTGGCGACGTTGCCGACGAATTGACGGTAACCCTGGTCGACCGTGCTCTGGATCATCGCGCCCAGCGCGGGATGCAGCGGCCGGCGAACATCGAACGCCCCCGCAAGCGGCGTGGTGCCCTGTCCCGCGGTGTTGATGCCGAGCTTGGCCAGACCCTCCGGGGCGGTGAAGTACAACCCGAAGATCCCGATCGAACCGGTGATCGTGTCGGGCTCGGCGAATATGCGGTTGGCGTTCATCGAAATCCAGTAGCCGCCACTGGCGGCCACGTCGCCCATCGACACCACGACGGGTTTTCCGGCCTGCTCCGCCAGCACCACTTCACGCCGGATCTGTTCTGCCGCAAACGCTTCGCCGCCGGGCGAATCCACCCGCAGCACGATCGCGCGCACGTTGCGGTTCGCGCGTGCCGCGCGTAGTTGCGCAGCGGTGGACTCGCCGCCGATCTTCCCGGCCGGCTGCGTGCCGGAAACAATGTCTCCCTCGGCCACGACCACCGCGACTTCGGGTTTGCCGATCCGCGGGGTGATGGTTTGCGGCAGATAGTGCGCGAGATCGACGGCACGGAAGTTGGTTCCGTTGTCGGTGGCAACCCCTTGCTTCTGCATCATGTGCACGACGTCTTCGCGGGTGGCGAGGCCGTCCACCCAATGCAGCTTCAGCGCCAGTTGCGCGACGTCGCCATTGGCGGCGGGAATCTCGGTCGGCAGGTTGTCGATCTGCCGGCCCAGGGTCGCAGGATCGATGTGGCGAAGCTTGCCGACCTCGCCAAGCCAGGTGTTCCACAGGCCGCCCATCCAGTACCGATCGGCCGCCAGTGCGGCCGCGGAGGGCTGGTCGAGGATGAATGGTTCGGCCGCCGACTTGTACTCACCAACCCGGAACAGGTGCGCGCTGATGCCGAGCTTGTCCAGCAGGTCCTTGAAGTAGCTGCGGTAGTCGGACAGTCCGGTGATCGAGATCGAGCCCGCCGGATCGAGGAATACCTGGTTGGCGTGCGCAGCCAACAGGTACTGCATCTGGCCGAGATGGGTGCCCCACGCAACCACCGGCTTGCCGGCTGCGCGGAAACGGTCGAGCGCGGCACCGACTTCCTCCAGCGCGCCCATGCCGCCGAACTGCATGTCCGACGGATCGAGCAGGATGCGGGTGATCCGGGAATCGTGCGCGGCGTGGTCGATCGCGGCCACCAGGTCACGCACCTGCACCTGCCCCGCCGACTGGTCCGTCGCGCGCGCGATCGCGCGCTGGACGGGATCGATGCTGAACTGTTCGACCAGCATCCCGCTCGGCTTCAGCAGCAGGACCGTGTCCGACCCGACCCTGGGCGCACCCCGGAACATCAATCCGAGAATCAGGAACACGATGCCGAAGAACACCACGTTGATGATCACCAGCCGCACGATGTTGATGCCGCGCCCGAGCGCGCGTACGAAGCGCGCGAAGCCGCCGCGTGGGGGGTGGGTCATGGCAACGATTCCTGGAGTTCCGGGTCGATTCGGCCAAGCGTAACGGGGTGCCGAAGCGGCGTCACGCGAGGGGCGGCTCGACCGCCGTGGACGACGCGACCAATCGCCGCCACCCGTCGCCGCGCGTCTGCACGACCCAGCGCGCGAACAGCAGCAACGCCGCCGCGGTCAACCCCGCGATCAGGCCGACCCACATCCCGGGCACGCCCCAGTCCAGTCCGAACGTCAACCAGGCGCCCACCGGCATGCCCACGACCCAGTACGCGAAGGCGGTGATCAGCATAGGCATCCGGGTGTCCTTCAGGCCCCGCAACGCACCGTTGGAAACCACCTGGATGCCGTCGGAAAACTGGAAGATGCCGGCCAGCAACAACAATTGCGCGGCCAGCGCGATGACGCGCGGATCGTTCGAATAGACATGGGCGATGCCGTGCGGGATGGCCACCATCAACGCCGCCGATACCGCTTGCGTCGCCAGGGTCAACGCGATACCGGTGAAACCGGCGTACCGCACCGCGTTCGCATCCCCGCGTCCGGCCGCGTTGCCGACCCGCACCGTCACCGCCAGCGCGAGGCCCAGCGGCACCATGAAAGTCACCGAGGCCACGTTGATCGCGATCTGGTGGCCATCGATCGCGACGGTACCGAGCCGGCTGATCAGCAATGCCGAAATCACGAACAGTCCCGCTTCCATGAGCAACGTCACCGCCATCGGTACCCCGATCCACAGCAGTTGCCGGATCGCGAGCCAGTCCGGACGCTCCATCCGCGCGAACAGATCGAGGTCGCGGAACCGCCTGCCGAACTTCAGGTACGCGAGGAACGCCAGCAACTGCAACCACAATGCCAGCGCATTGGCAATGCCGGCGCCGCGCGCGCCCAGCGCCGGAAACCCGAACTTGCCGTAGATCATGATCCAGTCCAGCGGCACGAGAACCACCAGGCCCAGCAGGCCGAACAGCATCGTCGGGCGGGTCCAGCTCGAGCCCTCGCACAACCCGCGCAGCGCGAAGTATCCGCACAAGCCCGGCGCGCCCCAGCTGAGCGCGTGCAGGAACGCCTGCACGTCGGCGGTGAGGGCCGGGTCGACCCCGAGCAGGTCCAACAGCGGTCCGGCATGGCGCGCGCCGAACCACAACAGCACCGACATCGCCGCGGCCAGCCACAGCGCCTGCCGAAACAGGGGCCCGATTTCCGCGCGCCGGTTGGCGCCGTCGAGTTGCGCCACCGAAGGCGACAGCGCCATCATCACCCCCACCGCGCTGACCAACCCGAGCACCCACACGTTCGCGCCGACCGCGACTGCGGCCAGCGTGTGCGCGTTGTAGTGCCCGGCCAGCGCAACGTCGACCGCACTCATGCCGACCGCCGACAACTGTCCGGCGATCAGCGGCAAAGCCAGTTTCACCGTCGCACGGATCTCGCGTGCGAAACGCGCTCGGTCCAAGGCTAGAATCCCAATCATGCGGAACCCATCGAACCCACCCGACACAACCGGGCCGGACACCCCATCCATGCTGCCCGCGGATACGCAACCCGCGTCCTGCGAAAACTGCGGCGCGCCCCTGTACGGCAAGTACTGCTATGCCTGCGGCCAGCCGGTCAGCGGCATGGTGCGCCACTTCAGCAGCATCATGAGCGATGTCGCGGACAGCCTGCTCAACATCGACGAGCGCCTGTTCCGCACCATCGGCCCATTGTACTTCCGGCCGGGCAAACTCACGCTGGATTACTTCGAGGGCAAGCGCGCACGCTACGTGACGCCATTCAGGCTGGTGTTCTTCCTCGCGATCATCTCCTTTTTCGCGATCCAATTGACGGTGCGCGCCGGCTACACCAACCTCGACAAGGGCCTGCGGGTCACCACTTCGTCCGGTGCAGCCCCCCAGGTATCCATCGGCACGGTGCCCGAGCAGACGAATGGAGCGAACAGTGCCTTTGCGAACGGCAATCTCTCGATCAACGACAAGGTGATCTGGAACCGCGAGAGCAAGCCGCTGGAGGTCGCCTGGCTTCCCGGCGGCGCCGTCAACTGGATCAACGACCTGATCGGCAACGCGCAACAGCAGTTGCATGCGATGAACGCCGGGTCCTGGGCCGAGCAACAGGTCGCGCGGCGCAAGTTCACACTCGGGATGTTTTCCGCCGCACCGACCGTCCTGTTCGTGCTGTTGCCACTGTTCGCGCTGTTGCTGAAAATCTTCTACATCTTCAAGAAGCGGCTGTACATGGAGCACCTGATGGTGGCCATGCACAGCCACGCCTTCCTGATGCTGTCGATCCTGGTGCTGGTGGCCCTCGCCGTGTTGCGCCACCTGCTGGTGCCGCACGCCGGCTGGACCAGGATTCCGTTGTACATGGTTACCGCTGCCGCATGGGCCTGGCTTTTCGTGTACCTGTGGCTGATGCAGAAGCGCGTCTACCGGCAAGGCTGGTTCATGACCAACCTGAAGTACTGGTCGATCGGCTTTTGCTATCTGGTCATGATCGGATTCGGCTGGGTCTTCGCCGTGCTGCTGAGCCTGACTGGCGCATGATCGTCTACGCCGTCGAACTCGAACTGGATGCGGCGCTGCACGATGAGTACCTGGCGTGGCTGCACGGGCACGTGCGCGAGATGCTGGAGCTGCCGGGTTTCGAGGGTGCCGAGGTTTTGGCCCGCCTGGAACCGCCTCCGCCGGAGGACCGGTGTGTGCTGATCGTGCACTACCGGTTGCGCGACCGGGCCGCCTGGGAGACCTACCTTGCGGACCACGCATCCCGGATGCGCAAGGCCGGGCGGGCGCGCTTCGGCGACCGGATCCGCGCGTCGCGGCAAGTGTTGGAGGCGGGGTGAACCGCGTCCCGGCACTGCCGTTGTGCACAGCCACAAATTTCCGCGGCGCCGCATCCATGGTGTCTTGATCGGGGTCTGCTCCCTCCCGGTTGGCCGCTGGTATCCACATGAATTCAATTGGGAAAATCAGTCTGCTGAAAAAATCGCCAAGTCGTGCCGTGGGCCGATCCGGCGAGCCCGCACGAGGCTTGCACGCAGTTCTTCCACAACCTTATCCACAACGATTGTGGATAACGGGAAAATCATCAACGTGGCACCGACTTACCGCACACTCCTGCCCGCCATGACAACAAGCGGCTGTAAGTCATGAACCTCGTGCGGCAATCCGATCCGCCGGACGCCGTTGTGCGTGTTGCACTGCCGCTGCCCCTGCCGCAGACGTTCGATTACCTAGCCGGGACGTTTGCACCCCAGCCGGGATCGCGGGTGCGGGTGCCGTTCGGACGCGGGAACAGGGTCGGCATCGTCGTCGAGTCCAGCGCACGGTCAAGCGTCGCCCGCGATCGCCTGAAACCGATCGCGGCGACGCTGGACGAACAGCCGTTGCTCGATCCCACCCTGATGGCGGACCTGCGGCGGGCGGCGGATTACTGGTGCGGGGCGATCGGCGAAGTGCTGTTCGGGGCACTTCCGCTGGGCCTGCGCGATGGCCGCGCGCCTTCCGACTTCGCCGGGGAGGCCTGGCGGGCAACCGTCGCGGGCTGCGCGGCGCGCGATGCCCGGAGCCGCCGTGGCGGCTCCGCGGCCTTGCTCGACATGCTGGCCGACACGGTCCTGTCGGCCAGCGAACTCGACACGTTGCTGCCGGGCTGGCGCGCGGCGGCGCGCCGTCTGGCCGCGGCGGGATTGATCGCGCGCGGGCCGATTCCCGGTGGCCCGTCGCAGGCGCGCGACGGCGTGGCACCCGTCTTGAACGACGAACAGGCCGATGCGCTGGCCGCGATCCTGTCCGCGGGCGTTGGCTTCAACCCATTCGTGTTGCAGGGCGTCACCGGCAGCGGCAAGACCGAGGTTTACCTGCGCCTGACCGAACGTGCGCTCGCGACAGGCCGGCAGGCGTTGTGGCTGGTCCCTGAAATCGGCCTCGTCCCGCAGGCGCTGCGGCGGCTGCGCGCGCGTTTCGAAGCGCGCATCGCGGTACTGCATTCCAATCTCGCCGAAGGCGAACGTGCGCGCGCCTGGCTGGACGCGCGCGCCGGCGATGCCGCGATCGTGCTCGGCACCCGTTCGGCGATTTTCGCGCCGCTGCCGAACGCCGGGTTGATCGTGGTCGACGAGGAACACGATACGTCATACAAGCAGCAGGAAGGCTTTCGCTACCACGCGCGCGATTTCGCGCTGATGCGCGCGCAGTCGCTGGGCGTGTCCATCGTGCTGGGCAGCGCGACGCCCTCGCTGGAAACACTGGCGAACGTCGACGCGGGCCGCTACACGCGTCTGTCGTTGCGCCGGCGCGTGCAGGCGCGGGCGCCCTCGCCGGTGCACGTGCTGGATCTGCGCGGCCTGCAGCTGGCGCACGGCCTCTCGCCCGCGCTGCTGGATGCACTCGATGCCTGCATCGCGCGCGGCGAGCAGGCGCTGGTGTTCAAGAATCGTCGCGGTTACGCGCCGGTGCTGTTGTGCCACGCCTGCGGCTGGCACGCGTCTTGCCCGCGATGCGAAAAGGCGCTCACCCTGTACCGCGGGCGGCGGCAGTTGCTCTGCCATCATTGCGGGCACACCGAGCGTGCGCCCGACGCCTGCCCGCACTGCGACGCCGCCGCGCTGATCCCGCAAGGCCACGGTACCGAGCGGCTGGAAGAATCGCTGACCGCGCGCTATCCGGACGTACCGGTGCTGCGCGTCGACCGCGACAGTACCCGTCGCCGCAACGCCTTCGACAAACTGCTGGACAAGCTTGCCGACGGCAAGCCCGCGATCCTGGTCGGCACCCAGATGCTCGCCAAGGGCCACGACCTGCCAAACCTCACCACCGTAGCGATCGTCGGGGTGGACGAAGGCTTGCACAGCGTCGATTTCCACGCGGGCGAACGGCTCGCGCAATTGATCGTGCAGGTTGCGGGACGCGCCGGGCGGGCCGACAAGCCGGGCGAGGTGTGGCTGCAAACCCACGAACCGGATCATCCGCTGCTGGTGACGTTGCTGAAGGGTGGCTACGCTGCCGCAGTGGCGTTGCAACTCGGCGAACGGCTGGCGTCCGGCCTGCCGCCGTTTGCACACATCGCATTGTTGCGCGCGGAGAGCGCGCAGCGCGACGTGCTGGAGGGTTTCATTTTGGCGGCGCGCGATGCGATGCCCCATCCACGTCGGTCACCCGGCGACCCGGACACACAGCATCGGGTGGATGCGATCCGCATCAACGGCCCGTTCGCGGCACCGATGCCGTTGCGGGGCGGTCGGCATCGCGCACAACTGCTGCTGGAGTCTGCGCAGCGCGCGTCGTTGCGGCATGCACTTGCAGCATGGCTGCCCGCGTTGCAGGCATTGCCCCAGCCACGCGGCCTGCGCTGGTCGCTCGACATCGATCCGGTGGATTTGTATTGAGTGGCCAGGGTCCATGGCCCGCTCTTCGCAGGATCGCGCCTGCGCGTGATTGAAAGGCACGCCATCCCAATGATCGCCCCGGTCGCCAGCAGGCCGGCTCCTGCAAAATGCGCGCGCGATGGGGCGATGCGGTATGTCGGATCAGGGCAATGTCGTGGGGCTTCGCGCGTTCGACCCAACGGGTGCGGCCCGATCTCTTCCCGCAAAAAGGAAACGGCCGCTTCGTGCGGCCGTTTCTCTTGTCTTCGACGAGGCGCTGTGCCTACGCGGCGAAGGCGCCCCGCATCTTCTTCATCGCATTCGCCTCGAGCTGGCGGATGCGCTCGGCGGACACGCCGTAGTCGTCGGCGAGGTCCTGCAACGTGGCCTTGTCCTCGGCCAGCCAGCGGCGACGGATGATGTCGCGGGTGCGGTCGTCCAGCTTCGACATCGCATGTTGCAGCGTATCGAGCTGGTGCTCTTCGTGATCGGCGTCGGCGACCTGCAGGTAGGGATCGGCGCCGTGGTCTTCGAGGTACGCGACCGGCGCGGGCGGCGCGTCGTCGTTGCCCTCGGCCGGCGGATCGAAACCGACGTCGCGACCGGACAGGCGCGATTCCATTTCCAGCACCGTCGTTTCGGGCACGCCGAGATCCTTGGCCACCGCGCGTACCTCTTCCATGTTCATCCAGCCCAGGCGCTTCTTGGACTTGCGCAGGTTGAAGAACAGCTTGCGTTGCGCTTTGGTGGTGGCGACCTTGACGATGCGCCAGTTTTTCAGGATGAACTCGTGCATCTCGGCGCGGATCCAGTGCACCGCAAAACTGACCAGGCGCACGCCACGGTCGGGGTCGAAACGTTTCACGGCTTTCATCAGGCCGATGTTGCCTTCCTGGATCAGGTCTGCCAACTGCAGGCCGTAGCCGGAATAACCGCGCGCGACGTGGACCACGAAACGCAGGTGCGACATCACCAGCTTGCGCGCCGCATCCAGATCCTCGTCGTCGCGATAACGCTGCGCCAGTTCGTGCTCTTCACTGGCTTCCAGGACCGGAATGCGGTGCACCGCGCCGATGTAGGCATCGAGGCTGCCCACCACGCTCGGAATCGGAAGATTGTTGGTCACCAAGGCTTCACTCATGGATGTACCCCTAATCGTCTGTGTTGGCACTCTACCAATTGGAGTGCCAAATTCGCGTCAAGGTTCCCGCCGGCGTTGCCCCTGTGGAACGCCGGTTGCCCTGTCGTTCATGGGCTAAAGTATACCAGCCAGTACAGCAATTACAAGCGGCCGGAAGTCATGCTTCCAGTGCGTGGCGGGGCGGCAGCGACCAATCCACCGGCGCCAGCCCTTGGCTTCCAAGGTACTGATTGGCCTTGGAAAAATGTCGGCACCCCAAGAACCCGCGATGCGCCGACAGCGGAGATGGGTGCGGGGCCTTGAGAACACAATGCCGACGGGTGTCGATCAGTTTGCCCTTCGCCTGGGCGTAGCTCCCCCACAGCAGGAACACCAGGCCGTCGCGTCCCCGGTTCAGCTCGTCGACTACCCGATCGGTGAAGCCCTCCCAGCCCTTGCCCTGGTGGGAACCCGCCATCCGTGCCCGCACCGTCAGGACCGCGTTGAGCAACAGCACGCCACGTCGGGCCCACGGCGTGAGGCAGCCATGGTCCGGCCGCGCGATGCCGAGGTCGTCTTCGATTTCGGCAAAGATGTTCTGCAGCGACGGTGGAACCGGCACGCGCGGTCGCACCGAGAAACACAGCCCGTGGGCCTGCCCGGGGCCGTGGTACGGATCCTGTCCGAGAATGACGACTTTGACGGCGTCGAAGGGAGTGGTATCGAGTGCCGCAAAGATCTCCGGTCCCGGCGGATAAATGTGCTTGCCCGCGTGTTTCTCGGCGCGCAGGAATTCGCGCAGCGCGATCATCTCGGGGCGATCGAAATGGTCACCGACACGCGCCTTCCACGACGGATCCAGTTTCAGGCGTTCGTCAGTCACAAGCCATCTGTCCCCGTTTATCCGCGCCGTCTTTGTGACACGCGAAGTTGGAACATCAGCTTGGTCATCAGCAACCGTTCCTCCACGGGCTTCTCGACCAGATCGTTGGCGCCGGCTTTCAGCAGCGCGGCCTGATTGGCGGGATTTTCGTCGCCGGTCATGACCAGCACCGGCAGCACGCCCTTGCCCAGATCGAGATCGAAACGGATCCATTCCAGCAGGTCGCCCCCGGACATCTCGCCCTTGAGGCTCACGTCGGTCAATACCAGGTCCGCGCCGATCCCGCCGCGGTCGTGGGCAGCGCCCAGGAACTCGACCGCCTCCTCGGCGCTGCCGGCAAGGTGCACGGTCAGGCCATGGCGCTGCATGACCCTGCTGGTGGCGAGCGCGACGACGCGGCTGTCCTCGACGTACAGCACCGTGCCTTCGGCGTGGTCGAGCGGGGCGACGTAGCCGCCGATGAAATCCGCCAGCGCCGCAAAACCCGCGGCCTTGTCGAAATAGTCGGTGATCTCGTCGCCGATCTGGCGATTCTGCACGCGCTCCTCGACGTCGCCCGAGACCGCGACGATCGGGATGTAGGCCTGCGGGGCATGTTCGCGCACGTATTTCGCGAGCGCCGAACCATCCATGTCTGGCAAGCGCAGTGCCGTCGTGACCAGATCCACCACGCCTCCATGCAACGCCTGCTGTGCCTCGGCGCCGCTGGCGCACGCGATCACCGTCGCGGCGGGCAGGTCCTTTTCCAGCAGCCTCGCGATCAGGGTACGCGCCACCCGGGAGCCGTCGACCACCATCACGCGCGGGTTGTCGCTGGCGATATGGCGGAGGACGTCGTTCATGCGGAATCCAGGAAGGGCAAGAAGGGGGTCAGGTTCACTTTTGGCCCATACCCTCGCACGTCGCCCCGACATTAAAAGTGAACCTGACCCTCTTCTTTCTTCTTTTCAGCGGACGGCACGCGCCAGGTGCCTGCTGCTCGCAATCCACGCACCCAGCCAGCCAAGCGCCAGCGCAATCGCCAGCACAATCACGAGCGTACCCCATGGCAGCGCGCCAAAGTGCAGGCGGCCCGCATAACTGGCGACCAGGTCACGCACCGGCCGGGCCAGCACCGCCTCCAGCAGCATCACCAGCAGCACCGCGACGATGCCGGCAGCGAGTCCGTACCAGGCGCCTTCGTAGAGATACGGACGACGCACGAACGACGCGCTGGCGCCGATCAACCGCTGCACCGCGATTTCGTCCGCGCGGCCGCGGATATCCAGCCGCACCGTGTTGCCAATCACCAATACCGCGGCGGCGCCCAGCAACACCGCCAGCAGCAGCGCGACGCGCCGTCCCAGCGCGACCAGCGCATCCAGCCTGGCCCGCCATTGACCGTTGTCCTGGACCAGATCGACCTGCGACATCCCGCGCACGGCGTCCACCAGCGACTCGACCTGCGCACGATCGGCGCCCGCGTGCGGTTCGACCAGCAACACGAAGGGCAGCGGATTGGCCGGCACTTCGTGGATGGCATCGCCGAATCCCTGCATCGCTGCCAACTCGGCCAGACCCTGTTGCGGCGTCCGCAGCGTCACCGCGCCGACATCCTTGCGTTGTCGCAGTTCCTGCGCCAGCGTTGCGGCCTGTTCCGCACCCTGGCCCTGCTTCAGGAACACGCTGACCGCCTGCGAATCGCCCAGCGCAGTCGCCAGGTTCTGGACGTTGGTCAACAGCAGGTAGAACGCCAGCGGCAACGCCAGCGCGAGACCCATGACCGCGATGGTGAGCGTCGTTCCCAACGGATGTCGCGCCAGCTGGCGCAGGCTGTCGCGCAGGCACCAGGCGTGCTGCCGCCGCCACATGCCCCAACGCGAGTGGCGCGCTTCCGAAGCCATGGCCACGCGCTTGTTCATGCCACCTGGCTCGCGGGAACGTCGTCGATCAGATGACCATGATCGAGCACCACCACCCGCTGCTTCATTCGCTTCAACAGCGACAGGTCGTGGCTCGCCACCAGAATCGTGATGCCGGTCTGCTTGAGGTCCAGGAACAGGCGCATGATTTCCTCGGACAGTTGCGGATCGAGGTTGCCCGTCGGTTCGTCGGCGACGATCAGCGAGGGGCGGCCGACGATCGCGCGCGCAATCCCCACCCGCTGTTGCTCACCGGTCGACAGGCCGGATGGCGCATTCTTGCCGCGTCCGGCAAGACCCACTTTTTCCAGTGCGCTGCGCACCCGCTTCGCGCGCTCGTCGCGCGGAATGCCGGCGATCACCAGCGGCAGCGCAATGTTGTCGGCAACGCTGCGATCCATCAACAGGCGGTGGTCCTGGAACACCATGCCGAGGTCGCGGCGCAGGCGCGGGATGTCGCGATGCCGAAGCCGCACGAGGTTGCGACCGTGGACCTCGATGGCGCCGGCGCTTGGCCGCTCGATCGCCGTCACCAGCTTCAGCAATGTCGTCTTGCCGGCGCCCGAATGCCCTGTCACGAACACCATTTCGCCGGCCCCGACGCGGAAGGTGACGTCGATCAGCGCCTCGCGGCCCTCGGGATAGCGTTTGCTGACGGAATCGAAATGGATCACGGCAAGCGGGGATTCGGGGGATGGAGGATGGCAGCCCGACCGGGACTCGGGACTCGGGACTCGGGACTCGGGAAAGCATAAGGGCTTTCACCCCCTTCCACAGGAAGGGGTCGATGCGGCCGTCAGGCCGCATCGGGGGGATGCACACCCGCACAAAGGCCATGCCCCTCGATCCCTTTCCGCTTGGAAGGGGAAGACAAGTTCACCCCTTTCCACACGGATGGAGGCAGATGCGGTCGGCAGGCCGCATCGGGGCGATGCCCGTCAGACGTTGGCGCCCGGCGATGCGGCGTGGCCGTTCGGTTTGCGGCGGCGACGCCGGCGCTTGTTCGCCAGGGGTTTGCCTGCATTCGCGTGCGCGGGCGACGCCGGAGGGTCGGCGGTTTCTTCGTGGTCGTCGTGCGCATGCCGTGCGGTCGCGCGCGGCGGCGGGGCGACCAGCCAACCCGGCTCGATTGCCTGCACCGGGATCTTCATGCCGATGTAGTGCTCGATGTCGGGCAGGTTCATCGCGTACAGGTCGCAGGCGAAACTCACCGCGTCGCCCTCGGCGCCAAGGCGCGCCGTGCGGCCGATGCGGTGCACGTAGTCCTCGCCGTCCTGAGGCAGGTCGTAGTTGAACACGTGGGTGACGTCGGGGATGTGCAGGCCGCGTGCGGCGACATCGGTGGCCACCAGCATGTCGATGTCGCCCTTCTTGAAGCGCTCCATCAGCCGCTGGCGCTTGGCCTGCGGCACGTCGCCGGACAGCGCGCCCACCTTGAAGCCCTGCCGCGACAGGCGTTGCGTGACGCGTTCGGCCGCCGCGCGGGTATTGACGAACACGATGCTGCGCTGCGGGTTGTATTGCTGCATCAGGTTCAGCAGCAGCGGGATCTTCTCTTCCTTGGCCGGGAAGAACACCTGCTGGCGCACCCGGTCGGCGGTGACGTGTTCGGTCTCGACCACCAGCTTTTCGGGCTGGTTCATGTGCTCGTAGGCGAGTTCCAGGACGCGGTACGACAACGTTGCCGAAAACAGCATGCCCTGGCGCTCCTCGCGCGGCGGCATCTTGCGCAGGAGGTAACGCACGTCCTTGATGAAGCCGAGGTCGAACATCCGGTCGGCCTCGTCGATCACCGTCGCCTCGACCGCGCGGAAACTGAAGACGTGTTGCTTGAAGTAGTCGATCAGCCGGCCGGGCGTCGCGATGATCACGTCGCAACCGTCGCGCAACTGCTGGCGTTGCTTGTCGTAATCGACGCCGCCATAGATCAGCGCAAAACGCAGCCCGGTGTGACGGCCGATCGCCTGCGCGTCCTTGTCGATCTGGATCGCCAGCTCGCGGGTCGGCGCGACGATCACGGCGCGCGGATCGTTGTCCTTGCGCTCGGGAATCGCGGTGCGGGTGAGCAACCGGTTCATCACCGCGACCAGAAACGCGCAGGTCTTGCCGGTGCCGGTCTGGGCCTGGCCCGCGACGTCGCGGCCGGCCAGCGCCACCGGCAACGTCAGCGCCTGGATCGGCGTGCAACGGGTGAACCCGCAATCGGCGAGGCCGGCCGCAAGATGCGGGTGCAGGTCGAATTGTTCAAAGAAGGTATCGGTGAGGACTTGGTCGGCCACGGAGTTTTTTCAGTCGGAGGGGAGCGCTGCCGCCCATCGCGGCAGACAGAAGGGAGAACCGATGTCGCGCTTGATCCGCGCAGCCGGTTGCGGTGAAATGCCAGCTTGGCGTGGCACGGCGCGTCGCGGCGGTCGAACCCACGCGAACGCACAAGTGATTGTTCCCAGTGTAGCAGGATGCCCAGACACGGGGTTCCCCACATGGACGGCGGGTTGCAATGCAGCGCGTCGCCCCCAATTTGATTCCGTCCCTCACCGCAGGCTGCCCCATGAGCGAAAACATCACCCACGTCAAGGACTCCGATTTCGACACCGAAGTACTGAAATCCGACACCCCCGTGTTGCTGGATTTCTGGGCCGAATGGTGCGGGCCGTGCAAGTCGATCGCGCCGATGCTCGACGACATCGCGAAGGAATACGAGGGCCGCCTGAAGGTCGTGAAGATCAACATCGACGAAAACCAGAAAACCCCGATGACCTATGGCGTTCGCGGCATCCCGACGCTGATGGTGTTCAAGGGCGGCAAGGTCGAGGCGACCCAGATCGGGGCCGTCGGCAAGGGGCAACTCACCCAGATGATCGAAAAGATCGTGTAGGCAGGACAGGACGGTTTGCGCCGTCCTGCCTGATCGCTGCAGCATGGCGTGGGCCCGCTGGCGAACGCACGGCCTCTCCCGGGGGGGGGACCACCGGCCAGCGAGCCTGAATACCCGCCTGACGCCGCCGCTTGCCGTGGAGCGGTGCGCGATGCTAGATTGGGCTTGGCTGGTGGTGCTTTTGCCCGGCCCTCTTCCTTTTTTGTTTCCTCCCGCGCTCCGGCGCCGACGAGGCTTTCCCTGTGTCAGATATCGAAAACACCGTAAAGGGCGAAGACGCCCGCGCGTCCGCCCCTGCTTCCGAACCCAGTGCATCCGTCGGCAACGACGGCGGCGAGGGCCAATCCCAGTCACGCGGCAACCGACCCGAACGCGGCCGGCGCCGACGGGGCCGTCACTCGCGTGGCGGCAACGGCCAGGGCGGCAACGCCAATGGCCTGCCCGCCGATGTCAGCGGCGACGAAGCCGATGCCGGCGATCCCAACCGCCTGATCAACCTCACCGAGCTGAAACAGAAGAACTCGGTGAAGCTGCTGGAACTGGCCGAGGAACTCGGCATCCAGGAAGGCGTCGCCCGGGCCCGCAAGCAGGACGTGATCTTCAACATCCTGCGCGCCCACGCCAAGTCCGGCGGCAGCATCTGGGCCGAGGGCGTGCTGGAGATCCTCCAGGACGGCTTCGGCTTCCTGCGCTCGGCCGACGAGTCCTACCTGGCCGGTCCCGACGACATCTACGTGTCGCCCAGCCAGATCCGCCGCTTCAACCTGCGCACCGGCGACTACATCACCGGCCGCGTGCGGCATCCCAAGGAAGGCGAGCGCTACTTCGCGCTGCTGAAAGTGGACGACATCAACGGCGATCCGCCGGAGGCGTCCAAGAACAAGCTGCTGTTCGAAAACCTCACCCCGCTGTTCCCGCGCAGGGCGTTTCACCTCGAGCGCGGCAACGGCTCTTCCGAAGACATCACCGG
>DASUKQ010000052.1:0-3308 GCA_036278635.1 Rhodanobacteraceae bacterium
TGCCGCCTTCGGCGGTACCGTAAGCGACGTACTGGCCATCCGGCGACGGCCAGTAGCCGGTGATCGCCGCGCCGCCGGGCGTGGCATTGGGATCGACGAGCACCTTCGCCTCGCCTCGCGGCCACGGCTGGGCCGTCAGCGCGGCCTGCGGCTGCGGCGGGGTCTGGCGCAGGTAAAACAAGGTGTCGCCGACAATTTCCGGATCGGATCGTCGCGTGGACGTCAACGCGAGTTCGCCGACGCGTTCGGCGATGGCCCTGGCGTCCCTGAATCCATCCATCACCTTCTCGGTGTAGGCATTCTGCGCGGCGATCCAGCGCTTCACGGCCGGTGCGTCGCCGTCCTCCAGCCAGCGGTACGGGTCGTGCACCACGGTTCCGAAATACGTGTCGGTGACATCATGTTTCGACGTGGGCGGTGGCATCGCGGGAACCTCGTGCCGGGTATCGATCAGTGACTGGTCCCATCCGGCCGCCGTTCGCGGCGGGGGCGTCTGCGCCATCGCGGCCACGGACAGGAAACCGAGAACGACACAGGCGACGATACGGGTGCGTGGCATGGTGTGACTCCGGCTGGACACGGGGCAACAACAAGCAGGGTAGCGCCGGGATCGGCGTTGCGCCATGCGGACGGGACTTTCGGCGGTTGCAGACACGCCCGGCGCTTGGCTAGGCTGCGGGTTTTCGTCGGGATCATGGCCATGAATCGCATCATCGTCGCCGGGCTGGCCGGCTTGCTGGTCAGCGCGGGCGCATTCGCCGCGCCTCAAACCGCATCGTCCGCGCAAAGCGCAACGACGACGAAGCTCAACCTGGAGCAGATCATGGCCGATCCCGACTGGATCGGGCCGCCGGTCGACGACCAGTACTGGAGCGTGGATGGCCGCAGCATCTACTTCAAGCTGAAGCGCAAGGGCAGTCCGCTGCACGATCTTTACCGGGTGTCCGCGAACGGTGGCACGCCGGTCAAGCTAGGCGATGCCGAGCTTGCGACCGCCGACGGCCCCGCCGTGTTCGACCGTGCCCACGACCGCGCCGCGTTCCTGCGCCACGGTGACGTGTTCGTTCGCGAAGTCGCCAGTGGCACGACCCGCCAGATCACGCGTAGCGCCGCGGACAAGTCCGGACTGCAATTTTCCGCGGATGGCGATTTGCTGAGCTGGCGCCAAGGCAATGATTGGCATGTCTGGAACGCGTCCACGGGCGTGGTATCGCAAGCCGCCACCCTGGAAACCAGGGACGACCCGGGCGAGCCCCAGCCCGACCAGCTCGAGCGCCTCCAGTTGAGTCTCTTTTCGACCTTGCGCGCAGACAAGGCGGACAAGCAGGCCGCGCGTGAACGCAACCGGCAGTTGGACGCCGAGAATCCCGCACGCGCGCCGGCGCCGTTTTATCTCGGCGACAAGGTCAAGGTGACGACGACCTCGCTGTCGCCCGATGCACGCTGGCTGCTGGTGGTCACCGAACCGAAGTCGTACAAGCCCGGCAAACACCCGGTGGTGGTGCATTACGTCAACGAGTCGGGCTATCCGGAAACCGAGAAGGCCCGTACCTACGTTGGCCACAACAATCCCGCGCCGCAATCCCTGCTGTTGCTCGATCTCCAACACCACAAGCAGTACCCGCTGTCGCTGGGCGACCTGCCCGGCATCCACGACGACCCATTGCACGACCTGCGCGTCAAACGCATCGCGCAATTGAAGAAGGAGGGGCACGACAAGGAAGCCACCGCGCTGGCCGCGCCGAAGACGCGCCCGGTGTCGGTCAACTTCATCCCGATGGATGGTGGCTACGGACCGGCCATCGCGTGGACCGACGATGCCCGCAACGTCGCGGTCGAACTGGTCGCCAATGATCACAAGGACCGCTGGATCGCCAGCATCGACCTTGCAGACCACAAGCTGGTGACGCAGAACCGGTTGACCGATTCGGCCTGGATCAACTGGAGCTTCAATGCGCTCGGCTGGCTGCCCGACAACCGCACGCTGTGGTTCGAGTCCGAGACCAGCGGCTGGGCGCAGCTGTACGTGAAGCCACTCGACGGCAAGGCGCGCGCACTCACCGGCACCGGTTACGAAGTCTCGAACCCGGTGGTGTCACAGGACGGCAAGTGGTTCTATGTGCTGTCCAACAAGCAGGCGCCGTACGCGTACGACATCTATCGCGTCCCGACCGCGGGCGGCGAGCTGCAACGCGTCACCCATTTCGAAGGCGTGTCCTGCGCCGAATGCAGCGGTTTGTTCAAGCTGTCACCCGACGGCAGCAAGCTCGCGGTGTTGCATTCTTCCGCGTACGTTCCGCCGCAACTCGCGGTGGTGAACGTTGACGGCTCGGGTGCGCGCGATCTCACCGACACCCGCACGGCCGAGTACAAAGCCATCGACTGGGTCGAGCCGCAGTTCGTCAAGATCCCGAGCAGCCACGGTGATTTCGGCATCTGGGCCAAGTATTACCAGCCTGCCGGTCATGAGGGCGCGCCCGACGCCTCGCACAGCCGTCCCGCGGTGATCTTCGTGCACGGCGCGGGTTATCTGCAGGACGTCGAAAAGGGCTGGTCGTATTACTTCCGCGAGCAGATGTTCAACAATCTGCTGACCCAGGAAGGTTATGTCGTGCTTGACATGGATTATCGCGGCTCGGCCGGTTACGGGCGCGATTGGCGGACCGCGATCTACCGCCAGATGGGCCACCCCGAACTGGAGGACCTGCTGGACGGCAAGGCGTGGCTGGTGAAGCACCACCACGTCGATCCGAAACGCGTCGGGATCTACGGCGGGTCCTACGGCGGCTTCATGACCGAAATGGCGCTGCTGCGTGCGCCCGGCGAGTTCGCTGCCGGCGCGGCCCAGCGCCCGGTTTCGGATTGGACCAGCTACAACGACGGCTACACGTCCGACATCCTGAATACACCGCAGCTCGATCCCGAGGCGTACAGGATTTCCTCGCCGATCGAATACGCGAAAAACCTCGAGGATCCCCTGTTGATCAACCACGGCCTGGTCGACAACAACGTGATGCCGGGCGACTCGATACGCCTCTACCAGCGCTTCATCGAACTGCACAAGAAGGATTTCTGGATGTCGCTGTACCCGATGGAGCGGCACGGCTTCGTGCACCCGGACTCGTGGCACGACGAATACCGCCGCATCGACGAACTGTTCGATACCTACGTCAAGCCGGCCAAGTGACTGCGTGCCTCCTGGGCTCGGCAAAGCGGGCGGGCGCGGCGCGACACGCCGGCGTCCTGCCCCGCCGCTGCCGGCATGCCCAGGAGAGAGGGACGCCACATCGTCCCTGCAGCGCCCGGCC
>DASUKQ010000053.1:0-2395 GCA_036278635.1 Rhodanobacteraceae bacterium
GGCCGTGCATCGCGGCGATGCGCCCAGCTTCCTGGTGTTGGCGCGAATCGGGCATGGTCGTGCAATGCACGGGGTAGGCGATAGGCAGATCCATCCAGGGCTGCACCGCTGCGCGCATGGAAATCTGGGCCATCCAGGGCAGCGTCGCCAGCGTGTCCGACGGGGCGCTGGTTCCCCGTCCATCCGCGCGCAGCATGTTCAGTGCGTAGCCGGGCGAATGCATTTCGCGGGCGCCGTCGGGCGTATCGATGCGCCAGCGATGATCCTCGCCGCGCAGCGGATCGAGCGCGTTGCTGACAACATTTGCCAGCAACGCAAGCCGCGGTTGCGAAGTCACGGCCGTCATCGAGACATGGCGCAGGCCGGATTGCCCGGCATCGCGCACCAGGCCGATGCCGATATCGCGCCGCCTCGCACGCAACAACGCTTCACGGGTATCCGACGGGGATGCCCCGCGTTCATGCGCGAGTTCCACACTGGCGCGAAAGCATCCCGCGCAAAGTGCGCGCGCGAACGCGTCGGCCTCGTCGCGACCGGCTCCGCTGTCATAGCCAAGGCCCAGCAACAGCAGCGCGTCCGCCATGCCGATGATGCCGATGTGCAGCCGCGGCGCGGTTGTGTTCGCAAGCAGCAGCGCGTTGTCGAGCATGCGCACCGCGAGTGCGGCGCAATCCGCGACGGCGGCGTGGTTGATCCGCGCGCGCGCGCCGGGCGGCGACACGAAGGCCGCAGCGTTGAGGGATGCGGCAAGCATCCCGCTCGCCCAGGAGGGTCGGGCGGCGCCTGCACCGGCAAGCAGGCGTTCGTCCGGAAGCAGCTGCCAGGTTGCGAAGGCTTCGAAGAAGCGGGACTCCCGGACCGGTGCCTCGCGTGGTGACTCGACGCTTGCGAGTGCCTTCGCGACGCGGCGCCAGGTGTCCTCGATCGACACGTCGTGCAGGCCGGTGCGGTCGCGCCAGCGAAACCAGGCGTCCCAGGCTTCGACAGCCACGGTATCGATGAACGGCGAAACGCGTGACATCCGCATGGTGGCAGACACGGGCATCCGGCAGGAACAAGTTCAAGTATCGGGCCGGCATGTGTGCCCGATTTGACCCGCATCAATCGAACCACCCCTTGCGCCCTGTTGTTACACGCTGTTACGCAGCGTTGCCGACCTGTCATCGCCATCGGCGAGGCGTGGTCTATCGTGCGATGGACCTTCCGCACTTCGAGGATCCGCCATGGACACCCCCTTCCCGGTCATCGACACCGCGGCGCGTGGCGCAGTCATTCGGGCTACGACGACTCCCCCCTTCGACATCGAACTGCTGCATCGCCATGCCGCCCTCGCACAGCGGAAACTGCGCGCAGGCGAATATCTGTACCGGAACGGGCAGCCTTTCAATTCTCTTTACCTCGTGCACGCAGGCTTCCTGAAGACCTGCGAACTGGCGCAGGACGGCCGCGAGCAAGTCACCGGCTTCCCGATGCGCGGGGAATTGCTGGGGGTCGAATCGATCGGGCTGGACGCTTACGCCTGCGACGTCGTGGCGCTTGACGACTGCGTCGTCTGGTGTGTTCCGTACCATCCGGTACTCGGCGCGAGTACGGATGATCCCGCGCTGCACGCGCGGTTGGCGGCGGCGCTGGCAAACGCGATCCGGCGCGACCGTTCCTGGATGTTGACGGTCGGTACGCTGGCGGCCGAGAACCGGGTCGCCGCTTTCCTGCTGGATTTTGCCGCACGCCAGGCACGACTGGGATTCAGCTCGAACCATTTCATCCTGCGGATGGGGCGCGCGGACATCGCGAGCTACCTTGCCCTTACGCACGAGACCGTCACCCGCGCGCTGACGCGCCTGGCGCAACGGGGCCTGATCTCCGTGCTGCGCCGGGAAATCCGCCTGCTGGATATCCCGAAGCTGCGCGCCTCGACCGGCACGAGCGCCACCGTTCACTGAGGGCGCATGGCGGGACGCGTGCGGCGGGTTGCGGCTCAGGCGTCGGACAGCACGCGCCCGATGGCTTCACCCAGTTCTTCGCGGCGATAGGGTTTGCGCAGCAACGCGAAATTGCCGATGTCGTCGGGCTGCTCCTTCGACGAGTGCGGATAGCCCGACGTCAGCAGGACCGGCAACGCAGGGTGGCTGCGGCGTACCTCGGCCGCCAACGCGATGCCGTTCATGCCTCGGCCCAGCACCACGTCGCTGAAGAGCAGGCCGATGTCCGGATGGGTGGCCAGCAGGTCAAGCGCGTCTTTCGCATTGCTGGCGCTCAGCACGCCGTAGCCCAGCGAACGCAGGAACGCGACGGCAATCGCCAATACCTCCGGCTCGTCTTCGACGGCCAGCACCGTGGTGCGTTCGCTCGTGCCGCCGCGCGGCGGTGCCGGGGTGGTGGCTCGTCCGGACGC
>DASUKQ010000054.1:0-20063 GCA_036278635.1 Rhodanobacteraceae bacterium
GGCGCGGGTGATGGCCAAGGCGAACGTCGAGGTCGCGCAGACCACCATCGTCGACGACGCCGACCTGCACCAGTGGCTGGGCAAGCAGGACATCACGGTGCGCACGATCCGGGCGATCGTCGCCGCTTGCAAGGCCGAGCCGGCACTGAATGCATGGTTCGACGACGACAACCTCACCGTCACGCGACACCCGAATGTCGATCTCGGGATTGCCGTGGATACCCCGGACGGCTTGTTCGTGCCGGCGTTGCGCAATGCCGACATGCTGGATGCGGGGGGCTTGCGCCAGGGCGTCAACCGCCTGCGCGCGCAGGTCGAGGACCGTTCCATCCCGGCCTCGGAGCTGACCGGTTACACCATCAGCCTGTCCAACTTCGGCATGTTTGCGGGCCGCTACGGCACCGTCGTGGTGGTGCCGCCGTGCGTGGCGATCGTCGGCGTGGGCAAGTTGAGCCACGACGTGGTGGCGGTGATGGGCGGCATCGAAGTGCACCGCCGGTTGCCGATCAGCGTGACCTTCGACCACCGCGCCTGCACCGGCGGCGAGGCCGCGCGCTTCCTCAAGGCGATCCTCGACGACCTCGCGCTGCCGCAGTAGGAGCGCGGCCGCGCGCGATCGATCGCACCCGGGACGGGACGAAGCCAGGATCGCCACGCGAAACGCAAGCCAACGGCGTCGACTAGGTTCGAGGGTCGGCGGAAGTCACGTGTACGCGGGCCAGCCAATGCCTCAGCAGCCCGAACAACACGACGATATTGAATCCCGCGTACGCACCGAGTGCCGCCGCGACCTGTTTCCAGATCGGGCCGCCGTGGCCGAGCGCGGCCTGGTAGCCGAACGCTGCGCACGCGATCGTGGCCAGCGCCGCGATCGCCAACACCCCGACATCGAAGCGCGCGGAAACGCCGTTCGCGGCGCGGCGACGCACGTACAACCAGTACAGCCAGCCGAGCACCCCGAGCCACGGTCCGATCAGCAACAGCGCGACGAATTGCCCCATTGCGATCAGTCCGCCGCTTCACGCAGCGAAGCCACGGCCGCGCGTGCGCGTTCGAGCGCCGCGTCGCGTGCCGTTCGTTGCGTGAATTCCGCACTGCTTGCGAGCGCTTCGTCGCCCCGCGCAAACGTGAATCGCGTCGCGTCGACGGCCACGATCGCGGTGCCGGCGTCTTCCGCCGACAGCAAGCGCGACGCCCGGCCCGCGGCTTTCGGATCGGCGAAGGCACGCGACAGCAGCAATTCCTCGCCGTCGGCGCCCAGCAGGCGAAAGCGGAAGCCGCCGTCGTCACGAAAACTGACGATGCGTGCGCGCTTTTCGGCCTTCTTCGATTTCGTTGGCCTGGCGGCGCGCGTGCCCAGCGCGCCCAGTCCCACGGTCCGGCGCAGGATTTCCAGGTGTGGCGTCGCCACCGCGCGCGCTTTCCCAGCACCCTCGCGCAGCACGTCCTCGATGTCGCCGGGACGCGCGATCAGGTCATCGTAGCGTTCGCGCAGCGGCGCCGTTTCGGCCTCGATGCGGTCGCAAAGCCTGGCCTTGGCTTCGCCCCATCCGAGGCCGCTTTCCAGTTCTTTCCGGAATGCCGCGCTCTCCGCGTCCCCCGCGAACGCACGAAAGATCGCGAACAGGCTGGACGAATCCGGATCCTTGGCCTCGCCGGGTGCGCGCGAGTCGGTGACGATCTTCATGATCGCTTCGCGCGTGGCTTTTGCGCCGCCTTCGAACAATGGCACGGTGTTGTCGTAGCTTTTCGACATCTTGCGGCCGTCGAGCCCGGGCAGGGTGGCGACGGTTTCCTCGATCGCGGCCTCGGGCAGCACGAACGGATCATCCTTGCCGCCGGCGGCGCGCCACGCCTCGCCATAAATGTGGTTGAAACGCTGGCCGATGTCGCGCGCCATCTCGACGTGCTGGACCTGGTCGCGGCCGACCGGCACGTGGGTGGCGTCGAAGGCCAGGATGTCCGCCGACATCAGGACCGGGTACATGTAGAGCCCGGCGTTGATCGCGGCGTCCGGGTCATCGCCCCTCGAGATGTTCTGGTCGACCGCGGCCTTGTACGCGTGTGCACGGTTGAGCAGGCCCTTGGCGGTGGCGCAAGTCAACATCCAGGTCAGTTCCGGAATCTCCGGGATATCCGATTGCCGGTACAGCGTGACATGATCCGGGTCGAGGCCACAGGCCAGCCAGGTCGCCGCGATTTCGAGGCGCGAGCGCGCGACCCGGGCGGGATCGCCGCACTTCACCAGCGCGTGGTAGTCGGCGAGGAAATAGAAGGCATCCACGCCCGCCTTGCGGCTGGCTGCGATCGCGGGGCGGATCGCGCCGACGTAGTTGCCGAGGTGCGGCGTGCCGCTGGTGGTGATGCCGGTCAGAAAGCGGGTGGTCATGATCGTTGATTATCGCGGAAAGTCGCGGTTGGATCCGGAGGCGGGCACCGAATGACGACTAGAGACCATGGACGGCCTCCACCAGCACCGCGACGTGTTCCGGGTCGACATCGGGCGTGATGCCGTGGCCGAGATTGAACACGTGGCCCGGGTGCGGGCCGAACTCGTCGAGCACGCGCCGTACTTCGCGGCGGATGACTTCGGGCGACGCCAGCAAGGTGGCGGGATCGAGGTTGCCCTGCAGTGCGACGCGATCGCCGACGCGACGGCGCGCTTCGCCGAGCGTGACCGTCCAGTCGAGCCCGAGCGCCGCGCAACCGGTGTCGGCGAGCGCTTCGAGACTGGCATTGGCACCTTTCGAGAACAGGACCAACGGCACTTTGCGGGCGTGTGGATCGACGCGCAGTGATTCGGCGATTTGCGCGAGGTAGCGTTGCGAGAATTCCAGGAACATCGCTGGCGCCAGCATGCCGCCCCAACTGTCGAACACCATCAGCGCCTGCGCACCGGCTGCGGCCTGTGCGGCGAGGTACGCGGCGACGGCGCGCGCGTTGAGGTCGAGCAGCGCGTGCATCGCGCCGGGTTCGTTCAAGGCAAACGCTTTTACACGGGCGAAGTCGCGCGAGCCCTGGCCCTCGACCATGTAGCAGGCCAGCGTCCACGGGCTGCCGGCGAAGCCGATCAGCGGCACCCGACCGGCGAGTTCGCGCCGAACCAGTCGAACTGCGTCGGTCACATAGCGCAGCGATGTTTCGGGATCGGGCACGCCGAGCCTTGCGATGTCGGCGGTGCTGCGCAGCGGATGCCGCAACTTCGGGCCTTCGCCTTCGACGAAATGCAGGCCCAAGCCCATCGCGTCGGGCACGGTGAGGATGTCGGAAAACAGGATCGCGGCGTCGAGTTCGAAACGTTCGATCGGCTGCAGCGTAACCTCGCAGGCGAGTTCCGGTGTCTGCGCGAGCGCGAGGAAACTGCCGGCGCGCGCGCGGGTGGCGCGGTATTCGGGCAGGTAACGCCCGGCCTGGCGCATGATCCACACCGGCGTGGCATCGACGGGTTGCCGGCGCAACGCGCGCACGAAACGATTGCTGCGGTCGGATTCGTCAGCCATGCGGCGCATCGACTCCCTGGGTGATCATCACCTTGAATCCCCGCTTCAGCTGGCTGTCGCGCGCGTGTTCGAAGGCGGCCAGTGCGGCGTCGCGGTCGAGGTACACCTCGCGTTTCAGGGTCGCGCGTCCGCCCTCGGTGCCGGATTCGCGGTACAGCGTCCACCCGCCGAGCAGGTCCTGCTCCAGCGCGATGCGGCAATAGCGCGGCTGGGCGTTGCTGGCGGGTGGCGTTTGCATGTAAAGATGCATCGCGAAATTGTACGGGAGACGCAAGCGTTGCAGGATGGCGCCTGCGCGCGATGGTCACCGGCAGCCCGGCTCCTGCAGCACCGCGCGCACGTCGGCGGCGTCGATATCCTCCGCCGTCTCTGCGCATCCGATCCCGCGCCACAGGATCAGGCGCAATGCGCCGGCCCTGTTTTTCTTGTCGAGTTGCATGCGCGATATCAATGCATCGGCGTCGATGCCTGCCGGCGGCGATGTCGGCAGCCCGAGGCCCCGCAACAGCCCATGCAGGCGTTGCGTGTCGGTGTCGCTGGCCAACCCGAGGCGCGCCGAAAGCCGCGCAGCGAGAACCATGCCGATCGCGACCGCTTCGCCGTGCAGCAAGCAGCCGTAGCCGGCTTCGGCCTCGATCGCGTGGCCGAAGGTATGGCCGAAGTTCAGCAGTGCGCGTTCGCCGGCCTCGCGCTCGTCGCGCTCCACCACGCCGGCTTTGAAGCGGCAGCAGGTCTCGATCGCGTGGGTCAGCGCGTCCGCGTCGCGCGTGGGCAGTGCGTCGGTGTGCGCCTCCAGCCACGCGAACAACCCCGCATCGCCGATGCAAGCGGTCTTGACCACTTCGGCCAGCCCCGCGCGCAGTTCGCGTTCGGGCAGCGTCGCCAGCGTATCGAGGTCCGCGATGACGGCACGCGGCTGGTGGAACGCGCCGATCAGGTTCTTGCCTGCGGGGTGGTCGACGCCGGTCTTGCCGCCCACGGAGGCATCGACCATCGCCAGCAGCGTGGTCGGCACCTGGACGAAATCGATGCCGCGCATCCAGCATGCCGCCGCGAAGCCCGCGATATCTCCGACCACGCCGCCACCCAGGGCCAGCACGCAGGCGTCACGGGTCGCCCCGAGTCGTGCGAGCGCGTCCAGGATTTGTGCGGCGGCTGCGAGATTCTTGTGCGCTTCGCCGGCGGGGAGTACCACGGTATCGATGCGCAGGACGGACGCCGGTCCTTCACCCGCGCTTCGGGCCACTTCGGCCGGATGGGAAGGGATTTTTTCCAGCGCAGCGTGGAGCCGCTGCGCGTACAGCGGCGCGACGTTGCTGTCGCTGACGATCAGCCGATGCCTACCGCGGATCGCATCCGCCCATGCCGTGGCGTCGTCCAGCAAGCGCGATCCGATCAGGACCGGGTAGCTCCGTCCAGGCACGTCGACTTCGATCCGCGTGGTCACGCGTGGGCTCCGGGAGTCGGCACGCGTTGCCAGTGTTGTTCGACCAGGGCCGCGATGCGCGTGGCAGCGTGGCGGCACGATTCGCCGGCGCTGGGGATCGCGAGGTCGGCGAGTTCGCGATACAGCGGGTCGCGCTTGCGCGCAAGCTCGACCAGGCGTTTGCGGCGGTCGGGTGCGTCGAGCAGCGGCCGCTTGCGATCGCGCTCGAGGCGTCGAAGCTGTTGCTCGACGCCGGTTTCCAGCCACAACACGAAACCGCGTTCACGCAGCAACATGCGGTTTGCGGGGGTCAACACCGCTCCGCCCCCGGTGGCGAGCACGATGCCGGGGCGCGCGCTCAGTTCGGCCAGCAGGTCGGATTCGCGGCGGCGGAATCCTGCCTCGCCCTCGATATCGAAGATGGTCGCCACGCTCGCCCCGGTGCGCTCCTCGACGGATGCGTCGAGGTCGATGCAAGGCATGCCGAAATGCTGCGCGAGCCGGCGTCCGATGCTGGACTTTCCGGCCCCCATCGGACCGATCAGGAAAAGGTTGGGCGAGGGGTTCATTCGCGAAGGGAATCGGGATTCGGGAATCGTGAATCGGACTGCGGAGGCAGAGCCTGTGCCGGACTGGATCCGGAAATGCCGGAGCGAACATCGGGGAAACCGATGGCTCATGGCGCGATCCACAGGATGCGGCGGGTTTTATCGGAAATTGGAAGGACCTTGCCCCCGCTGAACCTACAACCTCTCCAGCCAGCCCCACTTGTCTTCCATGCGCCCGTCGAACAGTCCGAAGTACCAATCCTGGATCTTGCGGGTGAGCGGCCCGGCGTCCCCCGCGCCGACCTGCTTGCCGTCCACGGCGCGGATCGGCGTGACTTCGGCTGCGGTCCCGCACATGAAGATCTCGTCGGCGAGGTACAGGTATTCGCGCGGCAGGTCGCGCTCGACGACGTCCACGCCGTGGTCGCGCGCCAGGGTGACGATCGAGTCGCGGGTGATGCCGTTCAGCAGCGCGGCGCTGACCGGGGGCGTGTGCAACGCGCCGTCGATCACCAGGAACAGGTTTTCGCCTGCGCCCTCGCTCAGCAATCCGGTGGATGCCAGCGCAATGCCTTCGCCGAAGCCGCGCTGGCGTGCCTCGCGCGCGATCAATTGGCCGGAGAGATAGTTGCCGCCGGCCTTTGCGCCGGACGGAATGGTGTTGGGGGCGCAGCGCTGCCAGCTCGACACGCACGCGGTGATGCCGTGTTCCAGGGCCTCCGGGCCGAGGTACGGGCCCATCGGCCAGCCGGCGACCACCACTTCCACCGGCGTCTCTGCCGACAGCCCGAAGCCACCGAGCCCGCGGTATACGCACGGGCGCAGGTAAGCCTGGTCGAGTCCGTTGCGCTTGAGGACCTCGCGACATGCGGCGGTGGTTTCCTCGATCCCGCATGGCACCACCATGTCGTAGATCTTCGCCGAGTTGTACAGGCGCTTCATGTGTGCCGCGAGCCGGAAAATCGCGCCGCCCTTGGGCGTCTTGTAGCAGCGGATGCCTTCGAACACCGACGAGCCGTATTGCAACCCGTGGGCCATCACGTGGACCGTGGCGTCGGCCCACGGCTTGAGCGCGCCGTTGTGCCAGACCCACTCAGGATACTTTTGCTCAGCCATGATTTGGCTCCGCGGAAAAGCTGAATGATAGCGTGCCGTGCCGCTGGAGGCTTGTTCGAAGCGGCTGTTGTGGAAAGTCAGGCCACGGATGGCCGTTCTGGTCTCCCCTTGCCCTGGAACTTCCGGATTCTGGCTACGTCCGATCGGCGGCGATCAGGGATGATCGCAAAATCAAGCTCGCGGGTGATGCTGCGAGTGCAACCGCTTGAGCCCTTCGCGCGCGACCAGCGTGTAGATCTGGGTGGTCGACAGATTGCTGTGGCCCAGCAGCATCTGCAGCGCGCGCAGGTCGGCGCCGTGGTTGAGCAGGTGGGTCGCGAACGAATGCCGCAGCACGTGTGGCGAGATGCGCTTGGCCGCGATGCCGGCGGCGAGTGCGTGTTTCTTCACGATCGTCCATGCCATTTGCCGGGACATGCCGCTGGCACGGTTGGACAGGAACAGCGCGGGAGCCTCCCGGCCCTTCGCGAGTGCGGGGCGCGCCTCGCGCAGGTAACGGACAAGCCAGTCCATGCACGTTTCGCCGACCGGCACCAGGCGTTCCTTGCCGCCCTTGCCGGTGACGCGCAGCACGCCCTGGCGCAGGTTCAATCCCGCCAGCGGCAGCGTGACCAGTTCGCTGACACGCAGACCGCAGGCATACATCAGTTCCAGCATCGCGCGGTCGCGCAGCCCCAGCGACGTGGCGGTGTCGGGGGCATCGAGGAGCGCTTCGATCTCGCGTTCGGCCAGCGCCTTGGGCAGGGTGCGGGGGAGTTTGGGGGTGTCGAGCAACAGCGTGGGATCTTCGAAGCCGGCGTCGAGCCTCACCTGCTCGGCGTAGAATCGCCGCAGCGCGGTCAGTTCACGCGCGGTGGTGCGCGCGCCGATGTTGGCCCGCGCGCGCGCCGAGAGATAACGGAACAGGTCCTCGCGGGTCGCGCCGAGCAGACCGTGGGCGTGGTGGCCGAGCCATGACGCGCAGCGTTCCAGATCGCCGCGATAGTCGGCCAGCGTCAGGTCGGCCAAGCCGTCACGCGACCACACGCCTTCGAGGAACGCGTCGATGGCGGCGCTGTCGCGCGGGTCGATGCCGGTCGCCGGATCGGTCATCATGGCATGCTGGCGCGCCCGTCTTTCCATCGCAAGCCCCGATCCATGTCCACGATACCCGAGTCAGCGAACGTCGTCCGGCCCGCGCCATTGTGGCGGCGCTTCGCGTGCATGCTTTACGACTTGCTCCCGCTGATCGGTTTGTGGATGGCGGCGGCGGCGCTGTGGGTCTGGGCATTCCACCGCGGCTACGACCCGCGGCATCCGGGCATTGCGATGCGCGTCGTGCTGGACGTGTGGTTGCTGGCGGTCACCGCGGGCTACTTCGTGGTGTCGTGGGCCCGGGTCGGCCAGACCATCGGCATGCGTGCGTGGAAGGTGAAGCTGGTGGACGCCGCTGGCGCGCGCATCGGCTGGCGGGTCGCGGTGCTGCGCTTCGCGCTGGCGCTGGTGTCGCTCGCGATCGTCGGGTGTGGATTCTGGTACGCGCTGTTAGACCCGGACAAACGCACGTGGCACGACCGCGTGTGCGGGACACGCGTGATTCGCCTTTGACGTGCCTGCCGGGCTGGCGCGCTACGCCCTTCGGTAATACGCCACCGCGATCGCCAGCAGCAGCAATGGGGGGATCAGGTTCACCACCAGCGCCGATGCACCGAACACGGTGCCGGTACTGATCACGGCGCGCTGCAGGAAGTACCAGGCAATCGCCACGATCACGCCCAGGAACACCCGTTTGCCGAGGCCGCCCGAACGCAGCGCTCCGAACCCGAATGGCAGTGCGCACAACACCAGAAGCAAGGTGTCGATCGGGTAAAAGATGCGTGCCCACCAGGCGTTCAGATACACGCCCGGATTCTGCCGGTTGGCACGCAGGTAGTCGATGTTGCGCGACAGGTCGTGCAGCGAGAGGTATTCCGGATGCACCACCGAGGCCTCGAGCACCGCGGCGTCGAGGCTGGTCTGCCACGCCTGTTGCTTGTGCGTCGTGCTGAAGGCCCCGGCGGCCGAGACGCGGGTGTCGCGGACGTCGTGAAGCACCCACGACGCGCCCTCCTGCGTGGCCAGCCTGGCCCAGCGGAACGAGGTCAGCTCGTTCGCGTCGTTGAACCCGAAGATCCGCACGTCGGCGAGTTCGACCTCGGGCCGGCCGTGCACGATGTGCACGAGCGCGGTCTTCGCATTGATGATGTCGTCACCGTCGCGAGCCCAGCGGCCGCTGCCCTGGTGCATCCGCAACTGGCCGCCGCTGCGTTGCAGCTGGATTTCCTGGGCGCGCTGCTCGCCCGCGGGTGCGGCGGTTTCGCCGAGCACGAACACCCCGATCATCAGCACGCAAACCAGGCCGGTCGCCGACAGGCTGATCCTCAGCCTGGACATGCCCGCGGCGCGCAGCGCGGTCAGTTCGCCGCTGGCGGCCAGCGCCCCGACGCCCACCAGGCTGCCGATCAGCGCCGCGAACACGAACCACTGGTAGGCGCGCCTGGGGACGGTCAGCAGGATGTAGACGATCGCATTGCCGAGCGTGTAGTCGTCGTGGCCGATGTCGCCGATCTGGCCGGCGAACTGGATGAACGTGTCCAGGCCGATCAGCACCAGCCAGGTCAGCAGCAGGCCGCCGAGCACCGTACCCGCGATCAGCAGGTCGGCGCGCTTGATGCGCAGGCGTGGCCGGAAGCCCTTGCTCACGCGCCTGCCCCGGCGGTCCCGCGCGGCCTGCGTGAAGCATGTTGCCTGGCGAACACCCAGGCCGCGCCGAGGAACACAGGCACCAGCACCCACCACATCCCGGCGGACGCGGGCAACTTGCCATTGGCGATCGAAAACCGCGCCAGTGTCATCAGGTTCACGATGACGAGGTACGCCAGCACCGCGATCAGGATGCGACCCACCGGCGAGGTGCGCGGTGCCTGGCGTGCCATCGGCAACGCCAGCATCGCCAGCGCCAGGAGTCCGAATGGAATCGCGATGCGCCACTGCAGTTCGGCACGCGCGGCGGGATCGTCGTCACCAAGCAGCGATGCGGTGGTCCGCAGGCTTTCGGAGTCGGTCTCGCCGCTGTCGTCCGCCGGTTGCGACAACGCAATGTCGTTGCGCTCGAATTTCATCAGCCGCCAATTGTTCTGGCCGAGGCGGATGTCGTAACGATGGCCGTCGTGCAGCGCAACGAAGCGATTGTCTTCCTGGGCCTCGTGGAACAGGTCGCCATGGCTGGCGGTGATCACGCTGATGGTGACTGTGCCGTCCTTGTCGGTTTGTTCGCTCGAAACGAACAGTTTGCCGAGCCGCGTGCCGTCCGGGCTGACGCTGTTGGCGAACAGGATGCCGCCGCGTCCCGGCAGGCTCGTGAACTGACCCGCCTCCAGTCCCGCCGCGATCACCGAGCGATTGGCCTGGACGATCTCGGCATTGGATGCACGGGCCGCGAGTGGTCCCAGCCACAGCGAAACGACCGCGACCACGATCGCGGTGCAAATCGCGAAGATGGCGGCGGGTTTCAGCAGGCCTTTCGGACCGAAGCCCGAGGCCGACAGCACGTGCATCTCGCTGTCGCGGTACATCCGGCCCAGCGCCAGCAGGATGCCGAGGAACATCGCCATCGGCAGCAACGCCTGCAGGGTGTTGACCAGATTCAGGCCCAGCACCGTGAACATCACGGCGCCGGGCAGGCGACCGGTTGCGACCTTGTTGACGATGTCCGCGAAGGTGCTGCCGGTGAAAATCACCAGCAACACCACGATTGCCGCGGCGGTGCCCAACAGGAATTCGCGCAGGATGTAGCGGTCGAGGATGGAAAGGCGCGGCATCGGCTAGACTGGCGGGCTTTGCAGACCGCAAGTGTAGTGGCACGCGTTGGTCTGCCCGGCCATCGAGGAATCCATCGCCATGCTCGAATTCAGCCCGAGTTCCGCCGCCGCCGAAGCCGCGCACACATCCTGCGCCGTGGTGGGCGTGTTCGAGGAGGCGCCATCGCCCGCTGCCGCGGCGATCGATGCCGCCAGTGGCGGGGCGGTGGCGCGCTTGCGGGAGTCCGGCGACTTCACCGGCAAGGCCGGTACCACGCTGGTGCTGCACGAGCTCGCCGGCGTCGCGGCGCCGCGGGTCATGCTGGTGGGGTTGGGTTCCGAAGACGAGTTCGACGCGTACGCGTTCCAACGAGCGTGCAACGAAGCCGGCAAGGCGCTCAAGCGCATGCCTGTTGCGGCGGCCTGCACGTGGTTGCCGCAGCTCGACGTGCAAGGACGCGGCGTGGACTGGCGCGTGCGCACCTGCGCGTTGGCGATCGACCATGCCTGTTTTCGCTACACCGCCACCCGCAAGCCCTCCAATGGCGATGCCCTGCGGCTGGAGAAACTGGAAATCGCCGCTGGCACCGATGCGCGTCGCGGACTCCAACAGGCACGCGCCATTGCGCGCGGCGTCGCGTTCGCGCGCGAACTGGGTTGCCTGCCGCCCAACCTGTGCACGCCGACCCACATCGCCGCACAGGCGAAGACGATCGCCGACGGGCACCCGGGCGTGACACTGGAAGTGCTCGAACGCGAAGACATGCAGAAGCTCGACATGGGCGCGCTGCTGGCGGTGGCGTCCGGCGCCGCGGCGCCGCCCAAGCTGATCGTGCTGCAGTACCGTGGCGCGGGCGACGCGAAACCCTACGCGCTGGTCGGCAAGGGCGTCACTTTCGACACCGGTGGCATGAACCTCAAACCGACCGGTTCCATGGAAGAGATGAAGTACGACATGTGCGGAGCGGCCGGCGTGCTCGGCGCGTTCCTGGCCGCGGTCGAGATGAAGCTGCCCGTCAACCTCGTGTGCGTGGTGCCCTCGGTCGAGAACATGCCCGACGGTGCAAGCTATCGCCCCAGCGACGTATTGCACACTCACGCCGGCATCACCGTCGAGGTCCTGAACACCGATGCCGAGGGGCGCCTGATCCTGTGCGACGCGCTGGCGTACGCGTGCAAGCGCTTCCAGCCACGGGCATTGGTCGATGCGGCAACCCTGACGGGCGCCTGCGTGATCGCACTGGGCGCGCACGCGTCGGGCCTGTTCAGCGCCGACGACGAACTGGCTGGCGAACTGCTTGCCGCCGGAACCGCATCACTGGATCGCGCGTGGCGCCTGCCGTTGTGGAACGACTACAAGAACCAACTGGAATCGGCGTTCGCCGACGTCGCCAATGTCGGGGGCAAGAGCGCCGGTGCGATCACCGCCGCGTTGTTCCTGTCGCGCTTCACGAGGGGCACGTGCTGGGCGCACCTGGATGTTGCAGGAACGGCGTGGATTTCCGGACGCAAGGGCTATGCGACCGGGCGACCGGTTCCACTGCTGGCCCAGTGGCTGATCGACCGCGCGGGTGCCGCGGCGCCCGGGCAGTAGCGCGGCGACGAATCTCCTTCCCCTTCAGGGGGAAGGTCGGGATGGGGATGGTGTGCACAGCGTCGCGACCCGCGTGTTTGCGCGATTCGTCACGTTCCTTCCAACCCATTCCCACCCGGCGCTGCGCGCCACCCTCCGCTTGAAAGGGAGGGGTTTGGTCACGCTGTTTGCAACACGCCTTCCAGCGTCCCGCGCAAATCGGCCGGCAGCACCGGTTTGCGCAGGCACGCGCTCATTCCCGCATCGCGCGCGCGCTCATCCTCGTCGCCGTGGGCGCTCGCGGTCAGCGCGATGATCGGCGTGACCACGCCGCGTTGCCGCAACAATACGGCCAGCTCGCAACCGTCCATGCCCGGCAGGTCGAAATCGAACACCATGGCGTCGAAGCCACCGGCCGCGTCGAGTTCGGACAGTGCCGCCAGCGCCTGGGGCACCAGCTTCACCCGGTAGCCGAAGGTTTCGATCAGGCCCGCGATGGCCTGGCCCGCCACCGGATCGTCCTCGACCAGCAACACCCGTTGCTGCATGGATGCGGCGGCATGGGCATCTGCCTGCGACCCGGCGTGGCTCGGCACGCCGATCGCCTGTGCAGGCGTGGACGGGCGCGGTGGCGCGACGGTCGTGTCGGATGACTCGACGGCGTGCAAAGGCAGTCGCACACTGAAAGTGCTGCCGCATGCGGGGGCCGACTGGACGACGATGCGGCCGCCCATCAGGTTCACCAGTTCGCGACTGATGGCCAGGCCGAGCCCGCTGCCGCGCTGCTGGCGACCGCGGTCGGCTTGCTCGAAGCGCTGGAAGATGCGGGCGCATTCCTCCGGCGTCATGCCCGGACCGTTGTCGACCACGCGGTACACGATGCCGTCGCCGTCACGCTGCAGTTTCAGGATGACGCCGCCTTCGGTGGTGAACTTCAACGCGTTGTGGGTGAGGTTGAACAGGATCTGCTGGATGCGCAGCGCGTCGCCGCGCACCGTTCGTGGTACATCCGGTGCGATCTCGACATCGATGCGGAGCCGCTTCTGCGCCGCGAGCCCCGCGTCGACTTCCGCGACTTCGCGCAGGATCGCCGCGGGATCAAAGGGCGCGGGGTTGAGTTCCAGGCGACCCGCCTCGATGCGCGCCACGTCGAGCGCGTCGTTGACCTGTCGCAGCAGCATCGCGCCCGAGCGCCGGATCGCGTCGGCGTACTGGTGTTGTCGCTCGTTGAGCGAGGTGTGCGACAGCAGTTCGGCCATCCCCAGCACGCCGGTCAGCGGGGTGCGGATTTCGTGGGCCATGTTGGCGAGGAAACGCGACTTCGCCGCGTTCGCCTGCTCGGCGACGTGTTGGCGTTCCTCGCTAAGCGCGAGTCGGTGCCGCTGGCGGATGCGCCGGCGCGCGGCCCACAGAATCCAGATGGCGATCGCCAGCGTCGCCAGCGCGTAGGCCGACCATGCCCAGGGCGTGGCCCAGGGTGGCGCTGCAACCTGCAGCGTGAACGCCGCGAGTGCCGCGCTCCAGGGACCGTCGCCATTGCGCCCGCTGACGAGCAAACGGTAGTGGCCGGGTTCGAGCACCGAGAATTCACGCACATTGCGATGCCCGGTGGTGATCCAGCCGGCATCGAATCCCTGCAGCCGGAAGCGGTAGCGGTTTCGTTCGGGGTCGACGAACGACAGCACCTGGGCGGTAGCGGTCACCTCGCGATCCCGCCAGTCCAGTTCGATCGGGCGCGCGGGATCGAGCTTCTGCAGACGCCCATCGCGACGTACGGTCACGGACTCCAGCACGACCCTCGGCGTTGGGGAGTGCTTAGGCAACTCGTCGACGCGGATACCAATCAGGCCGGCCAGGCTGCCGGCAAACAGCTGCCCGCGACCGACCGCGAGCAAGGCATTGCCGGTGAAATCCGTGGTCGCGAGGCCTTGCGCCGTGGCGAATGCGTGCAACCGATCGTCGTTCGGGTTGTAGACCAGCAGACTGCGTGGGCCGAGGGCAAACACACGCCCGTCCGGTCCGACCTCCAGCCCAAGAATGCTGGAGTCCGGCCAGCCCTGTTGGCGATCGATTCCCCGTACAAGGGTTGCGTGACCATCGTGCAGGCGATACTGCTGCAGGCTGTTGTCGCGCGCGACCCAGAGCGTGTCGTCGGGCCCGAATGCGAATGCGAGCACACTGCCGGGTGCCACACCGGGTACCAGGCCGAACTGCGCGGCTTGCGGCGCAAGACGTGCGAGCCCCGCCTTGCTGGCTGTCCAGACGGCTCCGTCGGGGGCTTCGCGAAGTTGCGCGATTTCGAGCGCACCTTCGCCATGGATCGGCGGTGCGATGGGTCGGAGCACGCGATCGTGGACATCCACGCGGAATACCCCGGTTCCCACGCCGGCGCAGTAGATCGTTCCGTCGCGCGTGGCCAACAACCGCCAGACTCCATGGTGCAGCGCCGGGTCGTCCTGGGCGATCGGTTGCAGCGTGTGCCCGTCCCAGGCGAACAATCCCTTGCGGCTCCCGATCCACAGGCGACCGGACGGATCGCTCGCCAGCGCCGAAATCGACATGTGGGCAAGCCCGGGGACATGGACGTGCCGCACGACGCCAGTCCTCGGCTCGATTCGATCGAGCATCCGTGCGCCGCCCACCCACAGCGTGTGGTCGTCGGCCACCGCGAGTGCGCGTATGCGGTCGGTGGACAGGCTGTCCGGGTTGCCCGGAACGTGGCGGAACATGCTGAATGCACGCCACTGCGGTGGCAGGTACGCGAGCCCTCCATCCATGAGCGCGACCCACAGGCCTCCTTCGTGATCGCGGAACAAGCCATCCGGCAAGTGGCCAGGCAGGCTGCCCCTGACTCCGGGAATCGGTGTGTCGTGGCGGATCGTTCCGTCGCCATCGATACGTACGAGCCCACCACGTTGCGCGATCCACAGGCTGCCATCGGGTTCGCGCAGGCTGGCGAGGGCGCCGCCAGGTGGGCCGATCGCCCTGGCGTGACCGGAGGCGTCGACGTGGAACAGTCCGGCATTGGTCGCGACGTCCACGCCGTTTTTCGCGTCGTGCACCTGCCAGACCGTGGGACGCGCATGCGGGCCGGGCAACGCGATCGGGCGGATGTGTCCGTGTGCATCCATCCGATCGAGGCCGGCGTCGGTGCCGATCCACAGTCCGCCGTCTTCGGCAGGGGCCAGCGTGGTGACGTTGTCGGAAGCAAGGCTGGCAGGGTCGCCGTCGCGGTGACGCCAGTGGGTGAAACCCTTGCCGTCGGCGTCCAGTCGATTCAGGCCTCCGGCGTAAACGCCGATCCAGATCGTCCCTGCGCGGTCCTGGGCGATGGCCAACACGTCGTTGTCGGAGAGGCTGCCCGCTTGACTCGGGTCGTGCATCCAGTGACGAAAGCCTTCGGTGTCCGGGTCGTACCGGTTCAGGCCGGTGCCTTCGCCGCCGACCCACAGTTGTCCGGCACGGTCGACCAGCAGGGCGGAGACGTCGTTGGCCGGCAACGACGCGGGTTGGTTCGGATCGTGACGGAAGACGCGGAATTCGCGACTGTCGTAGCGCACCAGTCCATCGTGGGTCCCGATCCAGAGGTAGCCCGCGTGGTCCTGGGTCACGTTGTAGACGTCCGCGGACGGCAGGCCATCGGCCACGCCGTAGCTGCGAAAGGTCGGCGTGGGCGGCACGCCGACCGCAGCCTGCATCGCGCCATTCGCCAAGGTTGCCGCCAGCAACAATGCCCCCAGCATTCTGCGCCTCCCGCGGACCGGCCTCCGATAATGCCGCAAATGCGCCGGCGATGCGCGCGGCGGCGTCCCGTGCGACGATATCCGCCGCCTTGAAGGAGGTATGCGTGCCCCGGATTCCGCCATGGCTGGTCGCAGTTGCGCTGCTGGTCTCCGGCACGGCGATTGCGCACCCGCTGGACTATCGCATCGATACCGTGCATTCGCAGGTGCTGTTCAGCGCCGACCATGACGGGTATTCGCGTCCGGTCGGCCGGCTTGCCATCGCGCGCGGCTGGCTGCGTTTCGACCCGGACGACTGGGGCGCGTCGAAAGTCGTGGCCGACATCGACCTTGCGTCCGTCGACCTCGGCGACAAGGACTGGGATGCCGCCGTCACCGGGCACAACTTCCTGGACGTCGAACAGTTCCCGCTTGCGCATTTCGAAAGCGAGTCGGTGGCGGAAACCGGCGACGGCACCGGTGTCATCGAAGGCAAGCTCACACTGCGTGGCGTGACGTTGCCGGTCAAGGTCGATTTCACCGCCAACCGGGTTGGCATGACCTTGTTCGGTTTCCAGACCATCGCAGGGTTTTCGGGGCATGCCGAATTCGATCGCACCCAATTCGGCATGACCGCGTTTCCCAAGGCGGTCGGCATTGCGGTATCGATCCGGCTGGAAATCGAGGCCAAGCTCGACCGCACGGCCGAGCACGATTACCTGCAAGCTGCGGAGAAGGCGCGTGCGGCTGCGCAGCACTGAAGCGGGCTGGGGGGCGCCCATGCGCGCCTTCCACTGGCTGGTCGCGGCGTTGATCCTTGTCCAGGCGACCATCGGGCTGACGATGGTGGACATGGGGCTGACGCCGGCCAAGGTACGCGTGTTCGCGCTGCACAAGTCGATTGGCCTCACCATCCTGGCGCTGGTCCTGCTGCGTATCGCATGGCGACTCGGCGAACGTCGCCCCGACGATCCGTCCGCGACGCCACCCTGGCAGCACCGGGCGGCGCGCGCGATGCATCTCGCGCTGTACGCGTTGATCCTCGCCATTCCGCTCAGCGGCTGGTGGTTCAACTCCGCGTCGAACGCACCGCTGGCATGGTTCGGGCTGTTCGAGGTGCCGAGCCTCACCGGCGGTTATGCTCCGGTATGGAAACCGCGCGCACTGCTGCTGCACCAGGCCTTGTTCTGGCTGCTGGTCGCCTTGCTGGTCGGCCACGTTGGTGCGGCCCTTTGGCACCATTTCCGACAGCGCGACGACGTGCTGTTGAGGATGTTGCGCGGGGCCCCGAAAGACGGAGACGAGCGATGAAACTCTGGATTGCCGCAGTCGGCGCGCTTGCGATGGTGCTGGCGACGTTGCCCGCCCTGGCGCAGACTTGGCAGGTCGATGCCGCGCGCAGCACGCTCGCTTTCACCAACTCGTATCAAAACGTCCAATACACGGGGCAATTCCGCCATTTCACGGCAGACATCGTGTTCGATCCCGCCGATCTCACCCGCGCGAAGTTCGATGTCACGGTCGACATCACCAGCCTCGATACGCAGAACAGCGAGCGGGACCAGGCCGCGCTCGGCGCGGGTTTCTTCGATACCACGAAATTTCCGCGCGCGCATTTCGTCACCAGGGGTTTTCGCAAGGCGGCGAACGGCGAAGTGCTGGCCGACGGCGCCCTGACCCTGCGGGGCATCACCAGGCCCGTGACGTTGGTCGTGAAATTCGTGCCGCACGGCGACACCGCGACCCTGGACGTGACCGCGCAACTGAAACGTCTCGATTTCGGCATTGGTACGGGGCAGTGGGCCGACACCTCGATGATCGGCAACGGCGTGAGCGTGCACGGCCACTTGGTGCTGCGTTCCGCGTCGCCGTTGTAGGAGCGCGCCTGCGCGCGACGGATTTTGCAATCGCGCGCAGGCGCGCTCCTGCAGATGATCCCGGAATTACCGCGGATGATCCAAAAATCCGCGGAGCGATTCGGCATCGAACGGCCAGCCCAGTTCGCGGCCCGAATCCTCGTCGCGCAGCACGGGGACCCGGTCGCCATAGCGCGCTTCCAGTGCGGGGTCATCGTCGATCCACGTGCTTGAGAAATCCGGCGCGCGCATGCGGGCCAGCAGCGCGACGGCTTCGTCGCACAGTTGGCAGTCGTCACGCTGGTAAAGGGTCAGGCGGGACATGATCGTGATCGCAACGACAACGCCCGCAGCATAGCCGCGCAGCCGCCGGATCCGGACCTGCCCCTCGCGCCTCTACGCGAGATCCAGGGTGCTGGTGAGGTCGCCCGGCGCGACGCCGGCGTGCGCGCGCATGCCGTGGTCCCGCAGCAGGATGCCGGGCAGCGGATCGAGTCCGAAAAGCCGGTTGAGCAAGCGCTGGATGGAGCCGGTGTCGGCGATGGTGTGGTCCACGTATCCTTTCCTGGCGTGCGGCGACACCACCAGTGCCGGGATGCGCGTGCCCGGTCCCCAGCGATCGGCCCGGGGCGGCGCCACGTGGTCCCACCAGCCGCCATTCTCGTCGACGGTGACGATGGCCATGGTTTCGTCCCAGCGCGGGCCGTGTTCCAGTGCATCGATGATGCGCGCGACGTGGTCATCGCCGGCCGTGACGTCCGAATAGCCGGCGTGCATGTTGAGGTCGCCCTGGGGTTTGTAGAAGCTGACGGCGGGCAGGCGTCCTGCTTCGATGTCCGCGATGAAACGGTTGGTGGATGCATCGTTGCCGGTACCGCCATCGCGCAAGTGCCGCACGCGTGCCGCGGTGCAGGGCCCGAACTGCCGGAAGTAATTGAGCGGCTGGTGGTGCGGCTGGAAGTCCGGGCTGACCGGAAACTGGTCGCTCAGGCCGTGGCCGCCCTTGCCGTCCAGCGCCATCTGCCACGCGCCGCCGTACCACGCCCAGTCGATGCCGCGCGCGGACAAGGTGTCGCCGATGGTGGGGTGGTGTTGCGGCGGCAGGATGTCGGGTTTGGACAGGTCGGCGAGCAGGGGATTGTCCGGGTCGCGGTTGAAGCTCGGCGCGTACGCAGGGCCGAAGGTGTTGACCGCGTGGAAGTCCGGTGACAGCGCGGCTGCCGAGGCGAACTCGGGGCGCCCGTCCATGGCGCTGGCCGGAGACTCGTCCGACAGTTTCAGCCGGTAACCCGTCGGTCCATCCTCGAGCACGGCGATCCGGCCATGGGCGGGGCTTTGGTCGGCATCGGGATAAAACGGCGGCTGCGCTGCGACCAGGTACTGGTGATTGAGGAAAGACCCGCCGAAGGCGCCCATGAAAAAGTTGTCGCACAGGGTGAAACGTTGCGCCAGACGCCACAGTTTGAAGTTGTCCGCGCTGGTGGCGTAGCGACCCATCAGCAAGGCGCCGTGGTTGCCCCAGGCCACGAACCCGTCGTTCCTGCCGTCGTTGATCTGCATCTGGTTGCGGTAGAACACGTGGATCGGGCTGCTGGTGACCAGTGCGTGTGGCAGCGGTTCGCCATCGGGCGTGCGCAGCAGCCACGGGGCATTGGGCAGTCCGGTGATGGCATCTTCTTCGATCTGGTAGGCCTTGCCGCCGACGATTTGGCGGTGCGGCACCAGCCCTTTCCAGATGCGCGGAAGCTCGTCGAAAATACTGCCGTCGCGATCGCGCTGCAGCAGGCGTTCCGGTGGCAATGCCGACAGGGGTTGTTCAAGGCCGGGGAAATCCGCGAACAGGTTGTTGAAGCTGCGGTTTTCAAGATAGATCACCACGACCCGTCTGATGCGTCGACGCAGCACGGCATCCGCGGCGCGGCTCGCGGAGCCGCGCGACGCGTGGATCCGGCAGCCTGCTGCCAACGCCGCGCCCGCGATCGCGAATGAACCCAGCACGCGTCGGCGCGCGGGATTTTCGGGCTCATCGGGTTCGCGGGGGTGCGGGGAAACGATCTTGTCGGTCATGCGTGTGGAATCCCGCGTGCGGCGGATGGGCGCGATGATTGTGGCACGCCGATTGGAGCGCGGAGTACCTACAATGGTGTCGGCTCGCGCCCGCAAGGAGCCATCGCAAGGAACTTCGTTGCCATGTCCGTCAGTGTCTTTGACATCTTCAAGATCGGCATCGGGCCGTCGTCTTCGCACACCATCGGGCCGATGCGCGCGGCGGCGCGGTTCGTCGAACGCTGGCTGGCCGAAACCGGTGACCCCGGATCGAGTCCGGGGCAGGCTCTCGAGCGGGTCGCGCGGGTGACGGTGGGACTGTACGGCTCGCTGGCTGCGACCGGGCGCGGCCACGGCACCGACAAGGCGGTGATCTGCGGACTGGAAGGACATTGGCCGGACAGGATCGATCCCGACGCGATCCCTCCATTGCTGGAACGGGTGCGCGCGAGTGGGCG
>DASUKQ010000055.1:0-7879 GCA_036278635.1 Rhodanobacteraceae bacterium
GGTGTTGACGTCGTCGAACAGCAGGAACACGAACGGCCAGATGAGCGCTCCCACCGCGGGCGCCAGCCAGGACAGCGCGGGCATCGGCGCGTCACCGGCGAACGCGCGGATCAGCGCCTGCAGCACGTGGTTGTTGAGCAGCAGCAGCCACACCGCCAGCGCCTGCTGCCACATCGGGAAGAAGCGCAGGCGCGAGCGGAAACGCAATACGATGAACGCCAGGATCGCTAGCCGCAACGCCTGGTCGCCAAGCAGCGCACCGTTCAGGAGATCCGCGGCGAGGCCGACCCCGAACGCGAGGCCGACGCTTACCCGGTCGGCCGCCTCCAGCGACCAGTAGATCAGGACCAGCGCCGGCCAGTACGGTTTCAACGGCTGGATGAACGCAGGCAGCGGCATCAGCATCAACAGCAGCGACAGCGCGATGCCGATCCAGAACGTCCAGCCTTGCGCGCGCGGCCGGCTCATCGTCCGGCTCCGGAGGACGCGGCCCCGGGCCTGGCGGCGACGGCATCGGGGGCGAGCGCGTCGGGCGGACCGAATTGCGGCGCCGGCGCGGGCGGGCCGACCGGATCTGGCTGGTCGCGCAACAGCAGTACCTCGCCACTGCGTTCGAGTTCGGCCGCGGGTTTCACGTACGCCTGGAGGAACATGCCCGATGGGTCGCGCTCCAGGCGGGTGACCGTGCCCAGGGGAAACCCGGCCGGAAAGCGTCCGCCGAGTCCCGACGTGACCAATTGGTCGCCGGGCCTGACGTCCGACGAGAGCGGCAGGTTCGGCACCACCAGTTCGCCGGTGTCGCCGGTGCCGTGCGCCACGCCGCGCAGGCCCGTGCGCGAGACGACCACCGGTACCGAATGATCCGGATCGATCACCAGCATCGCGATCGAGGCATGCGGCAGGGTTTCGACGACCTGGCCCATGACGCCGTGCGAGTCGATCACGACCTGGCCGGTGTGGACGCCTTCCCGGGCGCCGACGTTGAGCATCACGCGGTCGCGGGTCGGTCCCAATTGCACGTCGATCAGCCGCGCCAGTTGCGCGTGCATGCCAAGCAGGTTTTGCGTGTCCAGCAACTGTTTCAGGCGCGCGTTCTGGTGGGTGACCGCGTTCATGCGATTGAGGCGGGCCTGGGCGAGCATCAGCGTCTCGCGCAATTGCCGGTTCTCGTCGATCAGGGTCTTGCGATCGGTGAATGCGGTCCCGGCCGCGTGGATCCAGTCGGACGGCGCCGCGGCGAGCTTGTAGATGGGCACGATCGCCGCCGCGGTGGCATAGCGCGCCCGGTGCAGCCAACCGTTGCGATGGTCCAGCACCATCAGCACCGCGGCCAGCGCGAGATAGACGATCAGGCGCAGCGTCCCCGCGGTCGCGTCCGAGAAGATCGGAGTGGATTCCTTTTGCGGAAGCGCCATGGCGGGACGGGAATCGGAAATCGGGATTCGGGAATCGGAAAAGTGGCTCGCGAGGTGGGTCGCGCATCGCCTGGCGATGCGCGAGAACCCATTCTGACCCTGCGGCGTTTCCGAAAAAGCAAAATGGATTGCAAATCGCACACCGCGACCGCGCCGCGTGCCGACTTCGGGGATGGTACTAGGCTCGGATTGGATCGGGCGATGTCGGGGTCGCGCAAACCGCTCACCCAAAACCACGTTCGCTCCAATTCCCGATGCCCGATTCCCGACTCTCGATTCCCGGTGTCACTCCGGCGCGAAGAAATCGTTGCCGTGCATGTCGATGAGTTCCAGCGCCCGGCCGCCACCGCGCGCGACGCAGGTCAGCGGATCCTCGGCGACCTGCACATACAGGCCGGTTTCCTTGGAAATCAACTTGTCCAGGTCGCGCAGCAATGCGCCGCCGCCCGTCAGCATGATCCCGCGTTCCTGGACGTCCGAGCACAGCTCCGGCGGGGTCTGTTCGAGCGCCGAGCGGACCGCGGCGACGATGCCGTGCAACGGCTCGTGCAGCGCTTCCAGCGCATCGTTGGACGTGATCGTGAACATCCGCGGCACGCCCTCGGCGAGATTGCGCCCCGAAACCTCCATGCTGCGCACCTCCTTCTGCTCGACCGCGCAACCGACCTCGATCTTGATGCGTTCGGCGGTGGGCTCGCCGATCAGGGTGCCGTTGCTGCGGCGCACGTAGTTGATGATCGCTTCGTCGAAGCGGTCGCCACCGATCCGCACCGACTGCGAATAGACGATCCCGTTGAGCGACATCACCGCGACCTCCGAGGTGCCGCCACCGATGTCCAGCACCATCGAGCCGCGCGCTTCGTGGACCGGGATGCCGGCGCCGATCGCGGCGGCCATCGGTTCCTCGATCAGGAACACGTCGCGCGCGCCGGCGCCCTCGGCCGATTCCTTGATCGCGCGGCGTTCGACCTGGGTCGAGCCACACGGCACGCACACCAGCACCCGCGGACTCGGACGCAGGAACCGTGTCTTGTGCACCTGCTTGATGAAATGCTGCAGCATCGCCTCGGTCATGGTGAAGTCGGCGATCACGCCGTCCTTCATGGGCCGCACCGTGACGATGTTGCCCGGCGTCCTGCCCAGCATCATCTTGGCTTCGTTGCCGACCGCGGCGACCGCGCGCGGGCCGCCCGGGCCGCGGTCCTGGCGGATCGCGACGACCGAAGGTTCGTTGAGCACGATGCCCTGGTCACGCACGTAGATCAGCGTGTTCGCGGTACCGAGATCGATCGAAAGGTCGTTGGAGAAGATGCCGCGGAACAGTTTGAACATGCGCGAGCCGACGATGCGGACCTGGGTTTCAGGCGAGGTGCGGAACGCGCCAGTCTAGTCAGCCGTGGAAGGTCGCGCAAGCGTGTCCGCGGCAAACGATGACCGCCATCACGCCGTTGCCGGGCGCGGCCCGGCGGCCCGTGCTCGAAACCGCCGTGGGCGGCCGTTACGATGGCCGATCGTGCCTGCCGAAAAGGAAACCCGACCGATGCCCGCTGCGTTGATCTGTGGCTCCATGGCCTACGACACCATCATGGTGTTCGAGGATCGTTTCAAGAACCACATCCTGCCGGACAAGGTGCACATGTTGAACGTGTCCTTCCTGGTCCCGCGGATGCGCCGCGAGTTCGGCGGTTGTGCCGGCAACATCGCCTACAACCTGAAATTGCTCGGCGGCGAACCGGTCCCGATGGCCACGGTGGGATCGGATTTCGCGCCGTATCGCGAGTGGTTCGAGGGACTGGGCATCCGCCTCGACCAGGTCCGCGAACTGCCGGACGCCTTCACCGCGCAGGCCTTCATCACCACCGACAAGGACAACAACCAGATCACCGCCTTCCATCCGGGCGCGATGAACGCCAGCCAGAAGAACCACGCGGGCGACGTGGCGGGGGTCGCGATCGGCATCGTCGCGCCGGATGGCCGTGAGGGCATGCTGCAACACGCCGCCGAATTCGCGGCGAGCGGCACGCCGTTCATCTTCGACCCGGGCCAGGCGATGCCGCTGTTTTCGGGCGACGAGTTCCGCAGGTTCATCGAAACGGCCGACTACGTCGCGGCGAACAGCTACGAAGCCACCCTGCTGTCCGAGCGAACCGGCTGGTCCGAAGCCGACATCGCCAGCCGGGTCAAGGCCTACATCGTGACCCGGGGCGCGGACGGGTCGACCATCCATGCGGATGGGGCGACGCACCACATTCCGACGGCGAAGCCGCGCGAGGTGGTCGACCCGACCGGTTGCGGCGATGCGTATCGCGCGGGCCTGATCCACGGGATCCTGCGCGGCCTCGACTGGCCGACCGCAGGACGCGTGGCGTCGCTGATGGGGGCGATCAAGATTGCGCACCCAGGCACCCAGAACCATCGGTTCGACGCCGCCGGATTCGGGGCCGAGTTCAAGCGCCAGTTCGGGCATGCGCTGTAGGGCGATCGTCCCGCATGGCCGCATCGATGGTCGGCCCGTCAACGGTGCGCCGGGCGTCCTGGAGTCCGGGCGGCCCCGCAACACCGCCGTTCGTGGAGGTGAGCCCCGCGGCCTGGCCCTCTGCAACAGCGGCTTCGAGGGCGGCAATGCCGTTGCGATGGAATCCTGAACGGCAACGCCGGCGCCCCGTGACGGGAAGGGGCCCCGTGCGAAAATGCAGCCCAGCCAATCCAACGATCGGAAGGAGCAGTCCCATGCCACGCGCGATCCCGTTTGTCCTTGCCGCCACACTCGCCGGCGCTGCGCTTGCGTACGCCGGCAACGCCCATGCCGCAAACGAAATCAGTTGTCGCATGACCTTCGAGATGCACGGATGGTCGGCGTTCTACAAGAAGGCCGACGGCACCGGAAACGTATCGTGCAGCAATGGGCAGCACATGCAGGTCCACTTGCGCAGCCGCGGCGGTGGCCTGACCTTCGGGAAGTCCGAGATCACCGGCGTCGGCAAGTTTTCGGGCATTTTCAGCATCGACGAAATCCTCGGCACCTACGTGACGGGCGGTGCCCACGCGGGCGCGGCCGCCGCCGCACGCGGCACAGTGATGACCAAGGGCAACGTCTCGCTGGCGCTCAGCGGTACCGGCGAGGGCTGGAGCCTGGGCGTGGATTTCGGCAAATTCACGATTTCGCGCTGAGTGACTGCCAGTCAAAAGCAGTCAGTCCGCGAATGAACGCAGGTAAACGCGAATGAATCCGGTGGAGTACCTCGCCGGTTGAACCTTGCGTTCCCGGCGTTCATTTGCGGACCATTGCCTTACGCGGCGGCGCGATCGCTCACGCCACGCGCCGCACTCAGCGCGCTGCGTGCGCCGGGATCAATTGCTCGTCCACCGCCTCGGCGAGCTGGTCCGGCGGCAGCAATCCCTGCGCCAGGATGAAATCGTTGAACTGCTGCAGGTCGAACCGGTCGCCCAGCGCGATTTCGGTGTGCGCGCGCAGTTGCAGGATGCGCGAGTAGCCGTAGAAGTACGCGGTGGCCTGGCCGGGCGAGCGGAACATGAAGCGGTCCAGTTCCTCGCGCGCGAACGCCTCGGAAATCCCGACGTCGTGGACCAGGATGTCGTGGGCGCGTTGCCGGGTGACCAGACCCAGGTTCAACATCGGGTCGAGGAACGCGCGCGCGGCGCGCAGAAGGCGCAATTGCAACGCGATCATCTGGCCGCCCGGCGGCTCGTAGGGCACCATCATCCATTCGGCGTACAGCGCCCAGCCCTCGACATTGACGCTGTTGAACGCGAACAGCGAGCGTGCCAGCGACACGCCGTGCTCGACCATCGCCGAGAACTGCAATTCGTGTCCGGGCCGCCCCTCGTGTGCGGTCAGGGTCCACGCGCAGGCCTTGCAGGTGAAGTCGTCGTAGGCTTCGTTGCTGTCCTTGCCGGTGGTCGGGTTGCCGAGCGGCAACACGAATGCGCCGCGTTCGCCGTGGTTGTTGATCAACGGCGGCGGGTCCATGTGCGGGGCCGGCTGGGCCGCGCTTTCGGCTTCCGAAGCCAGCCGCATGATCATCTGGCGCTTGGGCAGCGTCACGATGTGGTGCTCGCGGATGATCGCCTCGATCTTGCCGATCACGTCGTGGTAGTAGGGTTCGATCGTGTTGCGGTCGAGCTGCGCGTTCTTCAGGTCCTTGATGACGGCGCGGTAATCGGTGGTGGGCTTGAACCCCTCGGCCTTCGCGACGTACGGTGCCAGCGTCTCCATCTGCGCCTGGATTTCCATGAACGACTGCTCGGCCAGTTTGATCAACTCCTGCGGCGGGATGTCGATGCCGACGTTTTTCAGGTTGTCCGCATAGACCGCCTCCGGAAGGCGGGCGTCGGTGCGCGCGCGTGGCAGCACGGTGGATTTCACCCACGCGTCGTAGTCGTTCAATTGCGATTGCAGCGCGTCCAGCGTCGAGCCGGCGCCCTCGATCTTGTACTTGGCGTACAGCTTGCGGATGCCATCGACGTAGCGTTGCGTGTTGGCGAGATTCTGTTCGACCTCGGCCTTGTACGGACCCAGCAGTTTCTTGTCGCCGGCTTTTGCTTCGAACAGCGCTTCGGCTTCCTTCGTGACGGGCGTGCAACCGGGCGCCATGCCGACGTAGCACTTGAGGCGCGCCAGTGCGTGCGTGCGGCGGTCGGGCGCGACCTGGTCCTGCAGCAACCCGAATTCGCCCTGGAAGATGGTCTGACCGATATCGGTATACGGGAGCATGTACCGGGCCTGCAGCTTGCTGCTCTCGATGAAGCGGTCGGCCGCACGGATCATGATCTCCAGGTCCTGATGGACGTTCGGATCGGTGGTCCTGGCAAGGTCCCGTTGCAGCGTGTCCCGGGCCTTGGCCAGGGCCGCACGCGAACGTTCGTTCACGTTCGGCTTCAGGTCGACGACTTTGGTGTCGTAGCCGGGCAGCCCGAAGCGCGAGGCGAACTCGGGGTTGAACTCGGCCAGGACCTTGAGCAGGACCTGGGCATACGCGTTGCTCTGCTTCACCCACGCGGGAGTCGGCGTCGACGCCTTGTCCCGGGGGGCGACGGGTTCGGCCGACGGCGGCGCGGCGAATGCCACGGGGATGCACAACGCGAAGGCGGCGAGGGCGGCGAAGGTTCGCTTCAACATGGCGGATCTCCGAGGGTCGTCCCGGCAAGCTAGCATGCCCCGCGGCCTCGCGGGATAGGCCGAAAGTCAGCCCGTCGCGGGCTTCAATGCGCGGCGAAGTCGCCCCTGTACGCGGGTTTCAGGAATCGCGCGAACACGCTCGCGGGCACATCGATCGTTTGCGTCCCGTACACGTAGGGCGCGACTTGATAGGGAGGGAAGACGAGCGTGAGCCCCGGGCTGGGCGCCGCCTCGCCGGCACCTGCACGCACCACGAATATCGAATAGTTCACAGTGGTGGGTTTGGTGCCCTCATTGAGCATTTGCACCATGTCGGTTTTCCACTCGCGGATTGCATCCGGCGAGGAGCCGTCCCCGGGTTTCGGCGCATCGGCCGTGAACTTCGCCAACAACGAGTCGTGGGCGAAGTTGGCCAGTGCGGTGCGGGCGGCATCGGGATCGGTGAACAGGTCGTCCAGCGCGATCAGCTTGCCCGCCTTGCGGTCGAACACGAAGGCGGCCTGGATCGGGATCGGGTGCGCGCCGCCGGTGGCCTGCATGCCGATCTCGCGCACGCTGGTGAACGTGAGGGTATTCGCCGCAATCCTGAAATCGAGCAGCAGTTCGAATTGCCGGTCGGCGAACTCCGGCATCTGCTCCGGATCGGGCAGCGCCTGCACGAATTCGCGCTTGGCATTGTCCGCGGTCGTTCGCAGTGCATCGGCGAGCGGTTGTGCGTTGGCGGGAAGGGTCGGCAGCGTGATCGCGATCCTGTAATGCTGCGTCTCGGCGTGATCACCCGGGAGTCCGGCGGTGCCGGGGCTCGCCGGCGGCGCCGCGATTACTGGCGCCGAACTGCCCGCGGTCGATGCGGCGCCAGTGGGGCCCGGTGGCGCCGGCGTCGGCGACTGGTTGCACGCCGCCAGCGCCATGGCGGCAACGGCAGCGGCCAGCAAGGTTGGCGTGTGCGGTTTCATCGGCATGCTCGAACGGGCCAAGGCGCGAGTCTAGGCGACGCGGCGTTAAGCATTTGCTGTGGCGCGCAGGCGAAAATTCGATGTCGGGTGCGCCGGGCGCGGCCGGATTTCACGCGCCGTTGTCGCAGGGCGTAAGATGATTTCTTCAATATCTGTGCGGGTGGCCGGGACGTTGCCCGGGTCATTCGACGCGGCACACAAGAAGAAGGCGCACTCATGAAGGTCATCGTCATTGGCGCGACGGGCACCATCGGTGCCGCGGTGGCAAAGGGGCTTGCCGCGAGGAAGCATGAGGTCATCGGCGCGAGTCGCCACAGCGGGATCCGTATCGATCTCGAGGATGCGGACTCGATCAAGGCGATGTTCGA
>DASUKQ010000056.1:0-2614 GCA_036278635.1 Rhodanobacteraceae bacterium
TCGCCGTCCGCAGCCGAGCCCAGCACCTCGATGTCGGGTTCCAGTGCCAGCAGCGCAGCCAGCGCGCCGCGCACCATCGCCTGGTCCTCGGCCAGCAGCACGCGCATCATGCGCGACCAGCCGCTTGGTGCATAAGCGGCACGTCCCGGGTCGCGGCCGGCGCCTGCGCCGGGCGATCGCCGGCAGCCGGCACCGGTATCGGCAACGACACTTCGATGCTGGTGCCGCGTCCGCGCGGCGATTCGATCGCCAGCGTGCCGCCGATCGCCTCGATCCGCTCGCGCATCCCGGTCAGCCCGTTGCCGCGTTCGTTGACGCCGCCGCGGCCATCGTCGCGGACGCGCATCACCACCCGTTCCGTCCCGGCGATCACCGTGACCTCCACCCGGTTGGCGCGCGCATGCCGCTGGATGTTGGTGACGGCTTCGCGCAGCACCAGCGCCAGGCAGGTTTCGACGGGGCCGGGCAAAACCTGCGAGTCGTGCCAGTACTGCATCTGCACGCCGGCGGCTTCCAGAAGCAGGCGCGCCGAAGCAAGCTCCGCAGCCATCGCGGCCGCGCGGATCCCGCTGACGGCGCTTCGAACCTGCGACAACGCGTCGCGCGCCACCCGCGCCACGTCGGCCATTTCATGCCGGGCGGCGCGCGGGTCACGCTCGATCAGCCGTCCTGCCAGCTCCGATTTCAGGGCCACCATGGACAGCGTATGCCCGAGCAGGTCGTGCAGGTCGCGGCCGATCCGCTCGCGCTCGGCGCTGGCGGCGAGGCGGCGAACTTCATCCTGGCTGAGCCGCAGGTCCGCGCGGCGCTGGCGCTGGAGGTTTCCATAGATCCCCATGCCACCGATGACCAGGCACAGCACCCAGAAGTTGGCGAGGTACTGCCACGGAATTCCGAACCCGAGCCACTCCACGCCGAACGCCACCATGATCGCCAGCATCAGGCCGAAGGATCGGCGTGGGTGGCTCCATTCCGCGGCCACCGCGCACGCATAGATCACGTAGGTGCCGGCATACGCGTTGAACGGCACCACGGCCAGCCCCACGGCAGCAATGGCGAGCGCGTACCACGCGACGTGGCGGCGCGGACACAGGTACGCAGCCACGTACAACACGATGAACACCGGCAGGCTCAGGGCGGTCGGCAACAGCCAGTGGGGAAAGTACTTCGCCTGGCCGAAAATCAGTGGCCCGAGCAGCCAGATGAGCCAGAACAGCCAGACCCATGAGTAGACCCGGCCGCCCTGCGCACGCGCGTCGGCGGTTTCCACCCCGAGGATCGAATCCGGCGCTGCACGCGCATTGAGGTTCCACCACATGTCGTTATCCTACCCTCGCGTGCCGTTCACCACACATGCGGAATGAACCGCCTGGTGCGCAGCATGTAATCGCGATAAGGCTGGCCGAGATCGGTGCACAGCGCCTGCTCCTCGACGTGCACGCGCCAGCCATAACCGATCGCAACACCCAGCATGATCACCAGCCAGCTCGCCCAGTTGGTCATCGCGAGCCCGGTGCCGAGGAACATGAGCAACGAACCGCTGTAGGACGGGTGGCGGATCAACCGGTAGGGACCGGTTTCGACGACCGTCTGGCCGGGCCGGGTGGCGACATCGCGGGTGAAGAACCGCCCGAGCACCCGGATCGAGTACCAGCGGAACGCAAGACCGGCCAGCATCAAGGAGATACCGAGCCAGAACAGCAGCGGCTGCTGCCACGTCAACGTGGTTCCGGCAAAATCGGCCTGGACGAAGAAAAACGCCCCGACGATTCCCCCGATGAGCGCGAAGACCAGTACGGCGTGCGAGCCGCGGTCGCGCTTGATGGCGCCCCGCTCCGGCCGCTGGAAGAACGAGCCGATCCACTCCGGCGCGTAGCAGGCGAACATCGCCGCATACAGCACGTAGAGGTGCCAAGGCGATCGCACGATCAAGGCCTGCACGGGCACCTCAGCCGCTCCGCGCCAGCCGGCGACGGGCGACCAGGAAAAACAGCAGGGTGAATCCCGCCAGCACCGCCGCATGCCAGGCGATCCGTCCGTCATGGCCAACGCCGGTGGCCGACAACGCGATCTGTCCAAGGTGCGTCGAAGGCCACAATGGCGCGGTTTGCTGCAGGATTTCCGGCAGCAAGCGCAACGGCAACCACAGGCCCGACAGGAACGACATCGGCAGGTACACGAGGTTCACCACCGCCGGCGCACCCTGGCCGCCGACCAGCGTCCCGATCAGCAGGCCGATCGCGCAGAACGGCAGCACGCCGAGCGTATCGACGGCCAGCAGGGCCAGCCAGTTTCCAGGCGGCATCCGCACATGGCCCAGGACGAATCCCATTGCCATCAGCAGCAGCGTGATCAGCGCCGCGAAAAGCATCGCCATCACCATCTTGGCGACAAGGTACGCGCCGGGGGGCATTGGCAGCGCGCGCTTCAGGGTGAGCAGGCCCTGCTCGCGTTCCATCGCGACGACCACGCCGAAGCCGAACAATCCCGGCGCCATTACCCCGAACACGCTGTAGGTGGCAAGCAGGTACTTCGCCGCGTCGACGCCGTGCACGGAGCCGGACAGCACGACCCCGAACAGCAGGTAGAACATCGAGGGGAACAGCATCGTCGG
>DASUKQ010000057.1:0-29217 GCA_036278635.1 Rhodanobacteraceae bacterium
TCTCCTCCCCCTTCAAGGGGGAGGCCGGGAGGGGGATGGGTTCGAGCGCCACTTGCCCGTCCTATTGAAACCCATCCCCACCCAACCCTCCCCTTGAAGGGGAGGGCTTTACCTCTGTCCTCACCCGGTATTCTGCAGTCCGCGCGCGACGCCGTTGACGCAGGCGACGAGGCTGCGCAGCAGCGCATCGTCTTTGCTGCCGCCTTCGCGCCAGCGGCGCAGCAGGTCCACCTGCAACACGCTCATGGGGTCGACGTAGGGATTGCGCAGGCGGATGGATTGCGCGAGGCGCGGGTCGTCGGCGAGCAGTTCGTCGCGGCCCTTGAGGCGGAGGATCCCGTCGCGGGTGCGCCGGAATTCCTGCTCGATGCGCGGGAAGAATCGTGCGTGCAGGTCACCGGACAACCGCGAGAATGCCTCGGCGATGCCGAGGTCGGCCTTGGCCAGCATCATTTCCACGTCCGCCAGGAGGGTCGCCAGGAACGGCCATTCGCGGGCCATCTCCACCATCGCGGCCTCGCCGGATTCGGCGATGCCCTTTTCCAGCGCGGTGCCGAGCCCGTACCAGCCGGGCAGGATCGAACGCATCTGGGTCCAGGAGAAGACCCAGGGGATCGCGCGCAGGTCTTCCACGCCGTGCATGCTGCGCCGGCTGGCGGGCCGCGAGCCCATGGTCATGCGTTCGATCACATCAATGGGCGTGGCGGTGCGAAAGTAATCGACGAATCCGTCGCTGCCGACGAACGCGCGGTACGCGTCGCGGCTGGCGCTGGCCAGCACTTCCATGTGCCGCGCCCATGATTCCTCGCGGGCGTCCGTTTCGCGGGGCCGGAGGCTCGCGCGCAGGGTGGCGCCCACGGTTTGCTCGAGGTTGCGCAGCGCCAATGCCCGGATGCCGTACTTGCGGTGGATCACCTCGCCCTGTTCGGTGACCCGCAGGCGTCCTGCCACGGCACCGCGCGGCGAGGCCATGAGCGCAGGCGTGACCTTGCTGCCGCCGCGGCAGGCCGAGCCACCGCGGCCGTGGAAGAACGTGAGTTCGATGCCGGCTTCGCGCGCCACCGCCAGCAGTTCCTCCTGCGCACGCTGCAAGGCCCAACGCGCGGCCAGGATGCCGCCATCCTTCATGCTGTCCGAATAGCCGACCATGATCATCTGCTGGTCGCCGCGGCGGGCGAGGTGCGCGCGGTACACCGGATCATCCAGCAGCGCGCGCAGGGTGGCCGCGGCGTGTGTCAGGTCATCGACGGTTTCGAACAGCGGCACGATGTCGAGCGGTACAGACGTACGCGCCGCAGTGGAACCCGTCCCCCTCACCCCGGCCCTCTCCCCCAACGATGAAGCCGTTGGGGGAGAGGGGGTGGAAGCATTCGCGCCCGTCTGGGCATTCGCCAACGATGAAGCCCTTGGGGGAGAGGGGCTGCAAGAAGTCGCGTCCTCGACGAGGCCGCCGTGGCGCGCCAGCGCCAGTACCGCCAGCACGTCGGCGGCCGAGCGCGCCATGGAAATGATGTACGGGCCAGTGGCGCCACTGCCGTAGCGTCCACGTGCGTCGGCCAGTGTCGCGAACACCGCGCGGATCCGCGCGACTTCATCATCGTCACTACCCTCGAACCGCGTTTCACCGGCAGCCAACGGCCGCAGGCGTTCGGCTCGCGCGGCGGGATCGCGCTCGCGCCAATCGGCATCGCCCAGCAACACCGCCAGCACGTCGTCGTGGACCCGTGCATCCTGCCGCACGTCCAGGCGCGCCAGATGGAAACCGAAGGTGCGGATGCGCCATTGCAACCGACGTACCGCGAACAGACCGGCGCTGGCGCCCTTGTGCGACACCAGGCTCTCGGCGATCAGTGCGACGTCGGACTCGAATTCGTCAGCGCCGGCGTAGCCATCAGGTGCGTCGTTGTCACTGGCCCTCAAGCGCGCGCGCATCAACGTCAGCAGGCAACGGTACGGCATGTTGGCGTGGCGCGGACGGATCCGCGCGGCGGCCTCGGGCAGATTTTTTCGGTATTCCTCCAGCCGTTCGCGAACCGCGTCCGATACGCTGATGCGGTCATCGGTCTGGCTGAGCAACCGCGCGAGCGAGGTGCAGCCGTCGCGGTAGCGCTCGAGCACCATCGTCCGCTGGGCGCGCAGCGTATCGCCGAGGGTGTCGGCGCCGACGTTGGGATTGCCGTCCATGTCGCCGCCCACCCACGAACCGAAACGCAGGAGTCGCGGCAGCTCACCGTGGACGCCATACACGCGGGCCAACTCGTGCGCGAGCGATTCGTAAAAGACCGGCAGCACCCGGTACAGCGGTTCGGCGAGATAGAAGCCGATATGTTCGAACTCGTCCTGTACCGTGGGCCGCACGGCGGACGCATCCGCCGTCTGCCAGCCGGCGGTCAGCGCCATCCGCAGGCGCTCGTGGTCGACGGCGCGCTCGCGGGGCGTACGTGAAGTGTCGAAGCGGTCCCCCAGCGCGCGCACGATCGCCTGTTCCTTTTCCAGCAGCGAACGGCGCACCGCCTCGGTGGGGTGTGCGGTGAATACCGGCTCGACATCCAGCCGCGCGATGCACGCCAGCAGTTCGTCGGCACCGACACCGCGCGTCTTCAGCGTTTCCAGCACATCGCCCAGCGATTCCGGCTGCGGCGCCGCGCCGGACCTCTGGTAGTCGCGCCGCCGCCGGATGCGGTGCACGCGTTCGGCGATGTTGACGACCTGGAACCACGTCGCGAACGCCCGCGCCAACATTCCGGCCGCGTCTGCTTGCGTGCCCGCCAGCAGAGCGACGAGTGCATCCACCGGCGCGCCGGACGCGCGGCGCCGGATCGCGGCGGTGCGGATTTCTTCGACTCGCTCAAAAAAGGCGTCGCCGCCCTGCTCCGCCAGCATCTCCCCCACCAGTGCGCCCAGTTCGCGAACATCGTCCCGCAGCGGTCTGTCCTGTGGTGCGAAGGCCACGTCGCGACGATCTTCGGGATGGTCGGCGTGTGGGTTCATGGGTTCTCCTTGTGAACGAGGCCGTCCATACGCGGAGGATGTCAACGGCTCGGTTGCGGCCATCCAGCGCGAATGATCGCGTTGCGGCTTCGCCACGGTCCCACAGGACCCTGCAGATTACAGGGCCTTGACCTTGCCGGCTTTGGCTCTGCGGCCGGCGGCGGCGAGTTTGCGGTCGAATGTGGCGAAGGCTTGGTCGTCCGCGCAGCCAGCCAGATGCATTGCGTCGGCGAAATCCATGCCACTCTCATACCATTCGAGGGCCGTGGCAAAACGCGGCGCGTCGTCGACCGATACCGTCGGCAAGCCGGCAAACCAGCGCAACAGCATGGCAATTCGGGCAGGGGGCAGTCGGTGTACGCTGCGCATCACCAACTCGCATTCGACCAGCACAGTCGAAAGGACAAGGATTTCGTTCCGATCGATGAAGTCGCGTGCGATTGGCGACTGCCGTACGTCATCGCGAGTGAGACATCGGACGATGACGTTGGTATCGACCGCGTGCACGGCAGCTAGTATTCGCCGCGCGCATGGCGGCGCAGAACCTCACGTTCGATGGCCTTGTCCATCTCGTCGATCGAGACCGGCGGCCCCTTGTAATTGGCAGCTCCGTACACGTCTTCCATGCGCGTTGGCGGGAACAGCGGCTTGCCCTTCAACAGCACGCCCTGTGGCGTCTCTTCCACGACGAGCTTGGTGCCGGCATTCCAGCCGTGCCGCTTGCGCACGGCGGCGGGCAGCACCACTTGGCCCTTGGTGGAAACAGTGGTGGTGATTTTCGGATCCCTTCCCATGGCGCGCACCCGATGTAAGTCATAGGTAAGATAGCCTTCTGCGCCACGGTATGCAAGCCATCGCATACCGGGTTCCTTCATCTTTTCATCGCGACGAACGGATATAATGCTTCGTTCGCCGAGGGGCGTTGCAACCGGCGTGAATCCTTAGCGGTTCCATCCGCGAGGGCCGCACGATGTGCGGACTTTCACGAACCCGGTCAGGCTCGGCCAATCCACCGCAACAGCGCCCGCCCAACCGGAGAAGCCCATGAACGCTGTTGCCCAGGAATCCGTGAAGAACGACTACAACATCCGCGACATTTCGCTGGCCGATCTCGGCCGCAAGCGCATCCAGATGGCCGAGCAGGAGATGCCGGGCCTGATGCAGATCCGCGCCCGCTACGCGCCCGAAAAGCCTTTGAAGGGCGTGCGTGTGACCGGCTCGCTGCACATGACCAAGGAAACCGCCGTGCTGATCGAGACGTTGACCGCGCTCGGCGCCTCGGTGCGCTGGGCGTCGTGCAACATCTTCTCGACCCAGGACGATTGCGCGGCCGCGATTGCGGCCAGCGGCGTGCCGGTGTTCGCGTGGAAAGGCGAGACGCTCGAGGAATACTGGCAGTGCACGCTGGATGCCATCACGCATCCCGCTAACCGTGGCCCGGAGCTGATCGTCGATGACGGCGGCGACGCGACGCTTTTGATCCACAAAGGCGTCGAGATGGAAGACGGCTCCAAGTGGGTCGAAGAGCCGGGCGCGAATCATGAGGAACAGGTCATCAAGAACCTGCTGAAGAAGACCCGCACCGAACGCCCAGGCTTCTGGAAGAAGGTCGCGTCCGAATGGCGCGGCGTCTCCGAGGAAACCACCACCGGCGTGCATCGCCTCTATCAGATGATGGAAGCCGGCAAGCTGCTGGTGCCTGCGATCAACGTCAACGATTCGGTGACCAAATCCAAATTCGACAACCTGTACGGCTGCCGCGAATCGCTGGCCGACGGCATCAAGCGCGCGACCGACCTGATGGTCGCGGGCAAGGTCGCGGTGGTGTGCGGCTACGGCGACGTCGGCAAGGGCTGCGCGCATTCGCTGAAGGGTTTCGGCGCGCGCGTGATCGTCACCGAGATCGACCCGATCTGCGCGTTGCAGGCCGCGATGGAAGGGTTCCAGGTCGCGACCGTGGAAGATACCCTGGGTGAAGCCGACATCTACGTCACCACCACCGGCAACCGCGACGTGATCACGCTCGAGCACATGCAGCGCATGAAGAACCACGCGCTGGTGTGCAACATCGGCCACTTCGACAACGAGATTCAGGTCGACCGCCTGCAGAAGGCGGCCAAGCACCTCAACATCAAGCCGCAGGTCGACCTGTACACTTTCGACAACGGCAACTCGATCTACCTGCTGGCCGAAGGGCGCCTGGTGAATCTCGGTTGCGCGCACGGGCATCCGTCGTTCGTGATGTCCAATTCGTTCTCGAACCAGACCCTCGCCCAGATCGACCTGTGGACCCACAGGGATGAATACGAGAAGACCGTCTACCGCCTGCCCAAGAAGCTCGACGAGGAAGTCGCGCGCTTGCACCTGGAGCAGATCGGCGTCAAGCTGACGAAGATGACGAAGGAGCAGGCCGAGTACCTCGGCGTGCCGGTGGAAGGGCCGTACAAGGCCGATCATTACCGCTATTGATCGGCGCTCCAGATCAACGATCGCAACCAAGGCGCGGCGCAAGCCGCGCCTTTTGTTTTGCGACACCTCGTTTGCTTCTCCAGTTGGCCGGCACCCGCAGGACTTCGCGAGTGGATCACGCCTTCGCTACGCCGTCGGCGCGATTGCCATGGGCGCCTCCCAGTCCAGCAACAGGCGTTCGGCACGGGCCTGCACGTCGACGAGCTGCGGCACCTGCGGAAGGATCTCGCTCTCGCGCTTGCGCCACTTGTCCGGGGTCGGAGGCGTGACGGTGTACCGCGCCAGCGGCAGCCCGGAATCCAGGGTGCGATCCCAGCGCAGCCCGAGGACACTGCACAAGCTCCGGATCTGCACATCCGGACCGGCAAGCAGCGCTTCATAGCGCAGGGCATGCACGCGCTCCCGCGGCAATTTTTCCAAATCGTCGAGCAAGGTTCGCGTGGTGATCGACCACTGGGCTGCAACGACTTCGGGCAGCGGCCGGCCGATCAGCTCCCGCCAACCGGGTACCAGCACCATCGACCACGGCAACCCGGTCCAGCCCGGCAGATCCGGATACGTCCGGAACCGGCCCGACTCCCACGCCTCCAGCATGCTGGCCATCACCGCGCGCGGGTCACGATAGAGGTACACGAACACGGCGTCCGGGAACACCGCCGACAGGAACGGGATCCGCAAGGCGTTCTTCGGCGTCTTCTCCAGCAAGCGGATTGCGCCAGAGCGGCGCTTTCCCTCGCGATCGAACACGCGGTCGCGGTAACGGGCCCGCAACTCCTCGGCAATGGCGGGCGCGGCATCGGCCGCATCCAGTCGATTCGACCCGTAACCACGGGCAATGGCACCCAGCGAGCCGCCGGCGGTCTCGACCTCGATCATGCGATGGCTTTCATTACCCAACGTGCAAACGTCAGGGCTCGAGGACAGCGTCTCGAACAGCAACGACGAACCCGAACGTGGCGGACAGACGATGAAAATCGGACGATCGAATTCGTCCCCGTCACGCGCGCCTCGAATCGACGTGGCTTCCGGTTGCGCGGGCGGCTTCGCGGCAACGGAAGCGCCCGCGCCGTGATCGTGTCCCGTCACTGCGGCTTTCAGCACCATGGCACGCAGGGTGCGGACGAACGGCATTCCATTGGTGAGCTGGAGCGATTCGGCGTTCCGTCCCAGCCAGCCATCGAACTCGTCCCGCAGCGAGGCGAACGAGGCCCAGCCCTCGCGGGTATCGCCGAACCTTGCCCAGCGTGCGTGCCAGTTCGCCGCAAACCGCGATGCGGCCTGTTGCACCGCGCCAAGCTTGGGATCCGGCTTGACGTACGGGAAGATGAACTGCAGGTGTTCACGCAGCTCCCAAGGCGACATCACGATCGGCACGTTGAACTGCTCGAACAGCAACGGCCGATCGCTCGCGGCCGGAGAATCCGGCGTGAAATCCTCGACCGGCCAAGGCGAAGCAGGTTGCCCCGGAACCCGGGCGCGGTCGGCGATCCTCCAGAAACCGTCGCCGCCGATGGTGTCCGCCACCAGGTGCACGCGTTCATCCGCCGCCGCATTGATGACACGATGCGGTCGCCAGGTATCGAAGATCCAGCACTCGCCCGCTTGCATGTTGACTTCGGCATCTCCACACACGAAGCGGACACCGGGGGTGGTCTGGATGGGCACGTGGACCCGGATGTGTTCGCGCCAGTAGTAGTTGATGTCGACATGCGGGGTGACTTCCGCCCCGCCCGCAAGCTTCATCAGTCGGGTGCGGCCCCACACCGCACCGAGGCGTTCCAGCACCCGCATCAAATAGGGACAACAGGTCAGGTACGGCGTGGGCAACATGGGCCCGGCCACTTCGTCACTGTCGGAGTCTCCATCGACGGCGATCAGCGGCAACGAATAGTTGCCGGGGTATTTGGATGGATGCTCGCGCCACGCCTCGTCCCCCAGCGCAAGCATTTCGGCCCGCAGGCGGCCGGCGTCGAATCGCACCGGCAACTGGAGGAACGGGACAGGCAATCTCATGCGGGAGAGAATCGGGCCGGGAAAGTGGCGGTTACGGGATTGTCGCAGGTCCCACCAGGCGAGCGTGCGTTTGTCGGCCCTTTCGGCTGCACGCCGGATCCGACCCGCCGGACCCAACACCTGCACGCAGCGCGCAAGGCGTGAATGGGAGTCGTCGGCTTGGTAGTATCTTTTCGCTGGGCGCGCGCTGTCAAAGAGCGCGCGTCGTGTCTTTGACAGCGCTTTCCGTCGCGTGCGATATGGCACGTCGCGGTGCGCGGACCCTGCCGGTGATCCTTTGGCGATGCCACGGCCTTACCCCATCACGAGCCATTCGCTTTCCGAAAGGCCCCGACGATCATGAGCGCGTCCCCGAGGCTGGGAGGTCTGTCGCCACCTGCAATCCAGCGCGTCGTCCTGTCGGCGCAGGCGCTGGATCGCGGCCAGGTCGATGAAGCCGTCCGACAGCTTGCGCCGGTGCTCGCCGATCACCCGAGTCAACCGGAAGTACTGCGCCTGCATGCCGGCGCGCTCAGCATGCGCGGTCGGCACCAGGACGCCATCGAAGCGATGCAGCGCGCGCTGGCGCAGCGGCCGGATGACGCCCTGTACTACAACACGCTGGGCACCATTCTCAGCGCGGCGGATTACCTCGACGACGCCGTCGCGGCGATGCGCCACGCGTGTGAACTGCAACCCGATCTCGCGATGGCCTGGTTCAACCTGGGCGTGATGCTGACGCATTGCGTCCGTCACGAGGAAGCCATCGACGCCCTGCAACGAGCCGTGCGCATCAATCCGAAGCATGCCGAAGCACGCGCGCTGTTGAGCGACATGCTGCGCACCCAGGGCCGCCTCGCGGAAGCCAGTGAGCAATATCGCCAGATTCTTGCGGAGCGTCCGGCGGCAGGCATGGCATGGTGGGGCCTGGCGGATATCAAGACCCTGCGTTTCGACGAACGGGACATCGAACGGATGCGGCAAGCGCTGCGAACGCCGGGCCTGGGCCTCGACGACCTGGTCCCGACCGGCTTCGCGCTGGCGAAAGCCCTGGACGATCACGGCCGCTATGCGGAATCGCTGGACGTCCTTGCTCAATCCAACGCGCTTGCGAGGCAACGCCAACGGTGGAATGCAAGCGAATTTTCCGCCGGCGTCAGCGCCATGCTGAAGGCGTTCTCGAATCCGGTCGCGCCGGCACCCGATCCCGCATTGGGCAGCGAAATCCTGTTCATCATCAGCCTGCCGCGTTCGGGTTCGACACTGGTCGAGCAGATCCTCGCCAGCCATTCACGGGTCGAGGGTGCGGGCGAGCTCTCCGACCTTCCGCTGACCCTGACCGGGGAATCGCAACGACGCAAAGTGCCCTTCCCACTATGGGCCGGGCAGGCCAGCTCGGCCGACTGGCAGCGGCTCGGCCGTCGTTATCTCGATCGCACGGCGCGTTGGCGCGCGGCGCGGCCCATGTCGATCGACAAGCTGCCGAGCAACTGGATGTATATCGGCGCGATCCGGTCGATGCTGCCGGGCGCCCGGATCATCGCCTGCCGGCGTGATCCGCTGGAAACCTGCTTTTCGTGCTACCGGCAATTCCTCGCCGGCAACGACTACGCGCGCACCTTCGAAGACCTCGCGGCGTTCTGGCACGACTTCGATCGCAGCGTCCGGTTCTGGCGCGAACGCGCTCCGGGCAACCTTTACGAGCACAGTTACGAACGCCTGGTTGCCGAGCCGGAACCGGCCATACGCGCCCTGCTCGACTTCTGCCGGCTGCCGTTCGAGGAAGCCTGTCTCAACTTTCACGAAAACCGCCGCGAAGTCCGATCGCCCAGCGCGACGCAGGTGCGCCAGCCGCTGCGCCGGGATACCGCCCACACGACCCGCTACGGCGGGTTGCTCGATCCGCTGCGCAAGGCGTTGGGTTATCCGCCGTTCGCCGGGTGAGCCGTCACGGTTCCTCGATGTCATGGACCGCGGCTGCGATGCCCTCGCGCAGGCGCGCCAGTTGCGACTCATAACGCCGCCAGCGTTCGCCCATTCCGGGCTCGATCGAACCGCGCACCTGCATCGCACTCAAGGTGGCCACGGGTGCCGCGTTGCGGCCAAGCTCCGCGCAACCGGGTTGCCAGTCCAGTCCGCAGAAGTCGAAAACCTTGCGCAATTCCGCCTCGGGATCGGCGACCAGCGCGCGGTAGGACACATCCAGTAGCGCGCCTGGCGCCAGCGCATGCCAACGGCGCATGCTGCGGCGATATTCGGCATAGTGGCTGATGAGGGCATCCTCGTCGTAGCAATACGGGTAATCCGCGCCGACGTAGGACCGGTAGTTGGAAAACGCCACCGCGACGGGTTCGCGGCACATGTGCAGGATTCGCGCACCCGGGATCGCCGCAAGGATCAGCGGCACGAGCAACCAGTTGCGTGGCAACTTGTCGGTGTAGAACCGGTGGCCCTTGGCTCGCCACTGCGAATTGGCGAGATAGAGGGTTCCCGCTTCCGCAAGATCGAGACGCGACACCCGCTCGGCAAAGGCCTGGTCGAGCATCGGACCGGTGAAGCGATCAGCGACGCGCTCCAGGGAGCGCCGGAAGGTCCCCAACTCGCCGGCGGAGACCACCTCGGAGTGGTTGCCGAGCAGGCGGTCCAGCAAGGTGGTGCCCGAACGCGGCAGACCCACGATGAAAATCGGGGTCGGACCATCGTCTCGTGGTGAACGCGGCGGCGGCAATCCGGCGGCCTGGCCGCGAAGCGCCTCGATCGTCCGCCGCTCGGCGGCGGAGTCATGCCGCAAGCGTGCGTGCATCCGCTCGTTGGCACGCCGCAACGATCGCCAGGCATCCTCGTATTGTCCGAGATCCTCGAATTCCTTGTAGCGGGCGAACTCCAGCGCCGCCTGGTCTTCGCTGTCCGCGGGCACTTCGGCGAGTTGCCGCTCCAGCAGCGCGAGGTGGTTGTGCCGAGGCGTCTGCTTGCGCACCTGCGACAGTTGCGCCATCGCCCGCCCGAGCGGCGGGTGGACCGTGGCGCAGTGCTCGAGTTCGACCTCTGCATCGGCCATCCTGCCGTGGAAGGTCAATTGGACCGCCATGCAAAACCGGCTCGCCGGATCGGCCAGCCCGGACGCGCGCGCACGCTGCATCCACGCGAGCGCGGCGTCATGGTCGCCGAGGTTCTGGTACTGCATCGCGAGGTACTGCTGCGTCGCGGCGTCACCGGGCGGGGCGGCCGCGGCATGTTCCAGGCAATCGCGGGCTGCCGCGACTTCACCGATCGTGAGCAGCGCCACCGCAATGTCGCACAGCATCCTTGGAGCGGCCGGCTTGAGGTTGGCTGCGGCCAGCGCGTGGTCGGCTGCATGGCGCACTTCCCCGGTCTGGATGTCGACCCGCGCCAGGGCGAGCCAGGCTTCTGCGCTTTCCGGCTCCCGTGCAAGCATCGCTTGCAGCGTCCTGCGTGCAGCTTCGAATTGCCCCTCCGCGAAAAAGCGCGCTGCCCGTTCCCAGTCCTTCACCACCGTCTGGTTCATGGCGCGGTGAATTCCGCTTCCGCAATCCTTGCGGCCGAAGACGCGGTGAGCAGGGATGTGCATTCCGTCGAATACACGTTCGGCTCCATCACCCATCCGTTTCCGTCGAATAGCCGAGACGTTCCAGCACCGGCGCGAGGATCGGCAACGCTTCAGTGAACCACGGCCGGTACCGCTGCCAGCGCCCGATCGCCCGGCGGTGGACCGGCTCGATCACCTGGGTGTAGCTGGGGGTTCCGATGAAGCCCTTCCCGCGGGCGTGCCGGTCGGCCTGCAGCATGGCGTCCGTGTTCTCCAGCCCGAGGAAGGATCCGATGGAGGCGGCCGTCCGGACCTGGTCGCCGACCAGGTTTTCGTACCGCACCGTCAGGACGGCGGGCTTCAGGATCGCAACGTGGTGAAACCAGTGGGAGAACGCCTCGACGTAGGCACGGGCGAGATGCTCGAGGTCGCGCGATGCGGCCATCAAGACCGGAGCCCTGTAATTCTGCAGGTAATTGCTGAGCAGCACATCGCAGGGATGCCGCAGGGCCAGGATGAATTGCGCTGCCGGAAAAATTCGATGGATCAATGGCAGCCAAAGCATGTTGAGCGGATTCTTGTCCACCAGTCTCGCGCCCCAGCGTCGCCGTACCTTGTCGCAGGCCATCATCAGGTAGCCCTTGCGAAGCTCGTCGCAGTCGGACTGCGTCAGCTTGTATAGGTCACCCGGCACGCGTATTCCGTAGTCTTCCAACTGGCTGGCGAGCACATAGAAGTGCGGGCGCTCGTCCATCGCCTGCAGCGCCGGGTGCGCGTCGAGCATCTGCTCCAGCAGCGTGGTGCCGGAACGGGGAAACCCCACCACGAGAATCGGCGAGTTCGTCGTATCCGGCGCAACCAGGTTGGGCCAGCGCGCCAGGTCATCCGCATCCAGCGACTCCGCGGCGGCCGGCAAAAGCGCTTCGCCGGGCTGCAGGCGTTGCGGCGCGGCCCGCTCCAACAGGCCGATCTGCAACGCATGCGCGGTGCCCAGGTGCCGCATGGCCGCGTCCGCGTCGTCCACCCGATCGGCAATCGCACCCAGCAAAAAAAAATGGTCGGCGTCGCGGTCGGACTTCGGGCCGACCTCCTCCAGGAGGCGCTGCGCGGCTTGCGGCTCTCCGCTACGAGCCAGGAGATGCGCCTTCTGGTGCGCAAGCTCGTTGTACACCTGCGGCTCGTCGCCGAGATCCTCGGCCAGCATGCGATCGACCAGTGCGCTTGCATCCTCGAGGCGATTGACCCGTTCGTACAGCGCGGCAAGCAACAACCTTGCAGGGCGAAACTGCGGCGAACGCTGCAACAGGTCCTCCAGGACATCGATGGATTCGGCCGTCCAGTCGGTATGCTGCATCGCGTCGGCCAGGTCATACTGCTGCTGCTCGGGCAACGGCAGCCAGTCCCGCCAGTCACGGATCAATTGCTGCGCCCGGTAATCACCGCATTCGACCAGGGCCCGTGCCGCGTAGATCCGGATGATCGGGGAACGTGGCTGCAGCACATGGGCGGACAACAGCGAATCGCGCGCGGCGAGGAACTCCCCTCGTTGCAGGCGCAACCAGCCAAGTTGCAGCAGGGCGTCGGCGTCCCTTGGTTGGCTCGCGAGGCGACGCAATAGGCGCTCTTCCTGCGCCTCCGGATCGTCCACGCTGGTGTTCATGGATGGATCACACGAGCACCGGGCCCGAGGCTCGCGATGTCCCATGCTCTCCGCTTGGATACTCGCATATTGACTCCAGCATCGTGGCGCGCCTGCCCTGGACGCAAGCGTCTGCGAAGCGCCCGGGACCTGCATCGCGCGCCCTCTAGAATAGCAATGGGTCGTAGCCACTGCGGTTCGCAGGCGCAAATTCCCGTCACAAGGGCCGGTTGGTGATCGAATCCACACGCGAACAATGGCAACGGGTGCGCCAGTTGATCGCGGCAAGGCAAAGGGAGCCGGCGCGAACGCTCCTCGCATCGATTGTTTCGCGCGACCCTGCCGACACGGCCGCGCATCTCCACCTGGCCGGCTTGTTGGCGGCCGACGACCACCAGCGCGCTGCGGTGGCACAAACGCTGGAGGCCTGCCGCCATCCACCCGCCGATCCGAATTCGCTCGGTGACCTGATCGCTGCACTGATCTGGGCCGGCGAAATGGTTGCCGCGCGGCGATTCCTCGACTCGCCTGTCTTCACCGTGAGCCGTTCCATACCCGTCCTGATGCGGGCCGCGGGGCAACGACAGGCGATCGGCGAGCACGCGACCGCATTGGACCTGATGGAGCAGGCAAGAAAGCACGGAGCGGGCGGGCGGGACTTCCTGTTCCATCACGCGGTGCAACTGGCGTTCAACGGGCGGCTGGATGAAGCCCGTGCGGAACTCGAACAATGCATCGGCTTCGATCCGCCGTTGGGCTATGCCTTCGTCGAGCTGGCACGGATGCACAAGCAAAGCGCGCAGTCCAACCATCTCGGCAGGATCGATGCCGCGCTGCATCGCGTCGAGCCGGGAGACATCGAACACGCGGCCCTGGAATTCGCGCGCTACAAGGAACTCGAGGACCTGCAGCGCCATGGCGAGGCGTGGCAGGCACTGGAACGCGGCAACCGGATCATGCAGGCGCGTCTTCCATTCGACCCGGCGCGGCAGGGAGCGCTGATCGAGCGCCTGATGCGGATCTGCACGACTACATTCCTGGAGGCGCGTACCGCATCCGACGACAAAGGCCCGCAACCGATCTTCGTGCTCGGGCTGCCGCGTTCGGGTACGACGGTTCTGGAACGCATGCTCGGCAGCCATTCGCAGATCGCCTCCGCGGGTGAACTCGGCGACTTTCCCCGCGCACTGTTCCTGGCGACCGACCATCTGCCGGCGGGGATGTTCGACGAAACCACGCTGGAACGGCTGCCCGGGGCGGACTGGGACGAGGTGCGGCAGACGTACTTCGCGCAGACGCGCTGGCGCGCGGGCGAGAGGCCATTCTACGTGGACAAGTTGCCGCGGAACTGGATGGTGACGGGATTGATCCGGCGGGCACTGCCGCAGGCAAAGATCCTGCACGTCGTGCGCGATCCGCTGGATGCGTGCTTCTCCAACTGGCGCGCCTTCTTCGGACCCGGCGCCGAATATGCCTACGCGTATGACCTGGCGGCGCTTGCAGCGCAGCATCGCCAATACCGCAGGCTGATGGACCACTGGCACGCAGTCGCACCCGGCAGCATCCTGGACGTGCACTATGCTTCCCTCGTGCGGGAGCCGGAAGCGACCGCGCGCGCGATCCTGGCGTTCTGCGGGTTGCCGTACGAGCCCGGATGCCTCGACTTTGCCAACAACACCGCACCGAGCGCGACGCTCAGCATGTCCCAGGTCGGGCAATCGATTCGCACCGATGCGTTCGAAGCGTGGCGGCCCTATGCGGGGCAACTGGCCGGGCTACGCGACGCTCTCGCGAAATAGCACGGCAAACATACCGCTGACCTTCCCGGAAGGGCTGAGAGCCGTTGGGCTTCCCCGGATGAAGCTCGGGTCAGCCCAACCTACGAGTACGCCTCGCCTTCGCCACTTGCGTGGGGTTGGACGCAGCCGATAAAAAAAAGCCGCGCGGTGTCGCCACCGCGCGGCCGAGGTTGCAAGATACTGCGAGTGGATCAGAACTTCACGTCCACGTTCATCCAGTAGAACCGTCCGATCGTGTCGAACGTGTTGACGTCCGTGTTGCCGTTCAACGTGTTGTTCTGGTACATGATCGGCGGCTGCTTGTCGAACAGGTTGTCCACGCCGAGCTGCAGGGTCGTGTTGATCGGCTGGATCGTGTAGCCAAGGCTCACGTTGCTCTGTGTCCAGGCACCGAAGCTGCAGACCACACCTGTAATTGCTTCATCGCACGAGGACGCCTGGTCAGGTTTGCCGCTGCCCACGCTGTACTTGCCGATGTAGCGCAACTGATAGTAGGCCTGCCACGGACCATCCTGCCAGTTCAGGGCAACGAGGCCACGCACGCGCGGGAACATGCCGTACTGCTTGTCGTACTTGCCGGCAATGTTCCGCACCACGTCGCCCGCAATACCCGGGGTGACTTCGTTGTCGAACTGGGAGATGTAGGTCGCCTGGGCGCGGACGGAGAACTGGCCCGGCAGCCAACCCACCTGCGGCACGCGGTAATCGCCTTCCACGTCGACGCCGCGGGTCCACAGGTTGCCCAGGTTGGTGACCGGCGCCCCGATCGAGATGATCGTGCCCGTACCACCACCCGTGGCCTTGATGGAACTGCACGCCGGGTTGTTGGGATCGTTGGTGGCGTAGCAGATACCCGCCTCCGTACTGCCGAACGGCTGGATGATGTTGTTGCGCAGATACACGCGCCACAGATCGGCCTGCAAGGTCAAGCCCGGAACGAAGTGCGGGCTGTACACCGCGCCGAAGTCGAACGACTTGCCGTACTCGGGCGACAGCGACGTGCCGGCCGACGCCGCACCCGACCAGACTGCCTGGATCTGGGTGCCGTTGACGGCCACACCGCCGCCATGACTGCAGAACACGTCATGGCCCGAGCCGGGATTCTCATCGCCAGGTTGGCAGGGGTTGGTGTACGGATCGAACGAAATGGCCGCACCCTTGAACAGGTCTGGGATCGTCGGGGCGCGGAACACGCTCGCGACGGTGCCGCGCAGCATCAAGTCATCGATCGGCCGCCACTCCACGCCGATCTTGTAGTTGTTGGTGCTGCCCGCCAGCGAGTACTTGCTGTAGCGATCGCCCAGGGTCACGTTCAAGGCATTGACGAACGGCAGGTCCTTCAGGATCGGCACGAACAACTCGGCATAGACTTCCTTGTAGTTGTAGCCGCCGGTCAGTGGCGTGGAGCAGGAGGAAGAGGGCATGCCGCAGCCCTTGGTGTTGTCGGCCAGCGGATCGACGGTGAAGTTGCTGTACAACTTCGAGTAATCCGCGCCGACCGCCAACTGCATCTCGCCCGCGGGCAGGCTGAACAGCGGCCCGTTGACGCCCGCACTCACCGTGCGCTGGACGTTCAGCGAGTTGAAGAACGGCGACGCCAGGTACTTGCTCATGATCGCCGTCATGGCCGGATCGGTGTTGACGGTGAAGGGATTCAGGCATCCGTCGACACCGTTCGTCGCGCAATCGGCGTTGACGTCGCCGCTGGCCTGCAACGCACCGAAGTTCATGTAGCCGATGTTGTTCCAGCGGGTGGTGACATGGCCATAATTGAGGTCGACGTTCCACTGCCAGCCGGTGTTTCCGACGTTGCCCTTCAGGCCGGTGAGGATCTGGTCGGTCTCGGTGGTGTAGGACGAAATGCGGTCACCCACGCCACCCAGGCGCAGCAGGAAATCGCCACCAAGGCAATTCGGGGCAGGCAGGGCTCCGTCGGTTCCGCAAACCAGGTATCCATTCGGATTCGAAGTCGGGCCGCCGCCGCCCAATGCGAACGGGAACGGGTTGTACGGCTGTCCCGGCTCCATGGTCAAGCTGCCGTACAGCTCCATGGGCGTCGGTGCGACCTGGCTGCTCGAATGGGTCCTGTTGACGAACACGTCGAGGTAGGCGGAGACGTTGTCGGTCAGGTTGTAGTCGGCGAGGAAGTAGGCGTTGGTGCGCTCCTGCGGCGTGTTCACCAGGTTGACCGCCTGGTAGTTGTAATGGTCGGTCGAACCGTTGAAGCAACGGAAACCTGCGGGGATGCCGCCGCCGCCGGCCGCAGTCGGATCGGTCGTCAGGGCACCGCCACCGCAAGCCGCGAAATACGGAGTGGACCCGGGGAACTTGCCGTTCAGCGGGTACAGGTAACCCGAAAGGCTCGCGAGCGAACCACCGCTGCCGTCACCCGAGACGCACGGGGTACCCACGACGGCGCCACCGGTCAGGGACACGGCGCACTTGGAGTAATCGCGGTTGCCTGCAACCACGCCTTCGAACTTGTTGTAGTCCAGGCCGGCAATGATGCTGCCCTTGTCGGTCGTCTGGCCGAAGGTGAAGTGATAGCCCTTGCGCTCGGCATCGTCCCGGTCGGAAATACCGTAGTTGAACCCGAAATCGGCGCCCTGGTAGTTGTGCTTCAAGATGAAGTTGACCACACCGCCGATCGCGTCGGAGCCGTACACGGAGGACGCGCCGTCCTTCAACACCTCGACGCGCTCGACCAATTCTGCCGGGATCGCGTTGATGTCGTTGTTGAGGACCCGTTTGCCGTCGACCAGGATCAAGGTGCGGCTGCTGCCCAGGCCGCGCAAGGAGATCGTCGAAGCGCCCGTACCGCCGCCGTTGTTGACGTTCGGGTTGGTCGCGTTGCCTGCGATGCCGGGCAGCTCCTGCACGATGTCGCCCAGGGTCAGCTTGCCCGAAGCCTGGATCTGCTGGCTGGTCACCACGGTGACCGGGTTTGAGGTTTCCAGATCCACGCGGCGGATGTGCGAACCCGTGACCACGATGGTCTGCAGGGTTTGCGGTTGCTGCTGGTTGTTCTGTGTCGTGGTGGTGGTGTTCTGCGCGAAGGCAGTTCCCGCAACACCCACGGCAGCAACGGCACCCAGCGAAAGCGCCGTCTGCACGGCCTTGGACAGCTCACTGCGGTCGAGTCTCATTGCACTCTCCAAACGTTTGTTGATGTATGAAACAGTTTCGGGAAGGCCCCCGGCGATACGCCGACGAGGCCTCGTCGAACCCTCGGCAGGTCGCATGCTAACAACTTCATAACCTGTTGGGAATCCCCACGTAAGTAATTGGCGCGTCGCGGGGCGCACGCCCGGAAGTCGAAATGGAGCAGCGCCTGGCCTTGAAATCCGCCGTCCTCTTGGGCCGGCGCGGCATCTCCCCTCGGACGCCAAGAGCGATCCTACCGCAATTCGTAAAAAGGGTGTTAATGGGGCCGTCGTTGGTCAGCCACCATTCAGGGCATGGGCACCGCATCGAAGGCGATGGTCAGGCGGGAATGCCCGGCGACCGTTGGCAGGTGCGGGTGGCTGGTGCTCGTCCGCTACGGGCGATCAACCTCACCAACGCGCATGAAGGGTCGTCTCAACAGCGGGGGCCCGGCGCGCGTGCCCTGGCTTGCGGCGCTTGTGAGGCGCAGCAGGCTGCGTAGTGCCGCCAGTAACGACGCTGGGCTTCGGGGCCGCTCAGCCCGCCAAGCCAATCTACCCGAATACAATCGACCGACGTGCATTCCGCCGCTACGTCGTACTTTTCAGTCGATGAGTCAGTGCGTTGCGAGCGTCGTCAGCGGCTAAAAAGGGAAGTTCGCAAGTCCGAACCCCCGATGTGCGGTTTTGGCTTGCAACGCGCTGGTGTCACAGCTTGCGCAATTCGGCGGGCAACCGCTGCGCGCAGTGCTTGACCGTCAACACCTCGACGCGGTCGGCGCCGAGCCGGTAGATGATCCGGTAGTTGCCTTCGATCAACTCGCGCACGTCATCGCGGGGGTAATCGGGCACGCGCCGGCCGGAGTTCGGGAACCTCACGATCTGCCCGACCCGGTGCACGATCTGCTGCGTGGTGCGCAGCGCCGCGGCGGGATTGTCTTGCGCGATGCAGGCGTGGATCTCTTCCAGGCGCGTCAGGGCGCGCCGCGACCAGCGCAGCTTCACTCAGACAAGCCGTAGCGTTTCGCTACTTCTTCATGCGGCACCGTGCGGTCGGCTTCGCAGTCGGCCAGGCCTGCCTCGATGTCACGCCGCAGTTCCAGGTGATACAGAGCATCGTCCGTGGTCGCGGTGTCGGGCAACTCGTCGGCGAGTTCGTGCAAGTATTGCTTGAGCGATTGGGCGGCGGCAGCCATGGTGGACACCTCAGTGCGTGTCCATAGTTTACTCGGCTTCTTCCTCGCCCGCTTCGGCATCCAGCGCCGCCAGCAGGTCATCCCTGGCCGTGGGCGTGGCCGCAGGGTTGGCAGTGCGTTTGCGTGACTTGGCCGGATGCGTGGCTTCGTGGATCGCCTTCAACTGCTTGACCGCAACGTGGGTGTAAATCTGCGTGGACTTCAAGGCGGAGTGGCCGAGCATCGCCCCGATAAAACGGATGTCGGCGCCGTTCTCCAGCATCAAGGTCGCCATCGTGTGCCGGAACAGGTGACGGCCGCCTTGCTTGCCGATGTTGGCCTTGCGCACATGCTTGGCGACCGTGGTCAAGAACCACTGCTCATTGAACGGCACCCCAATTGCGGGTCAGGAACAGCGTGCCATCGTCCGGCAGCATCACGATCTCGGCCCGCACTTCATCCAGGCATTTCTTGACCCAGGCCAGCGCCCATTCGCCGATCGCACCCAGCGATCCTTCTGCCACTCGCCCTGGTTCACGAACACCAGGCCGCGGCCGCGGTCAATGTCATACACGCGCAGATTGACGGTCTCCATGCGCCGCAGCCCGGTCGAGTACAGCACTTCCGGGATCGCGCGAATACAAGCGGAACGCATTGAGCTCATGCAGCCGGAGTAGCGGCCGGGACCACGTCGAAGGCGATGGTCAGGCGGGAATCATCGGGCGTGCCGGAGAACGGCACCGTGCCGTGCCACATATAGGAAGGAAACAGCGCCAGCAGGCCGGGTTCCGGCCTGATGAAGTATTCCGGCTCCAGGGGCGGGTTGGTTGGGAAGGCGGGCTCGCCGAACTTCAACCAGCCCTCCCCCTGGTGCTGCTTCACGGCGGGCGGCAAACGCAGGTAACAGGCCGAGGAAATCCAGCCCTGCGGGTGGTAGTGGTTGACATGAAAGCCGTTGGGGCGAAGGCGCACCGACCACATTCCGCTCAACCCGTAGCGTCCCGTATTCCGCTTGCGCATGGGATCCGGCCCGTTGCCTATCGCTTGCATGTACTCACGAATCGGCCGGTCGATGGCGCGCGGGAAAGCGCGGACGGCGGCAAACGGAGATTGCTGGGGCGATAACGGGATTTGACTGCCCTCGCGCAGCGAATTGCCGATCGGGTGCGCCTCGAGGTTGTGCGAGCGCGCCACGGAGGTCGCCAGATCGTCAAGATAGGCATCGAGGTCGGGCCAACCCTCCGGAACATCGATCCGTTGCGCCCGGACCAGGTGCTGGAAGTCCAGCAACTTGCGGTAGCGGGGGTCGCCCAGCATCCGCAGCGCATCCGCTTGCATCGCCACGGCCTGGCCATCGCACGGATCGGACCGATAGAGCGCACCGGCAATCTCGAGCGCGACCTGCGCCCGCCCGGTCGCGAGGGATGCATTGCCCAGCACAACGCGGGCGTCCCGATCATCGGGGGCAACTGCCAACGCGCGCGTGGCGTACTCCAGCGCGTGCGGGCCATCGAAATCGATTGCAATCGACGCCGCCGTCGTCAGCAATGCCGGCGCCTTCCCGTCCAGCGCCAGTCCCGCGTCGATTTCGGCAAGCGCCGCCTGCGGCTGCCGCGCGCTGTACAACAAGCGTGCCTTGGCGATGCGCAAGGCATGCTGATGCGGCAGCTTGCGCAGCGCCGAGTCGAGTTCGGCGCAGGCCGCGCCGGCATCGCCGGAACGCATCCAGACCAGTTCCGCAAGATTGCCCTGGGCCGTCACGTGGCCCGGCTGTACATGCACGACTTCCCGCAGGTGCGCCTCGGCCTCATCCAGCCGTCCCTGGCCCATCAGGGCGCGCGCCAGGATGAATCCTGCGCCAGGTGACCTGACGCCGGCAGCGATGCAACGACGGATTTCAGCTTCGGCCTCGGTCGCGCGTTGGGCGTCCGCAAGGGCCGCCGCCAGCGCCATCCGTGCCTCGTGGTTGCCGGGCTCGAGCCGCACCCATTCGCGAAACGCATCGGCCGTCGCCGCCGGCTGCCCGAGGCCGAGCTGCGCATGGCCCAGCAGCATCCAGAATTCGGCCCGACCCTGCGCGGCTTCCCGGTCCGCCGCTTCGAGCCTGCGCAACGCCTCGTCTGCACGACCTTGCGCCAGCCAGGCACGGGCCACCACGCAGGCAATCGCGACGTTTGCCGGATCCCTGCCTGATGCTTCCTGCAGCACGCGCAGCGCTTCCGCCGCCTGGCCCGTCGCCGACAGTGTCCGGCCCAGGAGGATTTGCGCCTCGACGTCATCGCTGCGCAAACGCAAGCAGATGCGCAATTCCTTTTGCGCACGTGCGAGATCGCCGGTCTGGCAAAGCGACGTCGCAAGCAGGCGGTGCGCTTCGGCGCACCCGGGCTGCTTGCGGATCAACCCGCCAAGCAGTTCTTGCACGCGCGCGTGCTGTCCCGCCCGCAGCAACGCGGTGGCTTGAAACAAGACATCCAGCACCTGCGTGGCAGGATCGACGATCACGTTTCAAGGGTGCCCGCACAGCACAATCCGGGCAAGTCCCGTCGCCTCGCCAGCCGGGGAACCCGTTGTGCGGAGATTACAGGTCCTGGTGATACTGGACGTACGGCACGCGGCCCTGGTTGGGCGCGGCGGTACCTGGACCGAACAGCAACGGCGCGCGTCCGGAGGTCCACACGTTCTGGGCACCGAAGTTCAGTTCGCCGCGCCACGGCAGGCGGACGCTGATGCCGAGATCGATGCCGCTCCAGCGCTGGTTCTGGTCCAGCGCCGCGCCCGGGAGGTTGGGCTCGAGCACGTGGCCAACGATCGCGCCGCGGACCGACCCATGCTGGATACCGAGGCTCAGCGTAGTCTGATCGAGGGTGTCGTTACCGGACGGCAAATCCGCGCCCGGCAGGAACCGAACACGACCGAGACTCGCGCCGACCTTCACGCTCGTATCCGGCGCGACATCCAGTTGACCGCGCGCGCTGATGTTGGTGGCGGTGCTGTTGCGAAACCACAGGGGCGCCGCGACATCGGCGCCGCCCTCGGCAGGCAGCACCCGCGGCAGCGCGGTCCGGCGGGTGAGATTGGGCGACGCGACGCTGGCGCTTTGCGCCTGCCCGACCGATAGGTCGAGCTTGACGCCGTTCGCGGCGAATCCCGCACCGATCTCGCCGCGCTGCAATCCGTCTGCCGCAACGCCTCCAAGACGAAGGCAGGTGGGATCCGGTGGCGTGCCCGGGACGGCATTCGCGCAGCTCGAAAGCAGCGGCGACCAGCGGGTTTCGCTCACGTTAGCGTGTGCGGTAAGGCCGGGCTTGGTAGTAAGCTGCAGGCCGGCGCCGGCGGAATGCGTCTGGCCGTCCAGCGAGACCGCCGGAGCCATCGGAACGGCCCTGCCGGCATGTCCACTGGCCGATACCGACAACGTGGTGCCCTTGTCGCGCCAGACCGGAGTATTCGCGGGGTCCTTCTTGGCAGGCGCCGCGTGTACCGCGTGCGCTGGCGGAATCACCGGCATCGGCGTGGGTGGCGTCTGGCCAAGCGCCCACAACGGCAGGGCGAGGCCCAAGCCGGCGAGCAAAGCATTGGCAAGCAGTCGACGCATTTCAATCCGGAAACAAAACTGGCCTTGGGTCCAGGCGAGTCACCAGCACGGCAGCGGATTCCGCCGTCTTTGGGTCCGATTGTACCCCATGAGATTACATTTTGCTAACAATTGCTGGACTCACCGGTGCGGCATTTCCGCCAGCGCCCACCGTACGCCTCCGTAGCCCCGTGGAACGTGACGCCGGGGGCAGCAATTCGCACTCACATGCCTTTTGGGCGGCCGTCGCGGTTACACTCTGAACGACGCAGGGGGTTGGACCATTCATGGCAGGCGACGTTCACCATCTGGCCGTTTCCGCCGGCCAGCCGCCCACCGCAGCGGTCTTGTTGCAGGCCAGCGGCAAACTCTGGGTGGCCACGGACCTCGCGGCCATCGAGGCAGCCGCGCGCACGCTGCTGGACGCGCTGTCGCCGGGCGTGCGCATTCATCGGCAACCCGCCGACAGCGTGGACGCGGCGATGGCGCGCGGGAGCCGATGCCTGCGCCTTCCTCTGCCGGCCCGCCAGATGCTGGTGATCGAAGCCGCGGCCGACGACAAGCGCGATCCCGTGCTGTTCGATGCCGCGGCGGAAATGATCCGCGCCCGCATCGAGGCGTTCGGCCGGCAGACGTCGCTGGCGGAATCGGTTGAACAGCTCGGGCGTGCCGAACGCCTGCAACGCGCGCTGTACGCGATCGCCGATCAGGCCAGTGCCGCGAACGCCGACATCACGACGATGTTCCAGGCGTTGCATCAGATCGTGGGCACGTTGATGTATGCGCAGAACTTCTACATCGCGCTGTACGACGCGCGCAGGGACAACGTGCGGTTCCCCTACTACGCCGACACGGTCGATTCCAGTCCGCCGCTTCCGGCCACCGATTTTCCGATGACGGAGATCCTGCACGGGCCGACCTGGTATGTGATCCGCGACGGCAAACCGCTGATGGGCTCGCTGCCTTCGATCGGTCAGCAGGTCCACGGCCCGTTCCGCGGCATCGGTGCCGAGTGCGTGGACTGGCTGGGCGTGCCGTTGATGCACGGCAACGAAGTGGTCGGCTGCGTGGTGGTGCAGAGCTACGACGATGCGCAGCACTACGACGAGCAGGACAAGACCCTGCTGATCTATGTGGCGCAGCACATCCAGACCGCGCTCGAGCGGCGCATGGCGCACGCGGAGCTGGAGGGCCGGGTCGCCGAACGCACCGAAGCGCTGCGCGAAGCCAACCGCGTGCTGCAGCAGCAGGTACTCGAGCGCCAGCGCGGCGAACGCTTGCAGGCGGCGTTGTTCCGGATCGCGGAACTCGCCAGCACCACCGACAGCATCGACAACTTCTATGCAGCCGTGCACCGCGTGGTGGGCGGCCTGCTCTACGCGCGCAACTTCTACATCGCGTTGCTATCCGAAGACGGGGCCGAACTGACCTTCCCGTACTCGGTGGACGAGCGCGACCGCAAGATCCAGTCGCGCAAGCTCGCCAACGGCCTGACCGAATACGTGCTGCGACACGGCACCGCGCTGCTCGCCAACGCACCGGACATTGCCGGGCTGCGCGCCAGCGGTGAAGTGGCGCAACAAGGGCCCGATTCGGTGTGCTGGCTGGGAGTTCCGCTCGTATGCGCGGACCACACCGTGGGCGCGCTGGCGGTGCAGAGCTATTCGCCCGAGCACCACTACACGCTGCGCGACCAGGAACTCCTGACCTTCGTTTCCTACCACATCGCCAATGCACTCGAACGGGTGCGTGCCAGCGAATCGCTGCGGCGCGCCTACTCCAACCTCGAACAGCGGGTCGGCGAGCGTACCCGCGCGCTCGCGCTCGCGAACCGCGACCTGCGCGCGCAGATCGCCGAACGGGAACGCATCGAGGCGCGCCTCAAATACGAAACCATGCACGATTCGCTCACCGGCCTGCCCAACCGAAGCCTGCTGATGCAGAGGCTGGAGCAAGCGCTGGAACGCTTCCACGCGGATCCTTCCAGGGGTTTCGCGGTCCTCTTCATGGACCTCGACCGCTTCAAGGTCATCAACGATTCGGTCGGCCATCTGATCGGCGACGACCTGTTGTTCCAGGCCGGCGGGCGGATCCGCGCGTGCGTGAAGTCCGAGGACGTCGTCGCGCGCCTCGGCGGCGACGAATTCGGCGTGCTGCTCGAGGGCATCACCGAGACCGACAAGGCGTGCCGCATCGCCAAGCGCATCATCGACGACCTCAATGCGCCGTTCCGCCTGGCCGCAAAGGAACTGTTCACCTCCACCTCGATCGGCATCACGCTGGCCACGGCTCATTACCGGCATCCGGAAGAATTGTTGCGGGATGCCGACTCGGCGATGTACCGGGCGAAGGCCGACGGGCGCCACCGTTACGCGGTGTTCGACGAGGGGCTGCGGCGCCAGGCGGTGTCCCTGATGGAAGTCGAAAACGACCTGCGCCGCAGCTTGACGCGCGGCGAGTTCGTGCCCTATTACCAGCCGATCGTGGATCTCGCGAATGGCGCGGTGCTCGGCTACGAGGCCTTGATGCGCTGGCGCCATCCGGAAAACGGATTGATGCTGCCGGGCGAGTTTCTCGGCATCGCAGAAGACACCGGTGCCTCGGAGACCATCGACTGGCAGATCTATGAGCAGGTCTGCCGGGACGCCAATTCGCTGGTCGGCGAAGCCGGCACGTTCGTCAGCATCAACCTGTCGCCGCGGCACTTCCGGAATCCGGAACTCGACCGCCGCCTGCTCAGGCTGCTCGCGGACCATGACGTGGCGCCGCCCAGCATCCGGGTCGAGGTCACGGAACGGGCCATGCTGGAAAATCCGCCCGAGGCCAAGCGGATCCTGCAGACGCTGCGGGGCGCCGGTATTGGTATCTCGCTGGACGACTTCGGTACCGGCTATTCGTCGCTGTCGTACCTGCACCAGTATCCGGTGCAGGCGATCAAGATCGACCGCTCGTTCATCACCGGGCTGAACGCCGAGAGCGACGGCGGCGGCGATGCCGTGATCCGCACCATCCTCGCCATGGCAAACCTGCTGTCGATGCAGGTGATCGCCGAGGGCGTCGAAACGGCCGCACAGCGCGACCTCCTGATCGGGATGGGCTGCCGTTTCGCGCAAGGCTTCCTGTATGCGCCCGCGCAACCGCTGGAGGCCTGGGTCAGCGGCACCGCACCCGAACTCGAGGCATGACGCGAACCGGCGGGACGCGCGGCGCGCGCCAGCACCCGTTCGCGCGCCGCTGGCTGCGAAGGCTGTTGTGGGTCGTGCTGGCATTCGTCGCGATCACTTGGCTGCCGGTCCTCGTCCTGCGTTTCGTGGCGCCCCCGACCAGCGCCTACATGCTCGAGCGACAGGCGGCCGCGGCTTGGCACGGCAACCACGGCTTCAAGATCCACTATCACTGGGTTTCCTTCGACCGCATGGCGCCGGTGGCGCCGCTCGCGATGGTCGCGGGCGAGGACCAGACGTTCCCCTTCAATCACGGGTTCGACATCGGCTCGATCCGTTCCGCGATCGACGTTGCCGAATCCGGCGGCCACCTGCGCGGTGCCAGCACGATCACCCAGCAGACGGCGCGCAATCTGTTCCTGTGGAGTGGTGGCGGCTTTTTCCGCAAGGGCCTGGAAGCGTATTTCACGGTGTTGATCGACATCACCTGGCCCAAGCGTCGTGTGCTCGAGGTGTACGCGAACATCGCCGAACTCGGCAATGGCATTTACGGCGTGGAGGCGGCTGCACGAGCCTTTTTCCATGAACCCGCGTCACGAATCAGCAGGCACCAGGCCGCGCTCCTGGCCGCGGTGCTGCCGGATCCGCGCGACTGGCATGCCGGCCGCCCGTCGGCCTACGTGCAGAAGCGCGCGGCATGGATCGAGCGACAGATGCGGCAGTTGGGCGGGGTTCGCTACGTGCTGGACAAGCACCCGCCCCGACCCAAGGTCGGCGATCCGGAGGACCGCTTCCGCCAGCGCTAGACTATGGCGCGCCACCAAGGAGATTCCCATGCGACAGGTCAAGCATCTGCTGGAGGGCAAGGGCAACGCGGTCTACACCATCAACCCGGAAGCGCCGGTGCTCGACGCGATTCGCATGATGGCGGAACGCAGCGTCGGCGCGCTGCCGGTGATGCGCGGCGAAGCGCTGGCAGGCATCGTCACCGAACGCGACTACGCCCGCAAGGTGATCCTGAAAGGGCGCTCGTCGCGGGAAACTCCGGTGTCGGACATCATGACCCCGGCGCCTACCAGCGTGGCACCGGCGACCACCGTCGATGAATGCATGCGCCTGTGCACCGAGCTGCGCGTCCGCCACCTGCCGGTGCTGGAAAGCAACAAGCTGGTCGGGATCGTCTCAATCGGCGACCTCGTCAAGGCGGTGATCGACGACCAGGCCGCCGAGATCGACCACCTGCAGCGGTATATCGCGGGATGAGTTGATCGCGGAAAAGTGACGGGCTGGTCTCCTCTCCTCCCCCTTCAAGGGGGAGGCCGGGAGGGATGGGGTACGGCCGCAAGCTCAGCGACGGTCAACACCATCCCCACCCAACCCTCCCCTTGAAGGGGAGGGCTTGCACATTTGGATGGCCATTCGCCGAAAACTGGATCCCGTGTCAGCGGCCATCCATGGCCAGCATGTAGGTTGGGCTGACCCCGGGCTTGACCGGGGGAAGCCCAACGGCAATTCCGATGTCGGGCTTCGCGTACGCTCAGCCCAACCTGCGATCAAAGAATGGATCCCGGCTCAGCGTACATCCATGTACTGCACGGGATGAGTGCATCCTGCACTCACTTGACTTGCGAGACCATCCACTTGACGGTGGCTTCGACCTGCTGGTCGGTCAGCGCCGGGTTGCCGCCCTTGGCGGGCATGTGGTTGCCGTCGGGCCCGGTATAGCCGTTGATCGCGTGTTTGACCAGCGTGGCGATGCCTTCCTTGATGCGGGGCGCCCACGCGGCCTTGTCGGTGATCTTGGGCGCGCCCGCGGCACCGGTCGAATGACAGGTGGTGCAAAGCTTGCCGAAGATCACCTTGCCGTCGGTGGTGCCGCCGTAGGCGACCTGCGACGACGCCGCCTTGGTGGCGCTCGCCTTGGCCGCTTCCATCGCGGCGCGCCCGGTGTCGCCCGCGTACACCGCACCCACCGGGGTGATCCGCGCACCGGCCTGCTGTACCTGGGCCTCGTTGCCCTCCTTGGGCAAGGTCGACCATACCAGCGTGCCGATGATGATCAGGACGACCGCCGTGGCCCCCAGCATCGCGATCATGATCGCGAATTGCTTCATGAAGGTACGGTCGGACGGGGTGAGATGCGTACTCACAGGCAGACTCCGGTAAATGGACCGACGGCATCCCGGGGCCCCCGTGGATGCCGCATATCCGCGAAAGTATAGCCGCGCCGCGGCGAGCGTCCAATGTTGCCGCGGGCCAAAGCGGTTTCTTTCAAACCGTTCGCCCGGAGCGCAGGCCTGCGGGGCCGGGTCGAAGGGCAACCGGCGTTTCGACTCCGCCCGCTTTGCTCACTGCGTTCCATGCAAACGGATTGAAAACAGGCGACCGCCCCGCAGCATGTTGACCTGATCTGCACGCCTCCTCGTGGTACAACACCCGTCTTTGCCGTCCAACGGCGCCCTCGACGCGACGGAATGCAGGGCAATCATTACGACATCATCGTGATCGGCTCCGGTCCCGGCGGCGCCAGCCTGGCGCACCGGCTGGCGCCGTCCGGCCTGAAGATCCTGATCCTCGAACGCGGTGACTGGCTGAAGCGTGCCGCCGCCAACTGGGACCCGCGCGCGGTGTTCATCAACAACATCTACCAGGCCGACGAGACCTGGTACGACAAGTCAGGCAAGGCGTTCCATCCCGGCCTGCACTACTTCGTCGGCGGCAATTCCAAGATGTACGGCGCCGCGCTGTTCCGGCTCCGCGAGCGCGATTTCGAGGAACTCCGGCACGCCGACGGCCTGTCGCCGGAATGGCCGCTGAAATACGACGTGTTCGAGCCTTACTACGACGAAGCCGAAAGGCTGTTCCACGTGCATGGCGCAGCCGGCGAGGATCCCACCGAACCTCCCCGCAGCAGGCCCTATGCGTGGCCGCCCGTGTCGCACGAACCGCGGATGCAGGAGCTGGCCGACACTTTCAGTCGGCACCACCTGCACCCGTTCCACATGCCGCTCGGCATCCTGCTGGACGAACAGGACGGCCGGGTGTTGCGCCAGAGCCCCTGCATCCGTTGCGGCGCCTTCGACGGTTACCCGTGCCTGACCAACGGCAAGGCCGACGCCGAGGTGATCTGCATCGACCCGATGCTGACCGCGCACGACAACGTGACCTTGCTGACCAATGCTTACGTGGACAGGCTCGACACCGACGCCGGCGGACATGTGGTCAACGCGGTGCAGGTCGAGCGCAACGGCGAAAGGGAAACCTTGTCGGCCGATGTCGTGGTGGTGGCTTGCGGCGCGCTGTCATCCGCGCTGCTGCTGCTGCGCTCGGCCAGCGACAAGCACCCGCACGGGCTGGCCAATGGCTCCGACCAGGTCGGCCGCAACTACATCCGGCACAACCAGTCGGTACTGATGGCGATCACCCGCCATCCCAACGACACGGTGTTCCAGAAAACCGTGGGCGTGAGCGACTTCTACTTCGGGGCCGACGACTTCGAATACCCGCTCGGCCTCATCCAGATGACCGGCAAGTCGCACCCGGACACGATCCGCGGCGAGGCGTTGCCTTCGTGGCTGGAGTGGCTTCCGGAGAAGCCGTTCGACTATCTCGCGCGGCACTCGCTGGACTTCTGGCTGTCGAGCGAGGACTTGCCGCGGCCGGAAAATCGAATCCGCTATGACAACGGGCGCGTGGTGGTCGAACAGACCGACAACAACCTGGA
>DASUKQ010000058.1:0-9763 GCA_036278635.1 Rhodanobacteraceae bacterium
CACCAACCGCGGCGTATTCGCACAATGGCAGCGCAGCTTCGGCGCGCAATCGCTGCAGGCCAACGTGCGTCATGACGACAACAGCCAGTTCGGCGGCAAATCCACCGGCAGTTTCTTGTGGGGCTGGAGTTTCGCGAAGGACCTGCGCGTCACCGCAAGCTGGGGCACGGCGTTCCGCGCGCCCACCTTCAATGATCTGTACTACCCCGGTTTTTCCAATCCGGACCTGCGGCCGGAAAGTTCGCGGAATGTCGAGGTGGGCTTGCGCGGCACGCCGGATTGGGGACATTGGTCGCTGTCGGTCTACCGCAACGATATCCACGACATGATCAGCTGGGACGCCGCGCTCAACCTGCCGAACAACATCGACCGCGCGCGCATCACCGGCCTGGAAGGCGTGGTGGGCGGCAAGCTCTCAGGCTGGGACGTGCGCGCCACCGCGACATTGATGAATGCCCGCAACGATGCCGCGGGTGGTTTCAACAACGGCAACGAATTGCCGCGGCGGCCACGCCAGAGCGCGCGTTTCGACGCCGACCGCAGCTTCGGGCGTTTCAGTTTGGGTGCGAGCTGGTATCTCGCCTCGCGCACGTACGACGACATTGGCAACCAGCATCCGCTGGGCGGCTACGCGCTCACCAACCTGCGCGCCGGCTGGACATTCAATGCCGACTGGACCGTGCAACTCGCGCTGAACAACGTCTTCGACAAGGACTACGAGACCGCGTGGTTCTACAACCAGCCGGGCCGCAACGTCATGCTGACCTTGAGCTGGCGCCCGTCCGAATGAATGCTGCGTTGCCGTCAGTGCCCGCTGGATGACGCGGCCGGTGCTTCGACGGCGATGTAGCGCCAGTGCCAGGGTTCGTATTCGTAGCCGTACGGGTTGCCGGGAGGGAACGACAGGTGGAATCCGAATGTGACGGCGTGTTTTTGCAGCCAGGTGAAGGCCTTGCTCTTGGCGAAGCTGCTGTCGGCCGCGGGCACGCCGGGCGTGGTCAGGTCGATCGCGCAGCCGGTCTGGTGTTCGCTGTAACCCGGGACGGCATTGATCGTGAGCGCCTTCTGGATGGTCATGCCGCGTTTCAGTTTCGCGCGCACCAGGTGCGTCTGATAGGCCATGCTGCGAAAGCCCGACACCGTTTCCAGCTTGACGCCGTCGCGCGCCGCGGCGGCGAACATGGCCTTCAGCGCGACGGCCGCCGGTACGACCATTTTGACCTTGCGCCCGTAAACGTCGCGCGGCACCTGCACCAGGTCACGGGCTTCCGGTTGTGGACGCAGATGGTGTTGCGCCGCGTAGTCGGGTGGAATGCCCAACCCATGATTGATTTCCTGGATGTGCGCGACGTAGGCGGCCGGTTGCGCGGGCGGGGTGGCCGGGCACAGCGACGCGGCCGGAGGCGTCGCGAGCGCGGCCGGGGCGAACAGGCCCACGGCGCAAGCCGACAGGAAGACTTGGATCGGGCGGGTACGGTGCATGGAAGGTCCGTGCAGCAAAAGCGGGCATGATAGGCGAAGCGCGTGGACGGATGCCAATGTCGCGCACGGCCGACGCAGATAGCGGTATCCTTGTGCGGATAACTTTGGCGTGTTACCGACGATGCCCATCTACGTTTTCCGCTGTGACGACTGCGGCGAGAAGTTCGACCGCCTGCAGAAGCTGTCCGATCCCGACCCCGACACCTGCCCGAACTGCGGCAAGAAGAACACCGTGCGCAAGCAGGTGACCGCACCGGCGTTCCGGCTGGCCGGCACCGGCTGGTACGAAACCGACTTCAAGTCCGACAAGGAAAAGAGGCGCAACCTCGCGGGCGACGCGGCCAAGCCGAAAGAACCTTCGGCCGACAAGCCGACTGCCGGCGGCAAGGGCGACGGTGCCGTCAAGGAGACGGTCAAGAAGGTGTCGACCGAAAAGGCCGCCAAGACTGTCGGGGACTGAATCGCGCGGGACGCCAGCGGCCATTCAGACTCGGGAATCGACACTGGCCGTACCAGCTACGGGAGGGCAGCGACATGCGTAACGTTTCGATCGTTTTCGCAACATTCGCGCTGGTGTTCTCGGCAGCCGCGATCGCACAGGTCACCTACAGCAACCGCCCGCCACCACCGCCTCCGCAGAACCCACCGCCTTATCCGCCCGGCCAGCAGGGCGTCTACCCCGGCTATCCGGGCTATCCCGGCAACCCCAACGGCACGGTTTCCTGCGGCAGTCCGCAATACCGGCTGGCGCGCTGCCCGACCCCGAACTTCTGGCGCGGCGCGCGGATCGTCCGGCAGACCTCCAAGTCGTCCTGCGTGCAGGGACGGAGTTGGGGTTTTGACCGCGGCGGCATCTGGGTCGACAACGGTTGCGGCGGCATCTTTGCGCCGGGCAACTATCAGGGTGACTATGCCGGCGGCTGGCAACCCCCTCCCGGTTGGGACCGCGATTTCGCGGTGTCCTGCGGCAGCCCGCAGTATCGCTACTACTTCTGCCAGGTCGATGTCGGCAGTCGCGGCCGCGTGGTCATGCAGCGGCAGATGTCCGACACCCGCTGCATCGAAGGGCAGAACTGGGGCTGGAACCGTGCCGGCATCTGGGTCGACAAGGGTTGCGGGGCGCAATTCCTCGTGACGCGACGCTGGTGAGGCAGCGCCATGTGAAACACGTTCGGGATGGCTCGGCAATCGTCGCTGAACCATGGCGTATCAGCCGTCCCGACCGGCGGCATCAATACGTTAAACTCCGGGCTCGCCCTGCTGGATAGACAGAAACGCTCTTGTCCTGGTTCGAGCGCGTGCGCCGGGTCTGGCCATTCGCACGCTGGCCCATCCTGATCGGTCTCGGTTTCGCGATCGGTTTCATCGTGCCGTACACGCTGGTGCTCGATCACCGCGTGAAGACGCGCGTGACCGAAATCGACTTCACCCAGCCGACCCGGGTCTACGCGCGTCCACAGTTGCTCGAAGCGGGCGTGCCCATGGACAAGGCGACGCTGACGCTGCAGCTCAAGTTGGCCGGCTACACCGAAGCGTCGAATACCGCGCATGTGCCGGGCACCTGGAGCGCGGACGGCAACCGGTTCGTGATCGCCTCGCGCGGCTACAAGGATCCGGTCGGCGGCGAGTTGCCGCGGCGGGTGCGGGTGACCTTGGGTTCCGGGCGCATCCAGTCCGTGTTCGACGTCACTGCCGACAAGCCGTTGCGCAGGACCCACCTCGATCCCGCTCGGATCGCGACGATGTACGGCGCGGAGCAGGAAGAGCGCATCATCATGAAGTTGTCCGAGCTTCCGACGCTGCTGGTCCAGGGCGTGCAGGCGGTCGAGGATCGCGACTTCAAGAACAACCACGGCATCGACCTGTCCTCGATCATGCGCGCCCTGCTGGCCGACCTGCGCGCGGGCCATGTCGTGCAGGGCGGTTCGACGATTACCCAGCAACTGGTGCGCAATCTGTTTCTCGACCGCAGCCAGACCATCGTGCGCAAGTTCAACGAAGCACTGTTGTCGATCCTGCTCGACGCGCGCTACAGCAAGGGCCAGATCCTCGCCGCGTATTGCAACGAGGTCTTCCTGGGGCAACAGGGCAACCAGGCCGTCCACGGTTTCGCCGCGGCGAGCTGGTACTACTTCGGAAGGCCGGTCCAGGCGCTGCGTCCGCAGGAAATCGCGCTGCTGGTCGGCATGGTGCAGGGGCCGAGCTATTACAACCCGCGCCGCAACCCGGAACGCGCACTGGCGCGCCGCAACGTGGCGCTCGATGCGTTCCACACCACGGGACTGTTGAATGGTTCGCAGTGGAAGGCCGCGAGGGCGGCGCCGCTCGACGTGACCCCCCGGCCGCAACTGGTCGTCGACCGGTTCCCGGCGTTCATGCAGGTCGTGCGCGAGCAGGTCGCGCATGACTTCAACGACCAGCAACTCCGCAGCGGCGGCTTGTCCGTCTACACCACCCTCGACCCGGCCGCGCAGGTTTACGCCGAGCAGTCGCTGGACGAAACCCTGAAAGGCCTCGGCAAGCGCGGCGACAAACTCGAAGGGGCGGTCGTCGTGGTCGAGCCCTCCACCGGCAACGTACTGGCGATGGTGGGCGGACGGGAATCCGACCTGCACGGCTTCAATCGTGCCTACGACGCGCGCCGGCCGGTCGGTTCCAGCCTCAAGCCGTTCTACTACCTGATGGCGCTGACCGATCCCGCGCACTGGAGCGTGGCCTCGTTGCTGGACGATGCGCCGATTTCATTGAAGCTGCCGGGCGGCAAGTTGTGGACCCCACACAACGACGACAACCGCTCGCACGGCGAAGTGCCGATGGTCGAGGCGCTGGCGAAGTCGTACAACCTCGCCAGCGTGCACCTCGGGCTGAAACTGGGCGTCGATCGTGTCGCGGCGTTCCTGCGCTCGTTCGGCATCGAGAACGTGCACGCGAATCCGTCGCTGTTGCTGGGCGCGGTCGACGTGTCGCCGTTCCAGCTCGCGCAGTTGTACGAATTCTTCGCAGCCGACGGCCACGCACTGCCGTTGCTGACGTTGCGTGGCGTGCTCGACGCGAAGGGCCACGTGCTCAAGCAGTACGCGGTCAAGCCGGGCAAGGGCGAATACCAGCAGGCCGAACGGCTGGTGCGCTGGATGATGCAACAGGTCACCGAGTACGGTACCGCCGCCGCGATCGGCAATTCGAAACTCGGCGACCTGCACGCCGCCGGCAAGACCGGTACCTCCGACCGCCAGCGCGATTCGTGGTTCTCCGGGTTCACCGGCGATCGCCTTGCGGTGGCTTGGATGGGCCGCGACGACAACCAGCCGACCCATCTGTGGGGCTCGAGCGGCGCGCTGCGCGTGTGGATGAAGTTGTTCGAGAAAATGCCCAGCACGCCGCTGACCACCTCGTTCGGCGACGGCATCCAGTACGCGTGGATCGACCCCGACACCGGGCAGGGCACCTTGCCGGAATGCGATGGCGCGCGCCAATATCCATTTGTCGACGGCTACGTGCCGCAGGTCCAGAACCATTGCTATCTGCAGCGGCTCGAGCATATCTTCGGCGGCGGCAATTCCAGCAACAATGCGGCGCAACCGGCGCGCTGAACCCCGTGGAGCGAAACTCGATGATCGACAAGAAGTGGTTGGCTGTGGCCGCGGGCGTACTCGCGATGGTGCTGGCGGCCTGTTCGAATCCGCCGCTGCCGCCGCCCGCCTCGGGGCGCACGTCGCCGACCGCGATGGTCGAGGCCATCCGGGCCGCCGGCGCCAATGACAAGTCCGTGGTGCAGGTCGCGCCGTTGCGCGATCCCGCGGTCGACGGCTTCCTGGATCGCGCACACCAGGCCGAGAACGCCGGCAAGTACCGGGACGCGCTGGACAAGATCGACGCCGCGCTGAAACTCTCGCCCGATGCGCCGGATATCCTGCAGTTTCGCGCGGAAGTCGAGATCCTGCTGCGCGACTATCCGGCGGCCGACGCCGACGCGCGGCGCTCGTTCGCACTGGGTCCCAAGGTCGGCGGCCTGTGCGCGAGCAACTGGCAGACGGTGCTGGAAATCGCGGAAGCGGACAACCGGCAGGCCGACGTCGCCACCGCACGCACCGCGCGCGACAAATGCCACAAGGCCGGGCCCGTCAGGATGTGAGGTTGTCTCTTCCCCCTTCCGCAGGAAGGGCGGAGCGAAGCGAACGCGCGCGCAGCGCGATGAGGGGGATGGCTTTTCGCTTCTCGTGCGATGAGCGTTTGTGGCGAGCGTGGGGGACATCCCCCCGCGCCTGCGGCGCGACCCCCTTCCAATGGAAGGGGGGGCTGAACCTGGAGGATGGCTTTTGGTCCCGCGTTGAACATCGCGCTGTCTTGTGTCATTTCGCCATCCTGGCGTCGTGTTGAACGCGTCACTGCCTGAACACGCACAACACCACCAGCAGCGCGATTCCGAATGCCGCCATCAACATCGTGAACGTGAAGGCGAGCCAGGGTGTGTGGTACGCCACCTTGCGAGGGTTGACCCGATACCACTCGAGGCCGTAGGCGAGGAATCGGGCGCCTGCGGCGAACAGGATCACGACCCCCAGCGCAACCAGGATCACACCCCCGAGCGTGGACAGCGGATCGGGCAACAACTCGCCGGGGTTCGCGACGGGCCACGGCGGGTGGCGCATGAGCAGGCCGAACCGGTCGACCGCGATACCGAAGATCATCAGCGACAGCGCCGTGCGCGTCCATACCGCCAGCGTGCGCTCGGTATTCATGTACGAGCGTTGCAGCGACAGTTCGACCAGTTGCCGTGCAACCTGGACCTGGAGGCTGTGATTGTCGTCGGCCATGTGGCAGGGGTCCGTGGGCGGGGTCGGGGCGTCCGTGTGGGTCGGTCACGCGGCGGGAAGTCGGGTTGAACGCGTGGCGCTCATTGAGTGAACACCAGCAACAGCGCCAGCACGGCGACGCCCAGCATCGCCACCATGACGGCGAAAGGGAATGTCAGCCATGGACCGAACGACGCGTCCCGGCCGTACTCGCGATTCCAGGTGGCCTTGTATGCCTGGTGCCGGATGGCGGCGGTCACCACGATGAAGATACCGATGGCGACCAGGAGCAGGCCGCCTGCGCTCGATACCGGATTGGGCGCAAGACGCGTGCCGATGTGTTCGAGGTGGGGGCGCAGCAACAGCAACCCGTAACGGTCGACCACGGTGCCGAACACGATCAGCACCAGCGCGGTGCGCGTCCAGGTCGCCAGCGTGCGATCCACGTTCATGTAGCAAACGCGGGCCTGCAGCGCGGCCATTTGCCGGAAGGTTTCGAGTACCCGGGTATCGTCGTTTTCCGCCACGCCGCTTCTCCATTGGTTCCATCAGGGTTGCATTATCGCCATCCGTCAGTGGCCCGTGAAGTCGACGATGTTGAGGTTGAGCGGAAAGCGCTGCTTCTCCGCGACCGGTTCGGCCAGCGGCTTGCCCCAGCGCCCGGTCACCCCCTCGGACTTGTCGAACTTCTGCACGTCGACCTGCCCCGTGAGCGTGAATCCGTCGATCACGTACGGCACGCCCTGCGAGCCCATCGCGGATGGCCCATCCATGATATGGAAGTGCAGGTGCGGGCCGGACGTGTTGCCGGTGTTGCCCAGCTCGCCGATGACCGTGCCCGCCTTGACGTGTTGACCCTTGTGCACCGCGACGGTCCCTTTCTTCAGATGCGCGTAAAAGGCATACAGCCCGTGGCCGATTGCCAGGATCACGTGGTTGCCGTCCACGGTTTGCAGGGTGATCGTGGTGGGGTCCGGCAGCGTGCCGGGAACCTGGTCGTCGAGATCATCGAGCACCTCGACCACGGTTCCGTCCGCCACTGCGTACACCTTCGCGCCGTAGTCGGGGTAGTTCGTCGCCACGGCAGGGTCGCCGTGTACCAGCTCGCCATCCTTGTTCACGCGCATCCAGTCGATCGCGAACCGCTGCGAGTTGTACAGGGCTCCGTTGATGCTTTGCAGCGAGCCGCGATGCACGATGCCGCTGTTGCAGCATCCGTTCACCGCGACCCAGCCGCCACCCCGCAGAGGCGGCTCCAGCACCGGCAACGGTGCGCGGCTCATCTCGACGCGCGCCACGGTGTAATCCAGCGGCGTCGCCGGCGTCTGCGGACCGGGGTTGGCGGCGCCAAGCAGCTTCAGGCGATGTACCAGCGCGTGGGGGATCGCCGCGGCATCGCGGAACGCAAGTTCGACATAGAACAACCGGCTGGCGTTGGCGGGGATGACCGCGTCGTCGGCGGGCACGGGCTGCAACGTGCGCAGGCTGCCGAGCAGGTTCTTGCCTGAGTACGACGCGATGACGTGCGATGGTGCGGTCGCGTCGAGGACGTCGATCTGCTTGATCGTGGCCGTCGCGGGTTTGGTATTGGTCAACTCGAGTTCGTAAACGACGTGGTAACGGCCGTCGGTGCCGGGCACGGCAACGTGCCGCGTGCCGATCGGCGTCACGACGACCGGCGTGAAGGCGTCCGGTTGGCGGGTGGCGTCGGCGCTCGGCGATGCCGCCATGGTCGTCGGGTCCGCGAACAATGCGGCGGCGAGCAACGCGGCGAGTGCAAAGATTCTGTGTACGGACATGACTTCCCTCCTGGCGGTCGATCCCGATGCTTCGAATTCTTGCCGTCTCCACACCACTGGTCGGATTCCCCTCCGTTCCAACCACCAGGCCGCATCCCGGCGCAGGCCCGGGTTCATCTTACTGTTTCGGTTGCCAGGCCGTCGGCGCGGACCTGGATCGCCCTCAGGCCGAAACACGCCGCCCGTGACGTGGTCTTTCTAGCCGGGGTTACGCGCTACCCCCCCTGTCGCTTGCCGTGCGATCGGGAAACCACGCCATGCCGATATCATCCTCGTACGCGCCGTCCGACCGATACACGCGCCGGCGAAAACGCGCTTCCTCGACGAAACCGAACTTGCGATACAGCTTCCGCGCGCGCGAGTTGCCGGCACGCACGTTCAATTCCACCTTGCGGACCCGTTCGTCCCGTTCGGCCCATTCGAGGAGGTCGAGCAACATCGTCTTGCCGACCCCGCGACCGGTGCGGCCGGGGTGCGCGACGATGGTCAACTGGAACACGTGCGCGTTGGCGCGCATCGACATCGGATCGAGCATGGCGTGTCCGATCACCGCGCCGCCTTCCTCCGCGACGATGTAGCGGCCCCGGCCGGACAGCTTCGTGATCTTGTCGCGGAAGGCCGCGACGGGAACCTCGCCGGGCGATTGCACCAGCAACCCCGGTGTGCGCGCGGTTTCGGCTTCCGCCGCGGCGATCACTTCGGCATCTTCGGGCGTTGCGCTGCGGATTTGCACGGGCGTGTTTGGGTCCAGGCGGAATGTCGGAAAAGGCCTCCCTTGAACCTGATTCGCGCTATATGCCAGCAATCAATGTTTCTCGTCATTCCGGGGCCGCCCGCGCTGTTTGCGGGCGGAACCCGGAATCCATGCTGTGATCCGGATGAGAGCAAGATGGACCCCGGGTTCGGCCTGCGATGAAGCTGCAGGCCGCCCCGGAATGACGAAATCCTTGGCTGCTGACATATAGCGCTGATCAGGCCCCCTGAAGGGCTAGGAACACAAACTCGCCGCGATTTTGGCATTGCCACGCGTGCTGGCAAAATAGCGTGTTCGGGACTCCTCTGCTCGCATGTACGCCATCAAGGAAATCTTCCATACCCTGCAGGGCGAGGGCTTCCACGCCGGCCGTCCGGCGGTGTTCTGCCGTTTCTCCGGGTGCAACCTGTGGTCGGGACGCGAACGGGACCGCGCCAGCGCGGCGTGCAATTTCTGCGACACCGATTTCGTCGGCACCGATGGCGAGAATGGCGGCAAGTACCCGGACGCGGCCGCGCTTGCCGACAAGGTCGCGTCATTGTGGCCGCGCGGTCAACAGGAGAACCGATTTGTCGTGTGCACCGGCGGCGAGCCGCTGCTGCAACTCGACATCTCATTGCTGGATGAACTCCACGCGCGCGGCTTCGAGTGCGCGGTCGAGACCAACGGCACGCTGAAGGCGCCGGACGGCCTCGACTGGATCACGGTCAGCCCCAAGGGCACGCAACCGGTGAACCTGGAACGCGCGGACGAGCTGAAGCTGGTCTTTCCGCAGCGCAATGCCCCGCCGGAAAGCTTCGTCGATTTCACGGCGAAGCACTTCTTCCTGCAGCCGATGGACGGGCCGCAGGTCGCCGATAATACCCGCGCGGCGATTGACTACTGCAAGGCACACCCGCATTGGCGGTTGAGCCTGCAAACCCACAAGTACCTGG
>DASUKQ010000059.1:0-15332 GCA_036278635.1 Rhodanobacteraceae bacterium
AAGCTGCCCGGTCGATTCAATCGTCCTGACCGACATCCTCGAATACCACATGGAACGTCGCGGCGAACACGTGATCACCAAGCCGCAGTTGCTGGCGATGGGCGATCGCTTCGAGAAAGACATTGCGGCTGCGCGCGCCCAGGACGCGCCCTATCGGTGATGCCCATGCATGCAACTTTCCAGATGGTCTGCTTCATCGTGTTCGCCGTGGTCGCGGTCGGCGCCGCGCTCGCCGTGATCTCGGTGAAGAACACCGTGCACGCCGTGCTGGCGCTGGTGCTGACTTTCTTTTCCGTGGCCTGCCTGTGGATCCTGGCCGAAGCGGAGTTCCTCGCGCTGGCACTTGTGGTGGTGTACGTCGGCGCGGTGATGGTGCTGTTCCTGTTCGTGGTGATGATGCTCGACATCGACCTCGAGCCGATGCGCGAAGGGTTCATCAAGTACCTGCCTGTCGGGATCGTGGCGGCGGTGATCATGCTGGTCGAGATGCTCGGCATCATCGGCGTGAAGACCTTCGAGATCCAGCCCGGCCCCAATCCCGCGGGGACGTCCAACATCGCGTGGCTGGGCGAGGCGCTGTTCCGGCAGTTCCTGTTGCCGTTCGAGATGGCGGCGGTGATCCTGACGGTGGGACTGGTTTCGGCCGTGGTGCTGGCGCTGCGCGTGCGCAGTTTCTCCAGGCGCCAAAGCCCGGCCGCGCAGTCGGCGACCAAGGCCGCGGGTCGCGTCCGGATGGTCAGGATGCAGGCGGTGGTGCCGCCGGCGCCCAATCCCGAGCCCGACAACGAGGAGGCGCAGCCATGATGATTCCCCTGTCCTGGTACATCGTGCTCGCGACGGTTCTGTTGTGCATCTCGATCGCGGGCCTTTTCATCAACCGCAAGAACGTGATCGTGCTGCTGATGTGCATCGAGCTGATGCTGCTTGCCGTCAATACCAACTTCGTCGCGTTCTCGCGTTTCCTCGGCGACCCGGCAGGGCAGGTGTTCGTGTTCTTCATCCTGACCGTGGCCGCGGCCGAATCCGCAATCGGCCTCGCAATCGTGGTGTTGATGTTCCGCAATCTTCGTACGATCAACGTCGACGAAGCCAAATCGCTGCGTTACTAGGGAGACGCCGGATGCCACATCGCTTCGCACGACGCCGCGCCCCTGCGACCGCGGCCAACCGGGAATCCAGTGCCTTGATCCACGGGGTGGCGCCGTGATCAGCCAGAACCTGCTGATCGTGCTGGCGGGGGCGCCGCTGGTCGGAGCCCTGATCGCCGGGCTGGCTCGCAAGCAGGTCGGGCGCGCCGGTGCGGCCGGCATCGCGATCGTTTCGGTCGCGCTGTCGTTCGCGCTGTCGTGCGTGGTGTTCTACCAGTTGGTGTGGGGCGGCGCTCCCACCTTCGACGCCAACGTCTACACCTGGCTCGAAGTCGGCAAGTTCACGATCGGCATCGGCTTCCTGGTTGACCGGTTGACCGCATTGATGCTGGTGACGGTGACCTTCGTGTCGCTGATGGTGCACATATACACCATCGGATACCTGCGCGACGACCCCGGCTTCCAGCGCTTCTTCGCCTACATCGCGCTGTTCACGTTCTCCATGCTGCTGCTGGTGCTGGCGAACAACTTCCTGCAGTTGTTCGTCGGCTGGGAATTGGTGGGACTCGTCTCGTACCTGCTGATCGGTTTCTGGTTTGATCGACCGACCGCCAGCGCCGCGGCGCTGAAGGCCTTCCTGGTCAATCGCGTCGGCGATTTCGGGTTCATCCTCGGGATCGCCTGTGTGTTGTATGCATTCCACACGCTCGATTACGGCACCGTGTTCGCGCAGGCCGGGTCACTGCAGGGTCGGACCATCGAGGTGGTCGGCGGCCATCCCTGGTCGCTGGCGACACTCATCTGCGTGTTGCTGTTCGTCGGTGCGTGCGGCAAGTCGGCGCAGGTGCCGTTGCACGTGTGGCTGCCCGATTCGATGGAGGGTCCGACCCCGATCTCGGCCCTGATCCACGCCGCCACGATGGTCACTGCGGGCATCTTCATGGTGGCGCGGATGTCGCCGCTGTACGAAATGTCGCCGACCGCGTTGTCGGTGGTGTTGATCGTGGGCGCGACCACCGCGTTCTTCATGGGCCTGGTCGGCATCGTGCAGAACGACATCAAGCGGGTGATCGCGTATTCGACGATCTCGCAGCTCGGTTACATGGTCGTCGCGCTCGGCGCGTCGGCCTACGCCGCCGGAATCTTCCACCTGATGACCCACGCCTTCTTCAAGGCATTGCTGTTCCTCGGCGCCGGCTCGGTGATCATCGCGATGCACCACGAGCAGGACATGCGCTACATGGGAGGCCTGCGCAAGCGCATGCCGATCACCTACCTCACGATGTGGGCAGGCACGCTGGCGTTGTGCGCGGCGCCCGGCTTTTCCGGGTTCTTCTCGAAGGACATGATCATCGAGGCGGTCGGCGAGTCGCACATTTTCGGCGCGACCTATGCGTACTGGTGCGTGTTGCTGGGCGTGTTCGTGACCGCACTTTACAGCTTCCGCCTGCTGTACATGACCTTCCATGGCAAGGAACGCTTCAAGGTCGAGCACGGCCACGACGATGCGCACCATCACCAGCCCGGGGTGCTTGCGCACGCGCCCAAGGAGTCACCGTGGGTGATCACCGTGCCGCTGGTATTGCTCGCGATTCCGTCTGTGGTCATCGGCTGGTTCACGGTCAAGCCGTTGCTGTTCGGGGGCTGGTTCGGCAGCTCGATCAAGGTGTTGCCGGGTCACGACGTGCTGGCGGAAATGGCCGACGGATTCCACGGCGCCTTGCCCTTGTTCCTGCACAGTTTCATCAGCGCGCCGTTCTGGATCGCGGTGGCCGGTTTCCTGGTCGCGACGTACGTGTACCAGTTCAATCCCGGGGTCGCCGATCGCGCGGCGCGGATGTTCCTGCCGGTCTACCGGGTGCTGACCCGCAAGTTCTGGGTGGACGAGGTCTACTACAACCTGTTCGCGCGCGGTGGCGTCAAGTTGGGGCACGGCTTCTGGAAAGGCGCCGATGCGGGCGTGTTCGATGGGGCGGTCAACGGAGCCGCCTTCGTGACCGAACGCAGTTCGCGCGTGTTCCGCCGCCTCCAGACCGGATTCCTCTACCACTATGCGTTCGCGATGATCGTGGGGTTGATCCTGCTGCTGGGCGGGCTTTGGTATTGGGGGCTGCGATGAGTGTTGACAGCGGGACCCGGGACCCGGGACCGGGGACCCGAACGACGTCCGTAAGTTGGGCTGGCGCCGGCTTCATCGGCGGAAGCCCAACATTCGCGTTGCGCCGTTGGGCTTCGCAAAGAGCCGCTCAGCCCGACCCGCGCGCTCATCGCCAGCTCAGGTCCCGGGTCCCGGGTCCCGGGTCCCGTTCCAAGGATTACGCATGACCCACTGGCCCATCCTCAGCATCCTGATCTGGTTCCCGTGCCTCGGCGCGATCCTCGTGTTGCTGGCCGGCAATGCGCGCCCGCGGCTGGCGCGCTGGCTGTCGCTCGCGGTCACCATCATCACGTTCGCGCTCAGCCTGCTGATGCTCTCGTGGTACCACGCCGGTCCGGGCGGCTACCAGATGCAGGAAATGCACCGCTGGATTCCCGGCATCAACTCCAGCTACCACCTCGGCGCGAACGGCATCTCGATCGCGCTGATCATCCTGACCACATTCACCACGATCCTGGTGGTCGCGGGTGCGTGGGAAGTCATCAAGGACAAGGTCCACCAGTACATGGCCGCGATGCTGGTGCTGGAGGGGCTGCTGATCGGCGTGTTCTGCTCGCTGGATGCGCTGCTGTTCTACCTGTTCTTCGAAGCCATCCTGATTCCGATGTTCTTCCTCATCGGCGTCTGGGGCGGACCGCGGCGCGTGTATGCGACCCTCAAGTTCTTCATCTACACGTTCTTCGGCTCGATCTTCTTCCTGATCGGCATCCTGTACCTCTACCACCGTGCCGGCACCTTCGATCTGCCCGCGTTGTGGGCGCTGCCGTTGACCATGAAGGAACAAAGCTGGCTGTTTTTCTCGTTCCTGATCGCATTCGCGGTGAAGACCCCGATGGTGCCGGTGCACACCTGGCTGCCCGACGCGCACGTCGAGGCGCCGACCGGTGGCTCGGTGATCCTGGCGGCGATCATGCTGAAGGTCGGCACCTACGGATTCATCCTGTTCTCGCTGCCGATCGTGCCGGATGCCTCGGAGCGGTTCGGATGGCTGATCATCGTCTTGAGCCTGATCGCGATCATTTACATCGGCTACGTCGCGCTGGTCCAGCCGGACATGAAGAAGCTGGTCGCGTATTCGTCGATTGCACACATGGGCTTCGTCACGCTTGGCCTGTTCATCGTGTACATGCTGGCGCGCCAGCAGCACGACGTGCAGATGGCCCAGCTCGGCGTGCAGGGCGCGGTGGTGCAGATGATCTCGCACGGGTTCGTGTCCGGGGCGCTGTTCACCTGCATCGGCGTGATGTACGACCGCCTGCACACCCGCGAGATCGCCGCCTATGGCGGGCTGGCCAAGGTGATGCCGTGGTTCGCGGCGTTCTGGGTGTTGTTCGCGATGGCCAATACCGGGCTGCCGGGTACCTCCGGTTTCGTCGGCGAATTCATGGTCATCCTGTCGAGCTTCACGGCCAATCCGTGGATCGCCTTGTTTGCCGCGTACTCGCTGATCATCGGTGCCGGTTACACGCTGTGGTTGATCAAGCGCATCGTGTGGGGCACCGCGCCGACCCGGGAGGCGGCGGCGATGCCCGAGATCAACACCCGCGAGGGGCTGGTGCTGGGCGCATTCGCGGTCGCGGTGCTGGCGATGGGTGTGTACCCGTGGCCGCTGATGCACCTGATGGATTCCTCGGTCGCGCAACTCGTGACCCATTTGCTGGCCAGCAAGCTCGGATGAGGATTTGTACATGATTACGCTCAACGACCTGCTGGTGATCGTGCCCGAGATGTACCTGACCGCGGCGGCGTGTTTCGTGCTGCTGTTCGACGTGTTCATCCGCACCGACCAGCGCGATACCACGCATTGGGTCGCGGTGATCGTGATGCTGGTGGCGATCTACCTCGTGACCAGCGGCCAGCCGCCACAGGCCGCGACGGCCTTCGGCGGCATGTTCGTGCGCGACCACATGGCCGAAATCCTGAAGGTGACCGTGCTGGTCGCGGCAATCCTGATGTTCGTGATGGCGCGGCCGTGGTTGAAGGACCGCAAGCTTTTCATGGGCGAGTTCTACGCGCTGTCGATGTTTTCCGTATTGGGGGTGATGCTGCTGGTTTCGGCCGGCAGCCTGATCACCGTGTACCTCGGCCTCGAACTGTTCGCGCTGCCCGCGGTCGCGCTGGTCGCGCTGAACCGCGAATCCAGGCTGTCGTCCGAGGCCGCGGTCAAGTTCTTCGTGCTGAGCGCGCTCGCCTCGGGCCTGATGTTGTTCGGCATGTCGCTGATCTATGGCGCCACCGGCAGCCTCGACCTGCACACGATCTTCGCGTCGATCGGCACCACCCAACACATCCACCTGTTGCAGTTCGGGTTGGTGTTCCTGGTCGTCGGCATCGGTTTCGAGTTCGGCGCGGTACCGTTCCACATGTGGTTGCCCGACGTTTACGAAGGCGCGCCCACGCCGATCGCGATGTACATCAGCGCGGTGCCCAAGCTGGCCGCGGTCGGACTGGCCTACCGGTTGCTGGAAGTCGGCATGGGGCCGCTCGCGGGAGACTGGCGGATGATGCTGGCGATCATGGCGGCGCTGTCGCTGGTGATCGGCAACGTGGTTGCGATCGCGCAGGCCAACCTGAAGCGCATGCTTGCGTATTCGACCATTTCCCACATGGGCTTCGTGTTCCTCGCGCTCTCCAATCCGACGCCCGAAGGTTATGCGTCGGCATTGTTCTATGCAGTGTGCTTCGCGCTGATGGAAACCGTCGCCTTCGGTGTGATCCTTGCGCTGGCCCGCCGCGGTTTCGAGTGCGAGATGATCGACGACCTGAAAGGCCTCAACCACCGCTCGCCCTGGCTTGCCGGCATGATGGCGCTCGCGATGTTCTCGCTGGCGGGCATCCCGCCGCTGTGGGGGTTCGCCGCCAAGGTGCTGGTGCTGAAGGCCGCGATCGACGGCGGCATGTTGTGGCTCGCGATCGTCGCGATCATCTGCGCGATCATCGGCCTGTTCTACTACCTGCGCGTGGTCAAGGTGATGTATTTCGACGCGCCGGCCGAAGGCGTCGAACCATTGCAGGCCAAGCAGGACCCCGCGTTGCGCTTGTTGCTGTCGGTCAACGCCCTGGGCTTGTTGGCGATGATCTTCTTCTCCGGCACGTTCTTCGCCTGGTGCCTCGCCGCATTCGGCATCTGATCCACCGTTTCCCTTCCCGGAACGAAGGGCGATGCTTCGCGGTCAAGTCGAGCCCTGTCAACCGCATGCGCGCGAACTTGCGTTGGTCGTTCGCGCTCGACCGCCACAACATCGCAACGTTCGTCGTGGACCCGGTCATTGACAGACTCCTCGCGAGTCAAGGTGCTGGCTGACAGTTCTTCAAGCGGACGCTCATCCGCTGCGTGGCCGGCCGTCGGCTGGGCTCAAGCATGGGGGCAGGTAGAGGGGGTATTTCATGTTGGAAGGGAGCTGTCTTTGCAGGGGCGTTCAATATGAACGCGCATACATGGGTTTCGGACAAGGCAACATGGGAACCCATCATTGATGAAAATCCTCGGTTCGAGACCTGGGCACCCAAGTCGGTTCTGCACCAGCGCGGATCCCGCCAGGATCTTGCCTGACTTTGCGCACGTCCCACCTGGCCGCCTTCCCCGCTGGCGCCATTAGGATTCCGTCCTCGGGTTTCGGCTGCGCCGCTGGCATGCTTGCCGGGGTGCCAGGTCGCACAATGAGGATGGTCCCATGCTCACAGGTTCCTGCCATTGCGGTGCAGTCCGGATCCAGGTTGCAAGAAGGCCGCGACAGCTCACGAGTTGCAACTGCTCGATCTGTCGCCGCCATGCCGGGATCTGGGGTTACTACAAGCCGAGCCAGGTGAAGGTCACGGCTCGCGAGGGAGCCGTCGACCGCTACGTATGGGGCGACAAGTGTCTTTCATTGTGTCGCTGCGCAACGTGCGGCTGCGTGACGCATTGGGAGCCCATTTCGCGGGAAGGGGACCGGATGGGGGTCAACTTCCGCAACTTTGACCCGACGGTCATCGAGACAGCGCGGGTTCGCCGATTTGATGGCGCCAAAACCTGGAAATTCCTGGACTGAACGGCACCCGTGGCACCGGTAGCGTGTGTGCGGCCTGCCAGTCATTCCGGCGCACGATTGCGCTCGCCGCCAAATTCGGCGCCGTGCCTCCTGCCGTGATCGGGGCGTGTCTTGCAGGGTTTCCGACGGTGCCTACAATGCCGGATTGCCCGGACAAGGGCGCGGAACATCACCAGCCATGAATCACCTGGATGCCTTGCGGACTGTCGTGGGCGAACAGTACGTGTTGACGGGCGCGGAGGCCACACCATATTTGACGGACTGGCGCGTCCGCTACACCGGCCGCGCGCTGGCGGTCGTGCGGCCCGCATCGACCGACGAGGTCGCAGCCCTGGTCCGATTGTGTGCCGGGGCAGGCTTGCCCATCGTGCCCCAGGGTGGCAATACCGGCTTGTGCGGCGGCGCCACGCCGGATGATTCCGGACGCGCGGTCGTGCTGTCCCTGCAACGCCTGAACCGCATCCGCGGCATCGACGTCGACAACGACACGATGGAGGTCGACGCGGGTTGCGTGCTGCAGGCGGTGCAGGAGGCCGCGCGCGACGCGGGACGGCTGTTCCCCTTGAGCCTGGCGGCCGAGGGCAGTTGCACGATTGGAGGCAATCTTGCCACCAATGCGGGCGGCACCCAGGTGCTGCGTTACGGCACGATGCGCGAACTCACGCTCGGTCTCGAAGTCGTTACCGCGCAGGGCGAAATCTGGCATGGCCTGCGTGGATTGCGCAAGGACAACACCGGCTACGATCTGCGTGACCTTTTCATCGGCAGCGAAGGCACGCTCGGCATCATCACCGCCGCGACGCTCAAGCTCTATCCGCAGCCGGTGGCGCGCTGCACCGCACTGCTGGCGCTGGCGTCGATCGAGGACGCGATCGGCATGCTGGGGCGCGCGCGCCACGGGTTCGATGCGTCCCTCACCGGTTTCGAGTTGATGGCGGGCGATTGCCTCGCGGACGTGGTGCGCCATTTCCCGCAGCAACGATTGCCATTCGAAGGCGATGCCGCGGCGCTGCCCTGGTATGCGTTGCTGGAGGTGTCCGACAGCGAAAGCGAGGCGCACGCGCGCGAACGTTTCGAAACCGTGCTGGGCGAGGCGATCGAGTCCGGTTGCGTCAAGGACGCCGTGATCGCCGGATCGATGGCGCAGAGCAAGGCATTGTGGCACCTGCGCGAAAGCATTCCCCTGGCCGAAAAGGAATCCGGCAAGAGCATCAAGCACGACATCTCGATTCCGGTGTCGCGCATGGCGGCCTTCGTCGAGGACACCAATCGCGCCCTCCAGCAGGCGTTTCCCGGAATCCGCAACGTGATCTTCGGCCACCTCGGCGACGGCAACCTGCATTACAACGTGGCGCGCGGCCCGGACTGGAGCGAGGCCGGCTTGCTGGCGCGCCAGGACGCGGTCTACGAACTCGTGCACGACAGCGTCCATGCCGTGGGCGGATCGATCAGCGCCGAGCACGGCGTGGGCCAGCTCAAGCGCGACGCGCTGTTGCGTTACAAGGATCCGGTCGAGCTCGCGCTGATGCATTCGATCAAGCGTGCGCTGGATCCCCAGGGCATCATGAATCCGGGCAAGGTGCTGGCGATGGGGGCCGGCAACGGGGTGGGTTGACGGTTGCCGGGGTGTGCGTCGGTTGTCCGTTGGGTTCATCGAGGACTGCAACCCCATCCCCATCCCGACCTTCCCCTTGAAGGGGAAGGGGAATATGCGGCGGACCTTCTCCTTGAAGGGGAAGGGGAACAGCGGTGAGGGTCCCGTTTGAAAGGGAAAGCATGACCAGAGGCCGGCGTCGGACGTCGGATGGTCCGACTTGCTTCCTTGAAGTGTCACCGACCGTGTGCGGTGGCGCGAAAGCCGCTTCGAGCTAATCGACCGCGTGCGCGCGGGCACCGCGCTTGCGCGGCGGCAGCCACGGGGCGAGCGCCTGTTCGGCCACGGCCGGCCAATCGCGGTTGGCCGACGGATTGGCGGGACTCGGATGAAGGAGGTAGCGCACGTCGGCGTCGGCGCCGAGCACCGTCGTGGCGCGCTTTTGCGCGTAGCGCCCGATGCCCACGACGGCGATCGGATCCAGCGCCCGAACTGCCGCCGCCAGCGCGCGATCGCAAACCGCGGTCAACGCCTCGGTGTCGCGTCGGTCCAGGTGCTCGGGGATGAGGTTGCGTCCGTCCTTGATGAACAGCAGCGGGCAGTAGTTCCACACGAAAAAGCGCTCGAAAAATTCCTCCGGCGGCCCGAGGCGCGCCTGGGCCCAACGCCAAAGCCGCGAACCGCTGCCTTCGTTGCGATGGCATGCCATGCCGAGGATCGGATATTTGGGATGTTGTTCCGGCAACACGGCGCCGAGGCGCGAGTCGATATGGAACCACTCGCGCACCATCACCACGTCGCCGAACGGGACGCCCGTTTGCGCCATGCCCCATGGCCCCGGATTCATGCCCAGCAGCAAGGCACGCCCAGGTTTCGCGCCGTAGCGGCGCAGGTATTCGCGGTGCGCGGTCCATGCATAGATCAGCGGGTTGTACACGTGGCTCGGCGTGCGCAAGTCCAGGCGGGCGCTTTGGCGCGCCAGGTTGCGGGTGGTCGAGAGCAGGTTGGGAGTCATCGGTGGCGGCGCCAGCGTGGCAAGGGCATCTCCCCAGTTTAAGCCGGTTCCCGCAAGCGATACACGTCTGGACCTGGCGCCGGTGCGGGGCGGCGTGGTCGTATCATCGGAGGCTTGCAACACCGCGCACCAGACAGGACAAAGCCGATGGCGACAAAACCGTTGCGACGCATCCACGGCCATGCGCCGGTGGTGCTCGATCGCGCGTTTTACAGCCGCGATCCGCGCCGCGTGGCGCCGGCATTGTTGAACAAGGTCCTGCGGCGATCCGATGGTCGCAGCGGACGCATCGTGGAAGTGGAGGCCTATCGCGGTGCGAAGGATGCCGCGGCGCACGCGTATCGGGGCAAGACCGCGCGCAACGCCAGCATGTTCGGGCCCGCCGGGCACCTGTACGTGTATTTCACCTACGGCATGCACTGGTGTTGCAATGCCGTGTGCGGAGAAGTGGATGAAGGCGTCGGCGTGTTGCTGCGGGCGCTGGCGCCGTTGGCCGGGCTCGAGGCGATGCGCGCCGCGCGTCCGACCTGCGGACGCGATCGCGATTTGTGCCGTGGCCCCGCGCGCCTGTGCAAGGCGTTCGGGATCGATGGCACTTACGACGGCGCCGATCTTGTCGCCGGCACGGTTGGCCTGACCATCGTGGATGACGGCACGCCGCCGCCGAGGAGTCCGGTCGCGACCTCGCGGGTGGGCATCTCGCGTGCCACCGGCGAGCCGTGGCGCTGGTACGTCCCCGACGACCCGCACGTCTCGCATCGGTAGAGCCCGAAAAACGCGCTGATGGATGACTCGGGTGCCGGCGGCGGTGATGCGGGCGTCACGGTCGGCATGAGCTTTGGCGCAGCCGGCATGGGGCTTGCGAAAAGGCCAGCCGGATCCGTGAATTGCCTGAAAAACCCGAGGCGCCAGCGGGCTTTGGCGGTTGCAAAACGCCTGTTTGAACGCCATAATGGCCGTTCCCTGTTGCGGGGTGGAGCAGTCTGGCAGCTCGTCGGGCTCATAACCCGAAGGTCGCAGGTTCAAATCCTGCCCCCGCTACCAGGCCTTGTCAGGTGTCCGAATGGGCCCTGTCCGCAGGATGCGGGACGCCGGTCAGGATAAAAACGGCGACTTAAGGAATGGGCCTCGTGCCCATTTTTTGTTTTCGAAATTCGCGGATCGCCATGGAGACGGAAGCAATCGCGACACGCGTGGCACCGGCCCTGAAGGAGCTGGGTCTGGAATGCCTCGGCGTGGAATGGAGTGCCGGCCACGGCGGCGGCTTGCTGCGCGTGTACATCGATACCGTCGCGCGCGACGACGAGGCCGCGAACACCGTCAGCGTGGACGATTGCGAGGCGGCCAGTCGCGAGATTTCCGCGCTGCTGGACGTGGACGATCCGATCGCCGGGCAATACGTGCTGGAGGTGTCCTCGCCCGGTATCGACCGGCCTTTGTTCACCGCCGCGCAGTTCGAGCGCTTCATTGGCACGGAAGCGAAGGTGACCTTGAAGTTGCCGCGCGATGGACGCCGCCGGATGCGCGGAAGGATTGCTGCGGTCCAGGGCGAGCGCATCGGCATGGATGTGGACGGCACACGGATCGACATCGGGCAGGACGAAATCGAGAGCGCGCACGTGGTACCGGACTGGGAAGCGCTGGGTTACATGCCCAGGCCGAAGCCCGGCAGGAGTGCCGCGAAAGCGGCGAAGGGTTCGCGCAAGCGCAGGCATTGAAGAGACACCGGATCCCGGCCTCCGCCGGGGCGACGAATTTGAAGAGACGAAGCGGCGCTGAAGCCGGCTTCGCTGGAGCAGACGAGATGAATCGCGACTTGTTGATGATCGTGGATACGGTGGCCGCGGAGAAGGCGGTCCCCCGCGACGTGATTTTCGGCGCCCTCGAGGCGGCGCTCGCGACCGCGGCCAAGAAACGCTACCCGGAGGAAGAACCGGATATCCGCGTCGCGATCGACCAGGAAACCGGCGACTATGAAACGTTCCGGCGCTGGGAAGTGATTGCCGACGATGGCGAGATGGAATCGCCGGATTGGCAGTTGCGGCTGATGGACGCGGTGGACGAGCGCCCGGGTGCCGAGGTCGGCGAATACATCGAGCAGCAGATCGAGAACCCGGAGTTCGGGCGCATCACCGCGCAGGCCGCCAAGCAGGTGATCGTGCAGCGGATCCGCGAGGCCGAGCGCGCGCAGGTGGTCGAGGCCTACCAGGATCGCGTCGGCGAATTGATCAACGGTGTGGCCAAGCGGGTCGAGCGCGGCAACATCTACCTGGACCTCGGTGGCAACGCGGAAGCGTTCATTCCGCGCGACAAGGCAATTCCGCGTGAAGCCGTCAGGGTGGGCGACCGCGTGCGTGGTTACCTGTACGAGGTGCGTTCCGAACCGCGTGGTCCGCAGTTGTTCGTGTCGCGCACCGCCCCGGAATTCATGATGGAGCTGTTCAAGCTGGAAGTGCCGGAAGTCGGCCAGGGCATCGTCGAGATCCGCGCCTGCGCGCGTGACGCCGGCGACCGCGCCAAGATCGCCGTGGAGGCGCACGACAAGCGCACCGATCCGATAGGCGCCTGCATCGGCATGCGCGGCTCGCGCGTGCAGGCGGTATCCAACGAGTTGAACGGAGAGCGCATCGACATCGTGTTGTGGAACGACGCGCCGGCACAGTTCGTGATCAACGCGATGGCGCCCGCGGAAGTGCAGTCGATCATCGTCGACGAGGACAAGCACTCGATGGACATCGCCGTCGCCGAGGACAAGCTTTCGCAGGCGATCGGTCGCGGCGGCCAGAACGTGCGCCTGGCCAGCAAGTTGACCGGCTGGGATCTGAAGGTGATGACCCAGGACCAGGTCGTCGCCAAGAGCGAGGCCGAGCAGGAAGCGGCGCGGCAGTTGTTCATGGACAAACTGGAGGTCGACCAGGAAATCGCCAACATCCTGGTGCAGGAAGGTTTTTCCACGGTCGAGGAAATCGCCTACGTGCCGACCGGCGAACTGCTGGCGGTGGAGGGCTTCGACGAAGGCATCGTCGAGGAGTTGCGCTCGCGCGCCAAGGACGCGCTGCTTACCGAAGCGCTCGCGGTCGAGGAGGATCTCGACGAGCACGCGCCGTCCGAAGAGTTGCTGGCGCTGGAGGGCATGGACGAGGAAATCGCCTACGCGTTGGCCGAGCGTGAGGTGACCACGGTCGACGATCTGGCCGACCTCGCGGTGGACGACCTGATCGACCTGGAAGGCATGGACGAAGAGCGCGCCGGCGCGCTGATCATGGCGGCACGCGCGCCCATGATCGCGAGGATGGAGCAGGAGGCCGGTTGACGGGTGGGCCGCCGAACGAGAGATGCGTCATCGTGATGGCTTGATGGCTGTCGCGGCGCCCCCGACGAAACGCTGCACGTTGGGGGCCACGAAGAGAAGAGGTACGACACGATGTCGGATGTCACAATCAAGCAACTGGCCGATTTGATCGGCATGCCGGGTGACAAGCTGCTGACGCAGCTTGCCGAAGCCGGCATGTCTTTCGAGGGTCCGGACCAGGTCATCAGCAGTCGCCAGAAGAGCGAGCTGCTGGATTTCCTGCGCCGCAACCACGGCAAGCAGAAGACCGAGGCGGCGACAACGCCGAAGCAGATCACCCTGAAACGCCGCAAGGTCAGCGAGATCACCGTCGCCGGCGGCCGGGGTGCCAGTGCCAAGACCGTCAACGTGGAAGTGCGGGCGCGTCGTACCTACGTCAAGCGCGGCGCGATCGGCCCGGATACTTCCGGTGACAGCGAGCGCGAGGAGGCCTTGCGCAAGCTCAAGGAATCGCAGGAACAACAAGAGCGCGAGCTGGCCGAACTGGCCGAACAGGATCGTCGTCGCAAGGAAGAGCAAATCCGCATGCAGGAGGCCGAGGCCGAGCGCAAGCGGGCGGAAGAAGAGCGCGCCAAGGCCGAAGCGGAAGCCGCCGTCCGCGCGGCAGCCGAGCCCGCGGCGGGCGCCGCCGCGGCCACCGAGGCGCCGGCCACGCCGGCACGCCGGCACGACGCACCCAAACCGGCGCACAAGGACGACGCCGGCCACAAGCACAAACGCTCGCGTGGTTCGCATCGCATGCGCGACGAGGATGACGAGGGCGCCGCGCGCCGCGTGGGTGGCGAACTCCACCTGACCGACGCCGAGCGCGCACGCCGCTCGACCCGCAAGCGTTCGCGTCCGAAAGTCGACCTGTCGGAGATCACCGGCCAGCACGGCTTCTCCAAGCCGGCCGCACCGGTCATGCGCGAGATTCCGGTCGGCGAAGTGAACGTGGTATCCGAGCTTGCGCAGAAGATGGCGATCAAGGGTTCGGAACTGGTCAAGGCGCTGTTCAAGATGGGCACGATGGTGACCATCAACCAGACCCTCGACCACGATACCGCGGCACTGGTCGTCGAAGAGCTGGGTCACAAGGCGGTCGATCTGGAAGAGAAGACGGCCGAAACGGAGCTTGCCGCACACGTCGTGACCGACGCCGCCGAGGGCGAGAGTGCGCCGCGTCCGCCGGTGGTCACCATCATGGGCCACGTCGACCACGGCAAGACTTCGCTGCTCGACTACATCCGGACCACCAAGGTGGCGGCGGGCGAGGCCGGCGGCATCACCCAGCACATCGGTGCCTATCATGTGGAAACGCCCAAGGGCGTGATTACCTTCCTCGACACCCCGGGCCACGCGGCGTTCACGTCGATGCGCGCACGTGGCGCACAGTCGACCGACATCGTGGTGCTGGTGGTCGCGGCCGATGACGGCGTGATGCCGCAAACCGTCGAGGCGATCGAGCACGCGCGCGCGGCCCATGTCCCGCTGATCGTTGCGGTCAACAAGATGGACAAGCCCGAAGCCAATCCCGACAACGTGCGCCAGGGATTGTCGCAGCACGAGGTGATTCCCGAGGACTGGGGCGGCGAAACCCAGTTCGTGCCGGTGTCGGCGAAGACCGGCGACGGTGTCGACGCGCTGCTCGAGGCGATCGGCCTGCAGGCCGAATTGATGGAATTGACGGCGGTGCCGGAAGGCCGCGCTTCGGGCGTGGTGATCGAGTCCAGCCTCGACAAGGGCAGGGGACCGGTCGCGACCGTGCTGGTGCAGCAGGGCAAGCTCGAACGCGGCAACTACGTGGTGTGCGGCGTCGAGTATGGCCGCGTACGCGCGTTGTTCGACGAAACGGGCCAACAGGTCGAGAGCGCCGGTCCGTCGATTCCGGTGCAGATGCTCGGCCTGTCCGGCGTGCCCGAAGCCGGCGACGAATTCGTGGTGGTGGCCGACGAGCGGCTGGCGAAGAACGTTGTGTCCGAGCGCGAGGCGCGGCGCCGCGAGAAGCGCCTGGTCACGCGCAGCAACACCCTCGAAGACGTGATGGCGATGATGGGCAAGGGCGAAGGCCAGCAGACCCTCAACATCCTCATCAAGGCCGACGTGCAGGGTTCG
>DASUKQ010000060.1:0-5734 GCA_036278635.1 Rhodanobacteraceae bacterium
TACGGGGCCGTGATTGGCGCCACGCTGTTCGTGGTCGCCGAGAGCTACCTGCAGGCGTTGCTCAAGGCGCTCGCGGGAACGGGCGTCACCGCGGTCCCGGTGGTTGGCGACCTGCTCGATCCCGACCGCTGGTTCATGTGGATGGGACTGCTGTTCATCCTGAGCGTGTACTTCTTCCCCAGGGGCATCGTCGGCCAGATGAGGGCCCGGGCGGCCCGTCGACGCGGCCAGCATGGAGGCAACCCATCGCCGCGCGACGAGAGGATCGAGGCGGGATGAAGCCGCGGATTCGCGCCCTCGAAATCCGGTAGAATAGGCGGCTCTCCCCAGTGCCCAACGTCGCGGTCCGACGACCGTGACGTTTCCCGTGTGCCCATGTCCATCCAGAACCTCCGCAACATCGCGATCGTCGCGCACGTCGACCACGGCAAGACCACCTTGGTCGATCAATTGCTGAAGCAGTCCGGCACGTTGTCGGAGCGCGCGGTGGTGCCCGATCGGGTGATGGATTCCAACGACCTCGAACGCGAGCGCGGCATCACGATCCTCTCCAAGAACACGGCGATCCGCTGGACCGATCCGCGCGGCGAACTGTGGCGCATCAACATCGTGGACACGCCCGGACACGCCGATTTCGGCGGCGAGGTCGAGCGCGTGTTGTCGATGGTCGATTCAGTGCTGATCCTGGTCGATGCGATGGACGGGCCGATGCCGCAGACGCGCTTCGTGACCCAGAAAGCATTCCAGATGGGCTTCAAGCCGATCGTGGTGGTCAACAAGGTCGACCGCCCCGGCGCGCGCCCGGACTGGGTCGTCAACCAGACCTTCGATCTGTTCGACCGTCTCGGCGCGAACGAGGAGCAACTCGACTTCACGGTGGTGTACGCCTCCGCGCTGCACGGTTACGCCGGCCTCGAACCGGACATCCGTTCGGGCGACATGACGCCGCTGTTCCAGGCGATCGTCGAACACGTGCAGGCACCCGCCGTCGACCCCGATGGTCCATTCCAGATGCGGGTGTCCTCGCTCGACTATTCCAGCTACGTCGGGGTGATCGGCGTGGGCCGCATCCAGCGTGGCAGCGTGCGCACCAACATGCCGGTGACCGTCGTCGATCATGAGGGCCAGCGGCGCAACGGGCGCGTGTTGCAGGTGCTCGGTTTCATGGGGCTGGAACGCCGCGAGGTCCCGGAAGCGCAAGCCGGCGACATCATTGCGGTGACGGGCATCGAGGACCTCGGCATTTCCGACACCCTCTGCGACCCGTCCGCGGTCGAGGCGTTGCCCGGACTGACGGTGGACGAACCCACCATCAGCATGACCTTCCAGGTCAACAATTCGCCGTTCGCCGGCAACAAGGACCTTTCCGGCGGCAGGTTCCTCACCTCGCGCCAGATCCGCGAGCGCCTGACCCGCGAAACGCTGCACAACGTCGCGCTCAAGGTCGAGGACACGCCCGATCCCGACAAGTTCAAGGTGTCGGGACGCGGCGAACTGCACCTGTCCATCCTGATCGAGACCATGCGCCGCGAGGGCTACGAACTCGCGGTATCGCGCCCGGAAGTGATCGTGCGCGAAATCGACGGCGTGTTGCAGGAACCGTACGAGCAACTGATCGTCGATCTGGAAGAGCCCTACCAGGGCGGCGTGATGGAAAAGCTCGGCACGCGCCGCGGCCAGCTCCGCAACATGGAGCCCGACGGCAAGGGCCGCGTGCGCCTCGAATACCTGATTCCCGCGCGCGGACTGATCGGCTTCCAGACCGAGTTCCGCACCCTCACGGCCGGCACCGGGCTGATGTTCCATGTGTTCGATCACTACGGTCCGAAATCCGAAGGCGCGATCGGCAAGCGCGCCAATGGCGTGATGATCTCGAACGGCACAGGCCCCGCTCCGGCGTATGCGCTGTACGGCCTTCAGGATCGCGGCCGGATGCTGATCGACGCCGGCGTGCAGATCTACGAAGGCCAGCTCGTCGGCATCCACGCGAAGGACAACGACCTCACCGTCAACGCCCTGCGCGCCAAACAGCTCACGAACGTCCGCGCCGCGATGAAGGACGACGCGTTGACCCTGACGCCACCGGTGAGACTGTCGCTGGAACAGGCGCTGGAATTCATCGACAACGACGAACTGGTCGAGGTCACGCCCAAGGCAATCCGCCTGCGCAAGAAGCATCTCACCGAGAACGACCGCAAGCGCGCCTCGCGGCAGGCCGCGTAGAGCGGATCTTGGACGGCCGCAAGCCCATCCTGTTGGCCTGGAGCGGCGGCAAGGATTGCCTGATGGCGCTGGCTCGGCTGCGCGCCGACCCGGCGTGGGATCCGGTCGCGCTGCTGACCACGATCACCCGTCCGTTTGATCGGGTGGCGATGCACGGCATCCGCCACGACGTGGTGTGCGCGCAAGCCGATGCGCTGGGGCTGCCGCTGCTCGAGTGCAGGATCGATTCGCCGTCTTCCAATGACGCCTACGAAGCCGCGCAAGCCGGGGCGCTGCGCGACGCCCGTGCGCGCTGGCCGGATCTTCGACATTGCGCCTTCGGGGACCTGTACCTGGAAGACGTGCGCGCGTATCGCGAGGGCCAGTTGGCGCGTGAGGGCTGGAGCGGCGTGTTCCCGTTGTGGGGCTCGGACACGCGGGCCTTGTCGCGCACGTTCGTGGCAGACGGGTACCGCGCGGTGCTGACGTGCGTGGACACCACGCAACTCGACGCGGGCTTCAGCGGCCGCGCGTACGACGACCCGCTACTCGACGAACTCCCCGCAAGTGTCGACCCCTGCGGCGAGGACGGCGAGTTCCACACCCTGAGCCATGCCGGACCGATGTTTTCGCAGCCGCTGCAACTGCGGCGCACCGAATCGGTGCTGCGTGACCACCGGTTCCAGTACACCGATTTCGTCCTGGCGTGACCGACCGATCGCCCGACGCCCATTTGCGGTCGCGCGCCCGGTCGGGGCGTCAACGGCAATTCCCGGGAAGGTAACGGCTGCGGATGTCCGGGCTGCTGCAACGCCAGCGCAGCATTACGGCATTGCCCTCGGGCGAGATCACCACGTGGCCGCCGTGGATGGCCGGACTGGCCTGGTTGCCGTAGGTCACCACCACCTTGCCGCCCGAGACATGCACACTGGTGACGTAACGGGTGCGCATTGCGCCGGGCCGCGGCAGCCCGAGGTCGGCGTTGTTGCCGGGAAACGCACCGCGCTGCACCACGTATTCGGCGAACAGCGCACGCACGCGTTCGGTCGATGCGAGTCCCTGTGCCACTTCCGCGCGCACCGTGTGGCCTTGCCAGGCGGGGATCGCGAACGCGGCAAGGATGGCCGCGACGGGGACCAGCAGGAAACCGCCGACGATCACGATCAACGCGATCCCCCAGCCCGGCATGCCGGTTCGTGGCGGCAGCGGGCCCGTCGCCGCAGCCACGTTGACGGCAGGCGCCGTATCTCCCGAATCCATCGATGCGTCGCTGCGCCATGCGGCCAGGCCTGACTTGCGCACCACGCAGCAACCCCCCATCAAATCGTGCAGCGCCTGCTTGCGAGCGGTCCAGCCAGCCATCAGGAATCCGACGCCCATGATCAGCGCGGAGATGTACTTGCCGAAGGTGCGCCCCGTGGCGCGCGCGAAGCCGATCCGCTGGCCCCACTCGCCGGTGACCTGCAGGCCCAGCGCGAGCTTGCCGGGTGTCGCCTGCCATGCCGACGCTTCGCACAACGCGAAATAAAGCCACACGATGACGATGCCGATCGGCTGCAGCGCGGCGTCGAAGAACTTCGCCGCGGCAGCACCGTGGACGCCGCCCAGCATCGCCCACGGCACCATCAGCCAGGTGCCGAGCGAGAGCACCAGCACCCCATGGACCATTCCGACGATCAGCATGTCGACGGCCCACGCCGCGACCCGTCGCCAGAAGCCGGCGTACAAACGCGGAGCCTGGTGGTACGAAGGCAGTATCTGTCCGCGGTCTGCAGCAGTCGATTCCATGGGGTTGCGGGTTCCGGACGAAGGCTGATGGTCGCACAGCCGCCAAGGGTCGTCATCCGTTGGCAACCCATGCAAACCGGAGCGACCTACCCTGCGACAATCGCGTGGATGCCCACTGCCCGCAAACGCCCGATCCTCCCCGATGTCCTCGTGCCCGGCTTGCGCGTGGTGTTCTGCGGCACCGCGCCCGGCACGCGTTCGGCCTGCGACGGCGCGTACTACGCGCACCCCGGCAATTATTTCTGGCGCACGCTGTTCGAGGTCGGCCTGACACCGGTGCGCCTGCCGCCGTCGGATTTCCGTCGCGTGCCTGAATTCGGAATCGGCCTGACCGACATCGCCAAACACCATTTCGGTTCGGACGCGGAACTGCCGCGCGACGCGTTCGATGCAGATGCACTGCAGCGCAAGCTCGCACGCTACCGGCCGCGGGTCGTGGCGTTCACCAGCAAGAACGCGGCGCGCGCGGGGCTCGCACTCGGCTCACGAGGTATCGCTTACGGAGAGCAGGACGTCGCGATCGCCGCAACGCGGGTGTTCGTGCTGCCCTCGCCGTCGGGCCAAGCACGCGGATTCTGGGACATCGGGCCGTGGCGTGCGCTGGCACGCGCCGCGGCGCAGCGGTAGACGCCCCAGGGACAGCGCCTGGTCCAACGACCGTCACGCCGCCACGGCCTCGAGCATCGTGGTCCCGCCCACCGCATGGATTGCGCGCTCGTGGCGCCATCCGGCCGCGGCAAACAACGCTTCGTATTCCGGGCGCGTGCGCTGGCGTCCGCCGAGCAGGCCGAGCATCAGCACGTCGAGGTTCCGGGCCCACTCCGGCCCCGACTGGCCCGACAGCACTTCCTCGATCACCAGCACGCGCGCCGCCGGCGGCGCCGCGCGGCGCACCGCGCCGAGGATTTGCAGGGCCTGCGCATCCGGCCAGTCGTGGATGACTTCCATCAGCAGGTACAGGTCGCACGCCGGCAGCGGATCGTGGAAGAAATCGCCCGCTTGCATCTGCAGTCGCTCCGAGGCCGGCCCCGCATCGGCCGTGACGACATGCGCGAGATCGAACAGGACGCCGCGGGAATCCGGTGCGGCATCCAGCACGGCCCGCAACAGGTGGCCACGGCCGCCGCCGATGTCGCCGATCCGCGGGTACGGCGTGAAGTCGAACCCGCGCAAGATCCCTTCGATCTGCGCATGCGTCTTGCCGGTCATCGCGGCATTGAAGATTGCGGCATCCTCCGGGTGTTCGGCGTAGTGCTGCCAGTAGCCGCCGGGCACGACCTCGGCGGTGGCGGGCCGACCTTCGCGCACCGATTGCTCCAGCAGGCCGAACACGCGCCAGTTGATGTCGAGGCCGATCATTTGCACGAATGCCCGCAACGATCGCGGATGATCATCGCGCAGCAAACGCGAGGCGTCGTTGTGGCCGACCCGGTCGTCTTCGACGGTGAAGATGCCGTTCGCCGCAAGCATCCGCAGCACCCGCGCCAGGGAATCCGGATCAACACCCACCTTCGCGGCCAGTTCGCCCGCCGGGCGAACCGCGCCGACATCGAGTGCGTCGGCGACGCCCAGCCGGGCGACGACGTGCAGGCAGCGCGCCAGGCAATAAGCCGTGGCGGTCATCTGGATGGTCAGGAACGGATTGGCGTCGGACATGTCAGTTTCCCCAGGCAGTCTTCCGCGTCCGCATGGTACTCCGGAGCCGCGAAGGCTTCGGCACCCTCGTCAGGCCGGCGATTTCGGA
>DASUKQ010000061.1:0-2513 GCA_036278635.1 Rhodanobacteraceae bacterium
GCGCGCTTGATCCTGTCCTGGATCAGCCGCGCCATCGGACGGGCGCCCATCTGCTGGTCGAAGCCATGTTCGGCGAGCCAGTCGCGGGCCGCGGGTTCGACATTCAGGCTGACGCGCTTCTCCAGCAATTGCGTTTCCAATTCAATCAAGAACTTGTCGACGACTCTCAAGATATGTTCGAAGTCGAGCGCCTTGAATTGCACCACCGCGTCGAGACGGTTGCGGAACTCCGGCGTGAAGGTCCGGCGGATGACTTCCATTGCGTCGGTCGCGCGGTCCTGTTCCAGGAACCCGATGCCGCGGCTGGCGGCCTGGCGCGCGCCGGCGTTGGTGGTCATCACCACGATCACGTTGCGGAAGTTGGCTTCGCGGCCGTTGGTGTCGGTCAGCACGCCGTGGTCCATCACCTGCAGCAGGATGTTGAACAGGTCGGGGTGGGCCTTCTCGATTTCGTCCAGCAGCAGCACGCAGTGCGGGTGCTTGACCACCGATTCGGTGAGCAGCCCGCCCTGGTCGAACCCGACGTAGCCCGGAGGCGCGCCGATCAGGCGCGAGACGGAGTGCGGTTCCATGTATTCGGACATGTCGAAGCGCACCAGCTCGATCCCGAGTTGCAGCGCAAGCTGCCGGGTGACCTCGGTCTTGCCGACGCCGGTCGGACCCGCGAACAGGAAGTTGCCGATCGGCTTGTTGGGATCGCCCAGGCCCGAACGCGCCATCTTGATGGCCGAAGCCAGCGTGTCGATGGCCTGGTCCTGGCCGAAGATGACCATTTTCAGGTTGCGATCGAGGTTGCGCAGCACGTCGCGGTCGGACGCCGAAACCTGCTTCTGCGGGATGCGCGCCATGCGCGCGACGATGTATTCGACCTCGCCCACGTCGACCTTGCCGGTGCGCTCGTCCTCGGGCAGCAGGCGCTGGTGGGCGCCGGCCTCGTCGATCACGTCGATGGCCTTGTCGGGCAGCAGCCGGTCGGGGATGTGTTTGACCGACAGATCGACCGCGGCCTTCAGGGCCTCGTCGCTGTAACTGACGTTGTGATGTTCCTCGAAGCGCGACTTCAGGCCCTTGAGGATTTCCACCGTGTCGGCGACCGAGGGCTCGACCACGTCGATCTTCTGGAAGCGCCGCGCCAGCGCGCGGTCCTTCTCGAACACCCCGCGGAATTCCTGGAACGTGGTCGAGCCGATGCAGCGCAGCTCGCCCGAGGCCAGCACCGGCTTGATCAGGTTGGACGCGTCCATGGTGCCGCCCGACGCGGAACCCGCACCGATGATGGTGTGGATCTCGTCGACGAACAGGATCGCGTTGGGATCCTTCTTGAGTTGCGCGATCACGGCCTTCAGGCGCTTCTCGAAATCGCCGCGGTACTTGGTGCCCGCGACCAGCGCACCGAGGTCGAGCGCCCAGACGGTGGCGTCTTCGAGCACCGCCGGCACCTTGCCCTCGGTGATGCGCAGCGCCAGGCCTTCCGCCAGCGCGGTCTTGCCCACGCCGGATTCCCCCACGTAGAGCGGGTTGTTCTTGCGGCGCCGGCACAGCACCTGCACCGTGCGCTCGATCTCTTCCTCGCGGCCGATCAGCGGATCGATCTTGCCCTGCTGCGCGCGCTCGTTGAGGTTGGTCGCATACTCGACCAGCGCGTTGTCCTTGTCCTTGCCCTCGGCCTCGCCTTCGACGCCGGCTTCGCCGGCCGCGGGCGCGTCGGCCGAGTCGTGTTCATGGCCGATCTTGGCGATGCCGTGCGAGACGTAGTTGACCACGTCCAGCCGTTCGACTTCCTGCTGGTGCAGGAAGTACACGGCGTGCGAATCCTTCTCGCCGAAGATCGCGACCAGCACGTTGGCGCCGGTGACTTCCTTGCGGCCCGAAGACTGTACATGGTAGACGGCGCGCTGCAACACGCGCTGGAAGCCGAGCGTCGGCTGGGTGTCGCGCTCGTCGCCAGTCGGCAGCACCGGCACGGTCTCGGTGATGATCGAGCGCAGGTCCCTGGCGAGCTTGTCGAGGTCCGCGCCGCAGCCCCGCAGGACCGTCGCGGCGGTCGGGTTGGCCAGCAGCGCAAGCAGCAGGTGCTCCACGGTCATGAACTCGTGGCGCTGCTCGCGGGCCTCCTTGTAGCACTGGCCGATGGTGAATTCGAGGTCCTTGCTGAACATGTTTCGGGTCTCCGGGATCTCTCTGTACTGATATGGGGGCGGTTACAGTTTTTCCATCGTGCAAAGCAACGGATGCTGATGGATGCGCGAAAATTCGTTTACCTGCGTCACCTTGCTTTCTGCAACCTCGCGGCTGAACACCCCACAAACGCCCTTGCCGCGGGTATGCACGTGCAACATCACCTGGGTGGCGCGTTCACGTGCCATGTTGAAAAATGTCTCCAGCACCGCCACCACGAATTCCATGGGCGTGTAATCGTCGTTGAGCAGCACGACCTGGTACAGCGGCGGCCGTGCCGCCTCCGGGCGGCTGGTTTCGACGACGACGCCCTGTTCGCGTTCGGTCTCGTTGTC
>DASUKQ010000062.1:0-10919 GCA_036278635.1 Rhodanobacteraceae bacterium
GTCCTCGTCGACCAGCACGATGCCGTCCTCGGCGCGCTTGTAGCTGGCGCCGGTCGGGCACACCGTCACGCAGTCCGGCGTCTCGCAGTGCAGGCACGAGCGCGGGAAGTGGACCATTTGCGGGACCCGGGACTCGGGACCCGGGACCCGGGGATCAGGAAATTCGGAGCCGGATTGCAAGTGCGCTGCGTCGTCGAGTTCGAAACCTTGGTCCAGGCCAGTGCTCGCCTGCCGTTCGGGTCCCGGGTCCCGGGTCCCGGGTCCCGGGTCTTCATCCCGAGTCCCGGGTCCCGTGATCTCGTAGCTATGCACCCGATTGAACCACACCCCATGCGGTTCGGCGCCATAGGGATCGTCGTCGGCCAGCGGACCGAAATCGCCACCGTCGTTCCATTCCTTGCATGCAACCGCGCAGGCGTGGCAGCCGACGCAGATATCGAGGTCGATCACCAGGCCGAGCTTCCTTTTCGCCGGCGCGGGCAGGGCGGTCATCGTGCCGGCCCCGCGGTGTGCAATACGTGGATGCCACCGCCTCCCCGAGGAAGGGGAACGATGCGCTGCATGGGCGGGATGGCGTGCCGCCGAAACAGGAAGGGGCCCGCGCCCTGGGATGGTGCGGAAAAAGGCAGGGAACCCGTGAATATCGAAGACACCACGATCAAAACGGCCAGAACCTCGGAATCAGGTACATCGACAAGGCGCAGAACAATGCAATCAACGGCACGCCGACCTTGGTGAAATCCAGGAAACGATAGCCGCCAGCGTAATACACCATGGTGTTGGTCGGATATCCGACCGGCGTCGCGAATGAAGTCGCTGCGGCGAACGCCACCGCCACGACGAACGGACGCGGATCGGCGTGCACTGCATGCGCAACGCTCACCGCGATGCCGACCATCAGCACCACTGACGGATTGTGTCCCATCAGCTCGGTCAGCAGGGCGGTGAGGACATACACCATCAGCAACGCCGCGAGCGGCCCGTGGTTGCCGATCATGTCCAATGCGCCGGTGACCACGACGTTGGCGAGACCGGTGTGCTCGATCGCGATGCCGAGTGGCAGGATCGCGCCCAGCAGGATGATGATCTTCCAGTCCATCCCCTCGTAGACGTCCTTGCGCCCGAAGCAGCGGGTCAGCGCCATCGCCGCGACACCGCAGATGGCCGCGATCGGAATCGGCAACCAGCGCAGCGCGGACACCAGGATGACGGCGGCCATGATCGCGACCGCGATGATCGCCTTGCGTGGCGGCCTGCGCACGTCGTCGCGCTCGTGCAGTACCACGAAGCGGTCGTCACGACGCAGGCGTTTCACCTCGTCGCTGGGCAACAACAGCATCAGGACGTCGCCGGTCTGGAAGGCGACGTCGCGGATCTTGTCGCGCAGCAGGTGTCCGCGGCGGTGGATGCCGAGCACGGCAGCCTGGTAATTGGGCAACAGGTCGAGGTCGCGCAGGGTACGGTCCTCGGCGAGGCTGGCCGGGGCGATCATGGCTTCGACCAGCACGTTGGCCTTGTCGCCGTCGCCGACGTGGGTGAATTCGGGGTTGATTTCCAGACCCGCGTGCTTGCGGAAGTCCTCGAGCTTGTCCCATTCCCCGCGCACCAGCAGCACGTCGCCGACGCTGAGCTGCTGGGTCCGCGGCGACCACATGTGCTGTTCGCCGCGCAGCAGTTCCAGCGGGTATACGCCGCGATCACCCAGTTTCGCCTCGGCGATGGTCTGCCCGATCAACGGGGAATCGGACATCAGCTTCAACTCGGTGACGTATTTGCCGGTTTGCAACGGTCCGGTGGCGTCACTGTCCAGGCGCGACGGCAGCAACCAGCGCCCGATCACCATCATGTAGGCGATCCCGGCGATGGCCAGCAGCACCCCCATGGGGGTGAACTCGAAGATCCCGAACGGTTGCAGGCCCTGCTTCTGCGCCAGCGAGTCGACCAGCAGGTTGGAGGACGTGCCCACCAGTGTGCACACGCCGCCCATCTGCGCGGCGAACGCCATCGGCATCAACACCCGGGCGGGCGAGGTCCCGGTGCGTTGGCAAATCCGCAAGGTCAGCGGCAGGAAGGTTGCGACCAGCGCGGTGTTCTTGATGAACGCGCCGAGCGGTGCGGTCACGGCCATGATGCCCAGCGTCAGCAGCCACGGACTGCGGATCCGCGACAGCAATCGGATGATCGGCTCCAGCGCGCCCGAACGTTCGATGCCGAGCGCCAGCGCGAACATCGCCGCGACCGTCACCGTGGCCTCGTTGGAGAATCCCGACAAGGCCTGGTCGGGGGTGACGATGCCGAGCGCGACCAGCAGGCCCAGCGTGATCAGCGCGACGAGGTCCACGCGGACCTTTTCGCTGGCGAACAGCACCATCGCGAACACGATGATGGCCGCGGTGGCCCATGCCTGCCAGGTCATGGGTGGCACCCCGTCATGAAGACTCGTTCAGGCAACTTGTTCTCCCCAATCCACGGCAATCGGCAAGCGCCCCCGTCCGGCGCGACCGCCCTCGACGGATGCCCGATTGTGCCGTCGTTCCTGCCGCGGACTCGATCCATGCCGTCCTGTTGCTGGCGCGTCGGCGGGACGAGCTTGCCATGCACATGAAAAAAAATCGTTCAGTCGTCCGCCAGTTCGATCCGGTGGCCCGCCACGCGGGGCTCCGGGTCATGCTCCAACCGTACCTTCAGGTCGAACCATGCCGCCTGTCCCGTGACCGGGTCGCCATTCCCGTAGGCGCGATCGGAGGCACGTTCTCCGATCAGGTGGTTCAGCAGGAAACCGTCCACGAACTCCGGCGCGTGGTCGCCGAGCTTCCAGGCACCCCGCTTCTTGCCGACCGCGTTCCAGGTCCACACCGTGCCCGGCGCGGTCGCCGCGTGCGCGCGCACCTGCACGCGGAGCCGCCCGCGCTTCGAGACGATCCAGGCCCAGTCACCGTCCGCGATGGTGTGTGCGGCGAGCGCATCGGGATGCACGTAGAGCACGTTGCGCGCGGCGATCTGGCGCAGCCAGCGATTCTGGGAACCCCAGGCGTGGTACATGAACATCGGTCGCTGGCTGATGGCGGAGAGTGGAAATTCGTCTTCCCTCTCCCCCCGGGAGAGGGGTTGGGGGTGAGGGTTCGGGGCTTGCGCGAAATTCGGACCCTCACCCGCCCTTCGGGAAGCGCTACGCGCTCGCCCTGCGGTCGCCTCTCCCGGCGGGAGAGGGAAGTCGGTGTCGCTTTGCGACGAATACCACATGGGCACCGGATCGAAATACCTTGCCACCCGCGCACGTTCGGATTCCGGCGGCTGCACCGCGCCGTGGCCCTGCGCCGCCAACCGGAACCGCTGCAGCACCTCGCAGTACAACTGCATGGTGACCGGCTCGGTCGAGGCGACGAAACCCATCGTCTGCGCCCATTCCAGGTAATCACGGTTGGCGAATCGGTAGTACGCCCCCGCTTCGGGCACCCGCGTCTCGAAAAAGCAGCCGTGCTCGACGTAGCGCTGCAACTGGTCGGGGTTCGGCGCGCCCTTGCCATGTTGCGAGCCGTCTCCACCCCGCCAGCCGGCCAGCATGCCCACGCCCGGAGCGCGCTGGTGGCGCTGCATGTAATCGGCGTAATCCCGATAAGCCGGCGCTCCGTCGGCGTCGGCCAAGTTGGGCAATTTCAGGCGCGCGCCGAGGTCGAGCAGCACGTCCTGGAACGGCCGCACGTCGCGGTCCGGCGCGACGACCGGCTGGCGAATCGCGTCGGCCGCGCCTTCGGCGTCGCTGATCGGGCGGTCCAGCAGGCTGATGCAATCCCAGCGCTCGAGGTAGGTCGTGTCCGGCAGCACCAGGTCCGCGAACGCGACGGTTTCCGAATCGTAGGCGTCGGCGTAGATGATGTGGGGAATTGCGTAGTTGCCGCTGGTGTCGCGCGCGCACAACAGCCGCCGGGTGGCGGTGGTGTCCATCGCCGAGTTCCAGCCCATGTTGGCCATGAACAGGAACAGCGTATCGATCCTCGTGGGGTTGGCATCGACCGCGTTGCGGATCACCGATTGCAGCAAGCCGTGCGCGGCCAGCGGAAATTCCCAACTGAACGCATGATCGATGCGGCGCGGCCTGCCATCCGCATCGACCAGCAGGTCATCGGGCGATTGCGGATAGCCGAGCGGATTGCCGGTGAGCGAACCATCCGGCTTGCGGGCCTTCGCCGGCTTGTTGCCGGGCGGTGCCGGTTTCGGATACGGCGGCTGGTAACGAAAGCTGCCGGGGGTATCGAGCGCGCCCAGCAACATCTGCAGGATGTGGATCGTGCGGCAGGTGTGGAAGCCGTTGGCGTGCGCGGCGATGCCGCGCATCGCGTGCATCGAGACAGGTCGCCCGGTCATGGTCGCGTGCGTGCGGCCGTGGGTGTCGGTCCACGGGATCGGCAATTCGATGGCTTCGTCGAAAGCCACGTGCGCGAGTTCGGCCGCGAGGCGGCGGATCGTCGGCGCCGGCACGCCGCAGCGTTCACTCACGTTGTCCGGCGCGTACTCGTCCGCCAGGAAACGTTCGGCGATGAGTTGGAACGCCGGCACCGCCTTGCGGCCGTCCGGCAAGGTGTATTCGCCCGCGATCAGCGGCGCGGTGCCGGGCAGCGTCGCATCCGCGAGTTCAACTCCCTCCCCTTCAAGGGGAGGGTTGGGGTGGGGATGGGTTTCGGGGCGCACCGCGCACAACGGCTTGCCACCCGCATCACGAGCGATCAGGCCATCGTCCGCCGCCCCCGGATCGCGGATCACCAGGTGGTGCGCGTTGCTGTAGCGCACGAGGTAATCGAAATCGACGCGGTCGGTGCGCAGCAATTCGTGGATCAGGGCCCCGGCGAGCAAACCATCCATGCCCGGATTCACCGGCACCCACTCGTCCGCGATCGAGCCGTAGCCCGTGCGCACCGGATTGATCGCGACGATCCTGGCACCGCGCGCCTTCAACTTGCCGAGTCCCAGTTTGATCGGGTTGGAATCATGGTCCTCGGCCACGCCCCACAACATCAGGTATCTGGTGCGCTCCCAGTCGGGCTCGCCGAATTCCCAGAACGAGCCGCCGAAGGTGTACATGCCGGCGGCGGCCATGTTGACCGAACAGAAACCGCCATGTGCGGCGTAATTGATCGTGCCGAACTGCTGCGCCCACCAGCCGGTCAGCGCCTGCGACTGGTCGCGGCCGGTGAAGAATGCGAGTTCGTCCGGATTGCGCGCGCGGATGTCGGAAAGCCACTTGGTCGCCAGCGCCAGCGCCTCGTCCCATTCGATTTCCCGGAATTCGCGCGCGCTACGCTCGCCGACGCGCAGCAGCGGTTTGCGCAGCCGCGCCGGCGAGTAGTGCTGCATCATCCCCGAGGCGCCCTTGGCGCAGATCACCCCGCGGTTGACAGGGTGTTCCGGGTTTCCGTCGATGTAACGCACCCGGCCATCCTTCAGGTGGACTCTGATTCCGCACCGGCACGCGCACATGTAGCACGTCGTGGTCCTGACCTCGTCGCCAGTGGGACGGTTGAGTTCGAGATGGACGTGTGGCATGTGCGCGTGCTCCAGATCTCGCCAGTCCCGCTATTGAACCGTCCATGGTGCCGGGTGCCGGAAGCGACATCCCTGTCGCGTCGCTCGCCGCTGCGCGATCTGCCCCCGGCAGGTCGCAAACGCAGCGCCTCGCCCACACCGGCACGCGCACATGTAGCACGTGGTGGTCCTGACTTCTTCGCCAGTGGGACGGTTGAGTTCGAGATGGACGTGTGGCATGTGCGTACCCAGTATCCGGCTTTCCGCCGTGGCAACGTCCGGGGTGGGACGTCGTCCGCGAGCGGGACCTTGCGATGGTAGCCATCCCCACCGCTTGCCGCCAATCGCCATGCGCGGCATGCTGAGCGAATGGATCGCTACGAGCGCATTCTCACCCTCCACCGGATCTTCCAGTCGCACCGGCACCCGGTCGGGGTCGAGCGTTTGCGGGAGGAGCTGGATTGCTCGCGGGCGACGTTGTACCGCGACATCGCGTTCCTGCGCGATGCGCTGGGCGCGCCCCTGGACAGCGATCCCGACGGCCGCGGTTACCGATACGCGGACGACGAGGGCGACCGCTTCGAGTTGCCCGGCCTGTGGCTGACCAGCGAGGAACTTTCGGCGTTGATGGCGCTGGAAGCCCTGGTCAGGCGGTCCGATCCGGGCGTGCTGGCGGATGCGCTGGCGCCGTTCCGCGAGCGGGTTGAAGCGTTGCTCAACACGCACGCAGGCACCAGCAAGCAGCCGATGGAGCGGATCCGGGTGGTGCCGTGGGGCTCGCGCAAGATGAACCAGCAGGTGTTCCGCGCGGTGGCGGGCGCGGTGCTCGCGCGCGGGCAGCTGAAGTTTCGCTACCGCGCGCGCACCACCGGCGCCGACAGCGTGCGCCACGTCTCGCCGCAGCGGCTGACCCATTACCGGGACAACTGGTATCTGGATGCGTGGGACCACGACCGCGAGGCGCTGCGCAGTTTCGCGGTGGACCGCATCGGCGAGGTCGAGCAACTGGACAAGCCCGCGATCGACCGTGACGAAAAGGAATTGAACGACACCCTCGCGTCGAGCTACGGCATCTTCGCGGGCGAACCCAAGGCGTGGGCGACGATCAGGTTTTCCGCACGTGCGGCGCGCTGGGTTGCGGACGAACACTGGCATTCTCTGCAGGAAGGGCGCTGGCTCGAGGACGGCCGTTACGAACTGCGCGTGCCCTACGCGCAATCGCGCGAACTGGTGATGGACATCCTGCGCTACGGACCGGATGCGGAAGTGGTGGCGCCGCAGTCGCTGCGCGAGGAGATCCGGATCATGCACAAGCTCGCACTGGATGGGTACGATCACGCGTCGTCGTGAACGATCATCGGGCCCTCGAAATCCATGTCCCGGCGAAGCCGACCATCGCGCTCGCCTTGAGCACGGGCGGCGCGCGGGGGCTCGCGCACATCGGCGCGATCGAGGCCATCGAGGATGCGGGGTATCGCATCGTCGCGGTATCCGGCAGTTCGATGGGCGCGCTGATCGGCGGCATTTACGCCGCCGGCAAATTGGACGTGTACCGCGATTGGGTCACCGCGCTCCAGAAGGTGGATGTGCTGAAGCTGGTGGACTGGACGCTGTCGGGCGCCGGCCTGATCAAGGGCGAACGCATCATTGGCGTGTTGCGGGACCTGATCGGCGAGGTCGATATCGCGGAATTGCCGATGGGCTTTACCGCGGTCGCGACCGATCTCGATCGCGAGCGCGAGGTCTGGTTGACGCGCGGGCCGCTGTTCGACGCAATCCGTGCCTCGATCGCGATTCCGACCATTTTCCGTCCGCATCCCGTGCACGGACACCGGCTGGTCGACGGTGGATTGATGAATCCGTTGCCCCTGACGCCGCTGCTGCAATCGCCCAGTGATTACACGATGGCGATCAATGTCAACGGCCCGCCCGAAACCTTGCCGATGCCATTGCGGTCCGCGCCGGAAAGGCCGCGCAGGGGGCTGCGCAGCAAGATCGCGGCGTTCGTCGCGCACACGATCGGCAACCACGAAGGCAGGGAGTCCGAGCCCGGCTGGATGGATACGCTGACGCAATCGCTGGACCTGATGCAGGACAACCTCACCGGCTTCAGGCTCGCCGCCGATCGCCCCGATCTCGTGATCGAAGTTCCGCGCAATGCCAGTGCCGTGTACGAGTTCTATCGCGCATCCGAACTGATCGCATTGGGCCGCGAGCGCGCGCGCCAGGCGCTTTCGGCGTGGCAGCCCGCACACCTGCAACCGGAAAAGGAGTGATGCGCGCAGGTTGGGGTGAGCGTTTTTGGGAAGCCCAGCGAACGAATGTGCGATGTCGGGTTTCGCCCGCCAGGTGCGTGGGCTCAACCCAAGCTACAGCGCGGTCAAATTCGCGTACGCTGCAACCAGCCATTTGGGACCGGCGTCGGCGAAGTTCACCTGGATGCGTGTGTGCGCGCCGGAGCCTTCGGCGCTGACCACCACGCCTTCGCCGAAGCTGGCGTGGCGCACGTGCTGGCCCAGCTTGATCGCGGGCGAGTCATCGAGGTCTGCGTGGCCGCGCGCGGCGCGTGGGGTGTACACGGGCCGCGAAATCTTCGCGCGCGGACGAACTTCGGTCATCAGGTGGGCGGGCAATTCGTCGAGGAAGCGCGATGGGCGCGACAGCGTTTCGCTGCCGTACTGCCGGCGCGACTCGGCGTAGCACAGCACCAGCCTTTCGCGCGCGCGGGTGATGCCGACGTAGGCAAGTCGGCGTTCCTCTTCGAGCCTCGAAGGATCCTCGACCGAACGCTGGGTCGGGAACAGGCCGTCTTCGAGCCCGACCAGGAACACGATCGGGAATTCCAGTCCCTTGGCCGAATGCAGGGTCATCAACTGCACGCAGTCATCGCCGGCGGCGCCCTGGCCTTCGCCGGCCTCCAACGCGGCGTGCGCGAGGAAGGCCGCGAGTTCGGAAAGATTGGCTTCGATGTCCTCGGGCGTGGGTTCGAAGCGGCTGGCGACGTTGACCAGCTCGTCCAGGTTCTCGACACGTGCCTCGGCGTTGCCGCGGCTGTCGCGCTCGTAGTAGTCGCGCAGGCCGGACTGCGTGATGGCGTGTTCGACTTGTTCGGCGAGCGAGAGCTCGGGACCGGGGACCGGGGACCCGGGACCCGAAACTGGTGAGGCTACAACAGTGCCGGCCGTATCAGCTTCGATCGAAGCTGACGGCCCGTTGCTTGCGAAAGCGGTGCTATCGGCGGGTCCCGGGCCCCGGGCCCCGGGTCCCGTCGTGGCTTGCGCCAACCCGTCGACCAGCGTCATGAACCCGCGCAACGCATTTTTCGCACGCGTCCCGAGGGCGCCGTCCACGAGTTCCGACAGCGAGGCGTCCCACAGTGAAACATCCTCCGTGCGCGCGCGGCGTCGCAGCGCTTCGAGGCTGCGCTCGCCGACGCCGTGCGGCGGGGTCGCGATGGCGCGTTCGAACGATGCGTCGTCGCCGCGGTTGGCGGCGAGGCGCAAATACGCCAGCGCGTCCTTGACTTCGGCACGTTCGAAATAGCGCTGGCCGCCATACACGCGATAGGGAATGTCGTGCTGGTGCAATTGTTCCTCGAAGTTGCGCGACTGCGCGTTCGAGCGATACAACACCGCAATGTCCGAGGCCTTGCCGCCGCCATCGATGTGCTCGCGGATGCGTTCGATCACGAAGCGCGCCTCGTCCTGCTCGTTGTAGGCGGCGTACAGCGCGATGGCCTCGCCCTCGTCGCCGGACGTCCACAATTTCTTGCCGAGCCGCGACGGGTTTTGCGCGATCACCGCGTTGGCGGCTTCCAGGATGGTGGCCGTCGAGCGGTAGTTCTGCTCCAGCCGCAATGTTTTGGCGTCGGGAAAATCGCGCAGGAACGCGCGCATGTTTTCGACCTTCGCACCGCGCCAACCGTAGATGGACTGGTCATCGTCGCCGACGGCAAAAACCTTCCCGGTGCTGCCGGCGAGCAGCCGGATCCACGCGTACTGCAACGCGTTGGTGTCCTGGAATTCGTCGATCAAAAGATGTCGCCAGCGCTGCTGGTAGTGCGTGCGCAAGGCGTCGTTGTCGCGGAACATTTCGTGCGCGCGCAGCAACAGCTCGGCGAAATCCACCAGCCCCGCGCGCCGGCAGGCCTGCTCGTAGGCTTCGTAAACCTGGAGATAAGTCCGCGCGACGGGATGATCGCCGGGCTCGATGCCGTCGGGGCGCTTGCCTTCATCCTTCCACGCGTTGATCTGCCAGCACGCCTGCCGCGGCGGAAACCGCGCCTCATCGATCCCGAGCCCCGCCACCACGCGTTTCACCAGCCGCTGCTGGTCGTCGGCGTCGAGGATCTGGAAGGTTTCGGGCAGCTGCGCTTCGCGCCAATGCTGGCGCAGCAAGCGGTGCGCGATACCGTGGAAGGTACCGACGGTGAGTCCGCGCGTGCCCTGCGGCAGCAGGTTCTGGAGACGCCCGCGCATCTCGCCGGCGGCTTTGTTGGTGAAGGTGACCGCGAGGATGGCCCAGGGCGGCACGGCTTCGGCTTCGATCAGCCAGCCGATCCGGTGGGTGAGCACGCGGGTCTTGCCCGATCCCGCGCCCGCCAGCACCAGATAGTGACCGGGAGGCGCGGCGACGGCTTCACGTTGCGCGGTGTTGAGCGAATCCAGCAGGTACGAAACATCCATTCTTGGCATTGTAGCCATTCGCACGCGGGCACCCGCCTGGTCGCATGGTCGGGAGTGCTGCTCCCTCGATACGAAAAGGTCGGCGTGCCATGCCAGATGGCGGCGGGCGAGAGCGGGTTCGCCCGAGCGGGCTCGATGGGCCGGCCAGCTTCAAACCCCTGCGACAAAACGCGCGGCCCCGAAGCCGCGCGTTGGTCGAGACCGGTCGTCAGCGCGATTTCTTCAGGGCGCCGACGGCGATAAGGATTCCGCCGACGACGATGCCGGCGTAGCCAATCGGTGCCGGGATCGGTTTCTGAGACGTGGCTTCGACCTTCACGGGCCCCAACTGGGCCTTGGTTTCGGTGTCGTTGTAATGCAGGTTGCCAAGCGCGACCCACACGCCCAGGCCGAGCAACACGATTCCCACGATGATCAGTCCGGCTCGCATGGCGGTTCCTCTTCCAGCCTGAAGGACGATCGATGCTACACGAACCCGCAGGCCGCGCCCATGGCCTCCATGCATTCCGCGGACCCGCAAGGGTCGTGCGGCGCGACCCCGTCACCGCTCCCGACTGGGGCGGTCCAACGACGCCGGAAATAAAATGCCCCGAGAGCCAGGGGGGAGCTCTCGGGGCCGGGCGAAGCCGAATCTGGGGAGGGATTCGACCTCGGAGGTTCGCTCAGGGAGGTGAGTGAACCGGGACGCCGTTGCGTGCGTCCGAAGCATTAGAT
>DASUKQ010000063.1:0-3770 GCA_036278635.1 Rhodanobacteraceae bacterium
ATGCGCAAAACTGGTGAAATGCGGGCAGTGGCGCGCGGTGCGCGTCTGGCGGTGTTCGGGGCCGGGGTCCTGCTGCTGGCCGGCTGCGCTACCGGCTATTCATTCGTGCAACCGGGCGTTGCGGGCAGCGGCGGCTATTACACCGGCGACGGCCCCTACTCAGGCCAGGGTTATTACGACTACTACGGAACAGGACCTTACTACGCTGGCACCAGCGGGTATGGCTACTACAACGGCACCCGGCCTTACAGCAGTCCCTACGGGTACTACGGGCCAGGATATGGCTACGGGTACGGTTACGACTACGGTTCGCAGTGGATATTCAACCTCGGGATTTCCAACGTCTGGAATTTCCCGGGCTACTGGGGGCCGTGGTACACGACCGGTTACGCCTCATGGGGATGCGGTTCGTGGCGCTGCGGGAATCGCCACCACGGGCATCACCACGATCACGACAACGGATCCTGGCGGCATGACGATGCCTCCTCGCTTCCGGTCGATGTTCCCCACACCGCGGGGAATTCGCAGCCGGACTTCAACGCCGGCCGCGAGCGAGCCATGGAGAGGACTGCTTGGCGGCACGACCACTACGTGCGCTCGCCGCGGCAAAGCGCGGCGGTGCCGAACTTCAGCGCCGTTCCGGCGATGCCCAGCTACAGTGGCGGCCAAGCGCCCCGTGCGACATCCTTCGGCAGCCCTGCTGCGCGCCCCGCGGCTGCTCCCATGAGGATGCCGCCGCCGCAGGCTGCCAGCCGCGCACCGGTTGCCGCGCCGCAACCGAGTTTCCGGCCTGCCATGCCGATGCCGGCCGCTCCGCCGGCCGCTTCGCGTACCGGTACCAATACCGGCACCAAGGTCCAGTAGGAGGCTCGGTCGACCGCCGCGCCAGGCAAAAAAGAAGGCGGGGAGCAAGGTATGTCACGCTCCCCGCCTCCGCCCCCCGAATCGATTCAGTGCGAGACGCCGAAGACCATGTCGTCCAGCTCGCACAGCCGCCGCCCGACCGGATGGTTCGCCGCCTCCTGCGAGGCCCCGGCGGGGCGGCATTCGCGGATCCCCTCGGCCTCGAGCTCGAGTCGTCCCATCTGGACCAGCTCGTCGTGGTGCCGGCGCACCTCTTCCCATTCTTCTTTGGTCATGTCGATGAAGTTCATTGACTGCTCTCCTGTTCTTGCGGGAAACCCCGGAAACCCCCTCCGGATCCTTCCGAATCCTTCAAGTGGCGTTCATCCGCATCCGCTGATACTCTTCCGCCAAAGGGGCAGTCGCGATATCGTTTCGCCACTTCGGCACCCGATGATTTTTCCCAATCTGGCGCCCGGAACACGGTTACTCTGGATTCCCCCTGTTCCTGATGACCGCCGGGCGCCAGTTCCTTTCGTGCATCGCCTTTCCTGGTGCTTCCGCCGACGCGGAGACCGGGTTGTTGCTGCCGGTCTCCTGCCGTTCGCAGCGGCTGCGTCGGCGGAGCTTGGGAGTATTTCTGCAGGTCGCATGCCAATCCATCGGGCACGGCAGCGGAAATTTGCAAGAGAATGTGACGTCGCCGGGTAGGGGCCGGATTACGTGCACCGCACACGGGGCGCGTGACAATTCGCAACGATTGTCTCGACGGGCTTTCGGGATTCGATACCGATGCAGGCGGCGTGATCGTTTGGTTCGGGGACCAACGTTCAAGGCAAGTGACACGCGGCGACCGCTTCTGACCTGATCGTGGTGTGTCCGGAGGCGTAGGGCGATTACCGGTCGCCGGCGCGAAGAATGGCGACGGATAGTGTCCGCCCCACACGATAGCCCAGCCGCGCTACGCTCAAGCACATACCTATGGATTCCATGCACCGTTATGACGTTATCGTGGTCGGCGGCGGCCATGCCGGCACCGAGGCCGCGCTGGCGTCGGCGCGCTGCGGCGCCCGCACGCTCCTGTTGACCCACAACATCGAAACCATCGGCCAGATGAGTTGCAATCCCGCGATCGGCGGGATCGGCAAGGGCCACCTCGTCAAGGAGATCGATGCCCTCGGCGGCGCGATGGCGCACGCGGCCGATCGTGCCGGGATCCAGTGGCGCACGCTCAATGCATCGAAAGGACCCGCGGTGCGTGCGACGCGCTGCCAGGCCGACCGCGTGCTGTACAGGGCGGCGATTCGGCACATCGTCGAGCGGCAGCCGAACCTGGAGCTGTTCCAGCAGGCCGTCGACGACCTCGTGATCGAATCCGGGCGCGTCGTCGGCGTCGTCACGCAAATGGGTTTGACGATCCGTGCCCGGCGCGTGGTGCTCACCGTCGGCACCTTCCTCGCCGGCAAGATCCACATCGGCCTGGAAAACCACTCGGGCGGTCGCGCGGGCGATCCGCCTGCAACGACGCTCGCGAAGCGTCTGCGCGAACTGCCGCTCGGCGCCGATCGGCTGAAGACCGGCACGCCGCCACGCATCGATGCGCGCACGCTCGATTATTCGGTGTTCGAGGAACAGCCCGGCGACGATCCGTTGCCGGTGTTCTCGTACCTCGGCTCGCGCGACGAGCATCCACGCCAGGTGCCGTGCTGGATCACCCATACCAGCGAGCGCACCCACGACATCATCCGCGCGGGCCTCGATCGTTCACCGCTCTATACCGGCAAGATCGAAGGCACTGGCCCACGTTATTGCCCGTCGATCGAGGACAAGGTGGTGCGATTCGCCGACAAGGCCTCGCATCAGATCTTCATCGAGCCGGAAGGGCTGGACGCCATCGAAATCTACCCGAATGGCATCTCGACCTCATTGCCGTTCGACGTGCAAACGGAACTGGTGCATTCGATTCCGGGCTTCGCACGCGCGCACATCACGCGCCCGGGCTACGCGATCGAATACGACTTTTTCGATCCGCGCGGACTGCACCCGTGGCTCGAAACCAAGGCCATCGCGGGCTTGCATTTCGCGGGCCAGATCAACGGCACCACGGGTTACGAGGAGGCCGCGGCGCAAGGCCTGGTCGCCGGATTGAACGCCGCGCGGATGGCTCGCGGCGAAGATCCCTGGTGGCCGCGCCGCGACGAAGCGTACATCGGCGTGCTGATCGACGACCTCACCACCAACGGCACCATCGAGCCGTATCGGATGTTCACCTCGCGCGCCGAATATCGCTTGCACCTGCGCGAAGACAACGCCGACCTGCGCCTGACGGAAAAGGGCTTCGAACTCGGCGCGGTGCCGCAGGAGCGTTTCGACGCGATGCGTGCGAAACGCGAAGCGGTGGAACGCGAAACCGCGCGTTTGAAGTCGTTGTGGGCGACGCCTGCCAACGCGCTCGGTGCGGCGTTGCAGTCGCAGCGCGGCATCACGCTCTCGCACGAAGCCAACGCGCTGGAGTTGCTGCGCCGCCCGGAGCTCGGCTACTCGATGCTCGTCGCAACGGACGGGTTCGGTCCCGCGGTCGAGCGCGAGGACATCGCCGCGCAGGTGGAAGTGCAGGCGAAATACGCCGGCTACCTGGAACGTCAGCGCGATGAAATCGAGCGCCAGCGCCACCACGAGTCCACGGCGATTCCGGACGACTTCGACTACGACCGCGTGCGCGGCCTGTCCACCGAAGTGTCGGCGAAATTGAAGCGCGTGCGTCCCGCGACCGTGGGGCAGGCGCGCCGGATCAGCGGCGTGACGCCGGCGGCGATTTCGCTGCTGCTGGTGCACCTGCATCGCCAGCGCGCCGCATAGGCGCATCATTCCAGGGCGGTTGTCGGCGGGCGTGGATGTCTGGGGTAACGTTCAGGTCCAGCCGACCG
>DASUKQ010000064.1:0-2786 GCA_036278635.1 Rhodanobacteraceae bacterium
GCCCTCCATACATTGGTGGTATTGCCGCTGGTGGCGGCCTTGCTCGGCGGCTGTGCCCATCGCCCGACGCCCGACCAGATCGAAGCGCGGCGCGGCGCGCACCTGATCGAGCATTACGGCTGCGGGTCTTGCCACATGATCCCCGGCATCAATGGCGCCGACGGCCTGGTCGGACCGCCGCTGATCCACTGGAGCCGCCGGACCTACATCGCGGGCGTGCTGCCCAACGACCCGGACAACCTGGCCTTCTGGGTCCAGCACCCGCAAAGGGTAATCCCCGGCGTCGACATGCCGGAGATGGGCATCAAGCAGCGCGAAGCACAAGCCATCGCGGCCTACCTCGACGCGATACAGTGAGACCGCGGCGGGCAACGGTTGCGTTGCAAAACGTTTGACGCGGATAAAAACGAAGCACACGGACGGAGCAAAGACATTTACCTTTTTATCAGCTTTTATCCGCGTTAATCCGCATCTAAAAAACGTGCAACCAGGGAAGGTACGGAGCCATGCGAGCAGTGACGTTCCACGGAAAGGAGGATTTTCGGGTCGACAACGTTCCGGACCCGAAGATCGAGCAGCCCACCGACGCCATCATCCGGATCACCTCGACGGCGATCTGCGGATCGGACCTGCACCTGTATGGCGTGCTGACGATGTTTTTGGAGGAGGGCGACATCATCGGCCACGAGCCGATGGGCATCGTCGAAGAGGTCGGCAGCGAGGTCACGCAGATCAAGCCCGGCGACCGGGTCGTGGTGCCGTTCAATATCTCCTGCGGACATTGCTGGATGTGCGACCACAAGTTGTTCGCGCAATGCGAGACGACGCAGGTGAAAAGCGAGGGCAACGGCGCCGCCCTGTTCGGCTACACCAAGTTGTACGGGCAGGTCCCGGGCGCGCAGGCCGAGTACCTGCGGGTGCCGCAGGCGCAGTTCGGCCCGATCAAGGTGCCGGAAGGCCCCGGGGACGAGCGCTTCCTCTTTCTGTCGGACGTCCTGCCGACGGCATGGCAGGCCGTGAAATACGCCGATGTACCGCAAGGCGGCACCCTCACGGTGATCGGGCTCGGCCCGATCGGCCAGATGTGTTGCCGCATCGCCCTCCAGCAGGGCGCAGAGCGCGTGTTCGGCATCGACCTGGTCCCCGAACGCCTGCAGATGGCGCGCCGCCACGGCGCGGAAACCATCGACGCCAGCCAGGTGGACGACGTGCCGGCCTACATCAAGGAGCAAACCCACGGGCGCGGTACCGACGGGGTGATCGATGCCGTCGGCATGGAAGCCCACGGCGCACCGGTGGAGGAAATGATGCAGAAGTCGGCCGGCTACATGCCCGACAAGATGGCCCAGAAGATGATCAAGAAGATGGGCGTGGATCGCCTCTCGGCGCTGATGACCGCGATCCACACCGTCCGCCGCGGTGGCACGATTTCGATCATCGGCGTGTACGGCGGACAAGCCGATCCGATGCCGATGATGACGATGTTCGACAAGGGCATCACCCTGCGGATGGGCCAGGCCCACGTGAAGCGCTGGATCCCGGACATCCTGCCGCTGGTGCTCGACGACAGTGATCCGCTCGGTACCGAGAGCTTCGTGACCCACCACATGCCGCTCGACGAGGCGCCGCACGGCTACGAGATTTTCCAGAAGAAGCAGGACGGCGCGATCAAGGTGGTGCTGCATCCTTGAACCGGGAGCAGGGAACAGGGAACGGGGACGAGGGAAGCTCGTGACACTCCCTCGCCCCCGATCCCTCCTCCCTGGCCGGCATCGAACTGCATGCGACTGAAACCCCTCCACCAGCAAACCATCGTGATCACCGGTGCGTCGAGTGGCATCGGCCTCGCCACGGCGCGCATGGCTGCGCGGGCCGGGGCACGCGTGGTGCTCGCCTCGCGCAATGCCGAGGCGCTCGCGAATATCGCCAGCGAAATCGAATCGGAAGGAGGCGAGGTCATCCACGTCACGGCGGACGTTGCCCACCGCGACGAAGTCCAGAAGATCGCCGACGCCGCGTACAAGCGCTTCGGCGGTTTCGACACGTGGGTCAACAACGCCGGCGTCGACCTGTTCGGCAAGCTCTCGCAGGTGAGCGAGGAAGACCACCGGCGCCTGATGGACACCAATTTCTGGGGCGTGGTCAACGGCTCGCTGGTGGCGCTGAAGCACCTGCGCGGCAACGGCGGCGCGCTGATCAACCTGGGCAGCGTCGAGTCCGATTACGCGATCCCGTTGCAGGGCATGTATTCGGCCAGCAAGCACGCGGTGAAGGGATTCACCGATGCCCTTCGGATCGAGCTGCAGGATGCCGGCGCGCCGGTGTCGGTCACGCTGGTCAAACCCTGGGCGATCGGCACGCCGCTGCGCGAACACGTCAAGAACTACTTCGAGGGCGAGGCGACCCTGCCGCCGCCGGTCTACGACCCCGAGGAAGTCGCCAACGCGATCCTGCACGCCGCCACCCATCGCCGGCGCGACATCTTCGTCGGCGGGGTGGGATTGTTCACCAGCGTCTTCAGCAAACCCATGCCGCGGGTCACCGACTGGCTGATGAAGCACATCATGTGGCGTTCGCAGTTCCGCGACGAGCCGAAGTGGTCGCACGCGGACAACCTGCACCATGCCGGGGACGACGGCAAGGTGCGCGGCGAATGGTCGGACCGCACCCTGCGCCCCAGCCTTTACACGCGTGCTTCTCTGAATCCCGCGGTCCGTTACGGCGTGATGGCCGGCGCGGGCGCCGTCGCGCTGTTGCTGTTGCGGCGCAGCCTGCGCCGTCGATGA
>DASUKQ010000065.1:0-13046 GCA_036278635.1 Rhodanobacteraceae bacterium
CTGGCGCCGGTGATCCTCAACCTGTGCCTGATCGCGGGCGCGTTGTGGCTGTCGCGCCAACTTGCCGTGCCGATCGAGGCGCTGGGTTGGGCGGTACTGGCGGCGGGCATCCTGCAATTGCTGTTCCTGCTGCCGGCGGTGCGGCGGCTGGGCCTGCTGACCTGGCCGCGCTGGGGCTGGAACCATCCGCCGGTCAGGAAAATCATGCGCCTGATGGTGCCGACCCTGTTCGGTTCTTCGGTTGCGCAGATCAACCTGCTGCTGGACACCGTGGTGGCCTCGCTGTTGATCACGGGGTCGCAGACCTGGCTGTACCAGGCCACGCGCTTCCTGGAATTGCCGCTGGGTGTGTTCGGCGTCGCGTTGGGCACGGTGATCCTGCCGGCGTTGTCGCGCCACCACGTGACCGCGGACCGCGAGGGGTTTTCGCGGTCGCTGGATTGGGGTCTGCGCACCACGTTGCTGATTGCGATGCCGGCGATGTGCGGCTTGTTGCTGCTGGCCGAGCCGATGGTCGCGGCTTTTTTCCAGAACGGCCAGTTCACCGCCTTCGACAGCCACATGGCTGCAATCGCCATCGTGGGCATGGGCTGCGGCGTCCCCGCGATCGCGCTGACCCGCACCTTGTTGCCGGCGTTCTATTCGCGCCAGGACACCCGCACGCCGGTGCGCGCGGGCGTGATCGCGCTGGTCGTCAACATGGTCTTCAATTTCGTGCTGATCGCGCTGCTGTTCGAGCTGTGGGCGCCGCCCGCAATCCGGCAACTGCCTTGGCTGGAGGGCATCACCCGGGTGCCGGGCCTGCACCTCGGCATGGCGATCGCGAGTTCGGTCTCCAATTACCTGCAATTCGTGCTGCTGTGGCGTTATTTGAAGCGCGCCGGGGTGTACCAGCGCCAGCCCGGGTGGGCGCGGCACTGGTTGCGGATCGGGCTGGCTTGCGCGGCACTGGTGATCGTGGTCGGACTCGGCCTGTGGTTCTGGCCCTGGCAGCAATGGACCCAGGAACGGATCATCACGCGCATCTGGAAACTGGCCGCACTGGTCTGTGCAGGCGGCGCGGCCTACATCGGGGCGCTGTATGCGACGGGGTTCCGGATGCGCGACCTGCGGGGCACTTGACGCGAAATGGTGTCAGGGACAATTGATTCTGCCCTGCGGACGCGAAATGGTGTCAGGGACAATTAATTCTGCCCTGCGGGCTCTCGGCGAAAATTGTCCCTGACACCATTTTGGATGCGCGACTTGCGGGGTGCGGCCGGACAGTTGGCCATACGGCGCCGCGCAGTGATAATGCTTGATTCCTTCGGAGCGCGCGCATGTACGCCCAGCCTGCCGACGCACCCAAACGCAAGTCCGTGACCGTGCCCGGCCTGCGCGCGATGAAGGCGCGCGGCGAAAAGATCGTGGTGCTGACCTGCTACGACGCCAGCTTTGCCGCGCAGATGGAGGCGGCGGGCGTGGATGTCGTGCTGGTGGGCGATTCACTGGGCAACGTGGTACAGGGGCAAACCAGCACGGTGCCGGTGACGCTGGACCAGATGGTTTACCACGCCTCCCTGGTGGCGCGGGGCCTTTCCGCCACGTTGCAGATCGTCGACCTGCCGTTCATGCAATACCGCGATCCGGCTACCGCGCTGGCGGCTTCCGCTCGGCTGATGGCCGAAGGCGGTGCGGCGATGGTGAAGCTGGAAGGCGGCGCGGACTGGACCTGCGACGTCATCGCCGCGCTGACCACGCGTGACATCCCGGTGTGCGCGCACCTGGGCCTGACCCCACAATCGGTGCACAAGATGGGCGGCTACCGGATGCAGGGCAAGACCGACGAAGCCGCCGCCCACCTGCGCGAGCAGGCACGCGCCGTCACCGACGCCGGCGCGGAATTGCTGGTGCTCGAATCGGTGCCCGCCGCGCTCGCCGCCGACATCACCCGAGACCTGTCGGTTCCGACCATCGGTATCGGCGCGGGCCTGGACTGCGATGGCCAGGTGCTGGTGTGCTACGACATGTTGGGCATCACGCCCGGACGCCGGCCGAAGTTCAGCAAGGATTTCCTGGCCGGGCGCGGCTCGGTGCGGGACGCCATCGCGGCCTATGCCGACGAGGTGCGCGCCGGGCGGTTCCCCGGCCCCGAGCAGATTGCCGGGTAAGGTCCCGGGCCGCGCCATGCGTACCGTCGCCGACCTGCGCGCCTTGCGCGCCAGCGTGGAGGCCTGGAAAAAGGACGGCCGCCGGGTCGGGTTCGTGCCGACGATGGGGAATCTCCATGCCGGACATTACTCGCTGGTCGAACTGGCGCGCCGGCACGCCGACCGCGTGGTCGTGAGCGTGTTCGTCAATCCCACCCAGTTCGGGCCGGGCGAGGACTACATGCGATACCCACGCACGCTGGCCGAGGACAGCGTCGGCCTGGTCGAACACCAGTGCGACCTGTTGTTCGCGCCGGCGGTCGAGACGATGTATCCGTCCGGGCCCGAACACCCGTTGCGCATCCACGTTCCCGACATCGGTGACACGCTCGAGGGCGAGCACCGCCCGGGACATTTCGATGGCGTCGCCACGATCGTGGCCAAGCTGTTGATGATGGTCGAGCCCGACCTCGCGGTGTTCGGCGCGAAGGACTGGCAGCAATTGCTGATGGTGCGGCGTCTGGTGGACGAACTGGCGCTGTCGGTGGAAATCGTGGCCGGCCCGATCGTGCGTGAAGAAAATGGCTTGGCGATGTCGTCGCGCAACCGGTATCTCGATTCCGGTCAGCGCGCGCGCGCGCCGCAACTGCACGCCACCCTCGAATGGATGCGCGAGTCGTTTGCCGAGGGCCATGTCCGGGCGGCGATCGAGGGCGCGGCGGTGCGCCGGCTCGCGCGCGCGGGGTTCGTTCCGGATTATGCGGCGGTGCGGCGCGCCGAGGATCTCGGCATGCCGGCCGATGACGAACGAACCGGCCTGATGGCGCTGGTGGCTGCGAAGCTGGGCGAAACACGCCTGATCGACAACCTCGCGTTCGATTGACCCCGGCGGTGGCTTGTGCGGTGCACCATCCGCACTGTTCAGCCGGTATAATGGCGCCGCGCGGCAGTCTGGGCGCCGGGAGACCACCATGCAACTGAACATGCTCAAAGCCAAGATCCATCGTGCGACCGTGACCCATGCGGAACTGCACTACGAGGGATCGATCGCGATCGACGGCGACCTGCTGGACGCGGCCGGGATCCGCGAGTTCGAGCAGATCCACGCGTGGAACGTCAACAATGGCGAACGCTTCGTCACCTATGCACTGCGCGCCGAGGAAGGCAGCGGGATCATTTCGGTGAACGGCAGTGCCGCGCACCGCGCGCAGCCGGGCGACCTCGTGATCATCGCCGCGTTCGTGAACTTGAGCCAGGTCGAAGCCGAGCGGCACCAGCCGCAGCTCGTTTACGTTGACGCCGACAATCGCATCGTTCGGACCAACACGTCAATTCCCAAGCAGGTGGTTGCGGCGTAGCACCGGGCGCCTTGGCGGCGGGTGGAACCCAAAGATCCGTAGGTTGGGTTGAGCGTATGCGAAGCCCAACGCCTGGAATCATGTTGGGCTTCCCCCGGATGCAGCCCGGGGTCAGCCCAACCTACGCGTTTTTCACAATAGCCGCTTCGTAGCGAGCACCTTCGGGAATTGATGTTGGGATTCCCTCGAATGAAGCCCGGCTCAGCCCAACCTGCGCGCTTGTTGCGCAAGCGCCCACGCAACGTGTTCGCGCACCAGTGGCGATGGATCGTCGGCGCGCGCCTGCAGCGCGGAGACCACGTCCACCGAGTGCGGCGCGTTGCCCAACGCCACCGCGACGTTGCGTGAGAATCCCGCGTAACCGGCGCGCCGGATCGGCATGCCCTCGGTCTTTTTCAGGAACTCGTCTTCGGTCCACGCGAACAGCTCGACCAGCCTGGCGCCGTCGAGACCGTGGCGCGGCGCGAAATCCTCTTCGCGGGTGGGCTGTGCGAACTTGTTCCACGGGCACACCAGTTGGCAATCGTCGCAGCCGAACACGCGGTTGCCGATCAGCGGGCGCAGGTCTTCCGGAATGGCCTCCTTCGATTCGATCGTGAGATACGCGATGCAGCGGCGCGCGTCGAGCTGGTACGGGCCGGTGATTGCCTGGGTCGGGCAGATGTCGATGCAGCGCGTGCAGGTGCCGCAATGCGCGGTCGAAGGCTTGTCGATCGGCAGCGGCAGATCGGTGTAAAGCTCGCCGAGGAAGAACCATGATCCCGCGTCGCGGTCCAGCAGCAGGGTGTGCTTGCCGATCCAGCCCAGTCCCGCGTTGCGCGCCAACGCCTTTTCCAGCACCGGCGCCGAATCGGTGAAGGCGCGGTAGCCGAACGGACCGGTTTCGGTCTGGATGCGGTCCGCGAGTTTCTGCAGGCGCGACCGGATCAGCTTGTGGTAGTCGCGGCCCAGCGCGTAACGCGCGACGTAGGCAGCCTCGCCGTCGCGCAGCGTGCGCCAGGCGGCTTCGCTGTCGGCGCCGGTCGGGGAATAGTCCATCCGCACGGAGACCACCCGCACGGTGCCGGGCTGCAGTTCCTGTGGACGGCTGCGTTTGGTGCCGTGGCGCTGCATGTAATCCATGGTCCCGTGGCGGCCTTGGCGCAGCCATGCCTGCAGATGGGCCTCGTCCTCGTCCAGCGCGACGCCGGTGATGCCGACCTTCGCGAATCCGAGTTCCGCGCCCCAGGCCTTGATGCGTCCCGCCAGCGCGGCGAAGTCGATGTCGGCGAGGGTGGTCCCGCTGCCTGTATTCATTCGTGCATTGTAGGATCACGCGATGCCGAGCCCGGACCTGCAAGCTGCCTTGTACACCACGGCCGGGGTGCGCGCGCTCGATCAGGCCGCGATCGGCGACGGCATCGCCGGCATCGAGTTGATGGAGCGCGCGGCGCGCGCGGCGCTGGACGCGTTGCGGCGGCACTGGCCGCAGGCGCACACGCTGTGCGTGCTGTGCGGGCCCGGCAACAATGGCGGCGACGGATTCCTGCTGGCGGCGTTGGCGCGTGCGGCGGGGCTGCACGCGAGCGTCGTGGCGTTGGCCGGGCACCGGACCGGCGACGCCGAGGCTGCGGGCGCACGGTTCGTCGAGGAAGGCGGGCAGGTGTCGTCCGTGGCGGCGTCCTTGCCGGAGGCCGACGTGTACGTGGATGCACTGTTCGGGTCCGGCCTGAACCGCGCGCCGACCGGCGATGCGGCCACGTTGATTGCGGCACTGAATGCGCAGGCGCACCCGGTGCTGGCATTGGACGCGCCCAGTGGGCTGGATTCCGACACCGGGGTGGCGTTCGATCCGTGCATCCACGCGGCGGCGACGGTGTGTTTCGTTGGCTGGAAACGTGGGTTGTTCACGGCGAATGGTCCCGACCAGTGTGGCGAACGCACTTTGTCGACCCTGGGCATTCCCGTCCACGTGTATGCGCATGCCGAGCCGGACGCCGCGTTGCTGACGCCGCAGGCGCTGCCGGCCCGCCCGCAGGACAGCCACAAGGGACGTTACGGCCATGTGCTTGCGATCGGCGGCGACCATGGCGCGGGCGGCGCCGTGCGTCTGTGCAGCGAGGCGGCCCTGCGGGTCGGCGCCGGGCTCGTCACGGTCGCCACGCGCGAGGCCAACGTCGGTCCGATCCTGTCGGCGCGCCCGGAGTTGATGCCGCACGGCGTGCACGTGCGCCGCAACCTCGAACCCTTGCTCGACCGAGCCAGCGTGATCGCGCTGGGACCGGGCCTGGGCCAGGACGACTGGGGCTACGGCCTGTGGCAGGCGGCCCTGGCTGCGGACAAGCCCACCGTGCTCGATGCGGATGGCCTGAACCTGCTGGCGAAATCGGCGCGCGAACTGCCGGAACGGATCGTGCTGACGCCGCATCCCGGCGAAGCGTCGCGGTTGCTGGCGAGTTCCATTCCGGACGTGCAGGCGGATCGCTTTGCCGCGGCGCGGGCGCTGGCGAAAAAATATCGGTCGGTGGTGGTGCTCAAGGGCGCGGGCAGCCTGATCGCCGATGCCGACGGTCGTGTCGCGGTGTGTCCGTGGGGCAATCCCGGCATGGCCAGCGGCGGCATGGGCGACGTGCTGACCGGCGTGATTGCGGGACTCCTGGCGCAAGGATTGGATGCCTGGGATGCCGCGTGTCTCGGTGTCGGACTGCACGCCCGCGCCGGGGACCTCGCTGCGCGCACCGGCGAGCGCGGGCTGCTGGCTTCGGATTTGTTCGCCTACCTGCGCGCGTTGGTGAACAGGGTTGGAATCGGGAAGGTCGAAACGCCCCGGTGATGCACAATCTGACTTCGCCCATGACCCTTCCAGGGATTTTCGTGAATACAGCCGCCACCGCCCGGATCAAGTTGCCCGACGAAGCCGCGACCGTGGCGCTGGCGCGGCGCCTTGCGCCCGCGTTGATCGATGGCGGGGTGCTGTACTTGCGGGGCGAACTGGGCACGGGCAAGACGACTTTCGCGCGGGCGCTGTTGCGCGCGCTCGGCGTGGGCGAACGCGTCAAGAGCCCGACCTACAGCCTGCTCGAGCGATATGTCGTGAACGGACGCGACGCGTTCCACCTCGATCTGTACCGGATCGCCGACGCCGGCGAACTGGAATGGCTCGGCCTGGACGAGCTGGATGCGCCGGGTACGATCGTCCTGGTGGAGTGGCCAGAACGCGGCCGCGGGGCGTTGCCGGCCCCGGACCTGGAAGTCGTACTGGAGCACGATGGCGCGGGACGGCAGGGTGAGCTGCGGCCGCTCTCGGCGCGGGGCCAGGGCTGGATGACGGTGATGAAGCAGGGCCAACGCGAGGGCCGATAACACGAACTTGGCGTAACTTTCTGAATATTTGTCGATAAACCCATCGCAGCCCGCGGATAACAAAGGAAAAAGTTCTTGCAATCCGGGGCGGCTTGCGGTTGAATTCGACACCATGAGGGGGATGGTCCGCCCATCGCTGTCGGTTTTGGTCCTGATTTGCGGCGTACTGGGGTGCGCCGCAACGGTCTTGGCGGCGCCTGCGCCAAGACCCAGCACGGTCACGGCTGTGCGGATCTGGGGTGGTCCGGATTCCACGCGGGTGGTCTTTGACCTGTCCGCGCCCGTGGATTACCGGCTGTTCCAGCTGGACAAGCCCGATCGCGTGGTGCTGGATCTGGACAACGGCACATTCGGCAAGGGCGTGGCCGCCAAACCCGGCAAGGGCGTGGTCAAGGACATCCGCGTCGGCCACTTTCACGGCAAGGCACGCATCGTCCTGGATCTCGACCGGGCGGCGCATCCCAAGAGCTTCCTGCTGACGCCGGCCGCGCAATACGGTTATCGGCTGGTCGTGGATCTCGGCACGCCGGACGGCAAGCCGTCGCAGATCGTGCGCACGATCGATTCCGACATCGCTCACGGCGAGCCGCGGCCGGTGGTGATCGCGGTCGATGCGGGTCACGGCGGTGACGATCCCGGCGCGCGCGGCCGCGGTGGCACGCTGGAGAAAAGCGTCACGCTCGCGGTCGCCAGGGACCTCGCCAAGTTGATCGATGCGCAACCCGGCATGCACGCGGTGCTCACCCGCAAGGGCGATTACTACGTGCCGCTCAAGGAGCGTTTCCAGATCGCCCGCGAACACAAGGCCGACCTGTTCGTGTCGATCCATGCCAACTCCTGCCCGGATTACTGCAGCGCGCGCGGCGCATCGGTGTGGGTGTTGTCCACCCACGGCAAGCAGAGCGAGGCCGGCCGTTGGCTGGCCAGGAGCGAAAACGCGTCCGACCTGATCGGCGGCGTGTCGCTGGACGACAAGAACCACATGCTGGCGTCAGTGTTGCTGGATCTTTCCCAGGGTGCCAGCATGCATGCCGCCCATGAAGTCGGGAGCGACGTGCTGGCCGCGCTCGGCAAGATCGGGCCGCTGTGGCGCGACACCGTGCAGGGCGCGAACTTCGTGGTGCTGCGCTCGCCCGACGTGCCGTCGATCCTGGTCGAGACCGCGTTCATCAGCAACCGCACCGACGAACGGCGACTGGACAGCAGCAGCGATCGCAAGCGGCTGGCCGGGGCGGTGCTGGCCGGCGTCAAGCAATATTTCGAGAGCACGCCGCCGCCCGGCACGTGGTTCGCCGAGCAGCGCAACAAGCGCCTGTACCCGACGGCGTCCCCGGCAACCGAGGTTGCCGCACAGGTCAAGACCACGACGGGCGCCGAGGCCGTCACCGCTTCCGGGGCGACCCTGATCGCGGCTGCCGGCAGCCCCACGCAGGGTCCCCGCGGGTTCCAGGACATGCACAAGGTTGCGCGCGGCGAAACCCTGTCCGGCATCGCGCAGCATTACGGCGTCAGCATGAGCTCGCTGCGCTCGGTCAATTCCAGCAAGATCCAGTCCGGTGGCGGGATCCAGGCAGGGCAGGTGCTGCTGATTCCGAGCTCGTGATTTCCGCGGTCGTCGGCTGCAAAGTTGTGGCGCTCGCGGCGCGAGCGGTTCGCCTGCAGGCAGGCTCCTGCGGGAGGCTTTTTTGCAGGAGCGAGCCTGCTCGCGATCGATGTCGGACAGTCGGATCGCCTGCCGTGCGCGGTCGATCGGGCTTGCGCCGATCTTTGACAGTCCCTCCAGCTGCCACGATAATGACCGGCTCGCTGCCCGAATAGCTCAGCTGGTTAGAGCACTAGACTGTTAATCTGGGGGTCCTTGGTTCGAGTCCAAGTTCGGGCGCCAGATCGCAAGCAGGCCGACGGGTTCGTCGGCCTCGCTGTTCGTGCAGGTCGGGGCAACGCGTGCGTGCGTTGGTTCACGTGGTGTCCACGCGGATTCCGTGCATACTCGCCCGCTTCGTTCCGCAACAGGGAATCCGGATCGTGGCAGCGAGTCCGTCGGCAGTGAATTTTCCCGCAGGCATCAGCGGCATGGCGGTGTACGTGCCGCCGTATCGCGTCGACCTCGAACAATGGTGCGGCTGGACCGGAAACGATCCGGGCAAGACCCGTGCGGTGGTTGGCCGGGCGTTCCGGATGCCCGGCCCCGACCAGAACGTGTACACGTTGGCGGCCAATGCCGTGTTGCGCCTGATCGAGCGCTACGACATCGATCCCCGCCGCGTCGGTTATCTCGCGCTTGGAACCGAATCGAGCACCGACAACGCCGCCGGCGCGGTGATCGTGCGCGGGCTGGTGGACGTGGCGCTGGCGGCGGAAGGCAAGCCGCCGCTCGCGCGTGATTGCGAGGTTCCCGAGTTCAAGCACGCCTGCCTCGGCGGGGTGTATGCGATGAAAGGAGGCTTGCGCTATCTCGCCTGCGACGGACGGGGTCGCCAGGCGATCGCGGTCAGCGCGGACATCGCCGAGTACGCGCGCGGCAGCAGCGGGGAACCCACCCAGGGCGCCGGTGCGGTCGCGATGTTGCTGGAGGCGTCGCCGCGGTTGCTGGAACTCGACCTCGCCGCCGGCGGCAGCGCGTCGGAATACCGTGGTCTCGATTTCCGCAAACCGTTCCTGCGCTTTGCCGGACAGGCGCCGGGACAGCATGGGCGGCTGAGTGACTTGCCCGTATTCAACGGCAAATATTCCACCGACTGCTATACGGACGCGACGCTGGCCGCGCTGGATGCGATGTTCGCGCGTCGCGAAGGTTTGCGTAGCGCCTATCTGCGGAATCTGGCCGCAGTGTTCATGCACCGCCCGTACCATCGGATGCCCCGCAATGCCTGGGCGATGGCGTACCTGGCCGCGCTCGCGCACGATGCGGCCGGCGGCGATGCCGGGGCCGAACGCGAACTGGCCGGTTATTGCACCGCCGCGGGCGTTTCAAAGGACGACATGTTGCGCGAGCTGCACACCGGCGCCAGGGGGTGTCCCGAAGACGCCTTGCCGGACGACGCCTTCCCGATGACGACGGCGGTGCTCAAGGCGTTCCGCAAGGGCGACGCGTATCCGCGCGTCGTGGAAGGCAAGCTGCGGCTCGGCACCGACGCGATGATGGAACTCGGCAACCTCTACACCGCCGCACTGCCTGCGTGGCTCGCGGCCGGGCTGGACGATGCAGCGTCCAGCGACGTCGACCTGGATGGTCGTGCCCTGTTGATCCTCGGCTATGGCAGTGGCGACGCAGCGGAGGCGATTCCCGCGCGGGTGGCGCGCGGCTGGCCCGACGCCGCGCGCGCCATCGGTTTTCGACAGTCCCTGGCCAACGCGGCGGATCTCGATCGCGCGGAGTACGCGATGCTGCACGACTCCGGCACGCTGGAGGGCGCAGCAACGCCTGCGTTGTCGGGCGTGGTCATCGACCACGTCGGCACGCACAACGAACACGCGTTCCAGGATTACGGGATTGCCTATTACCGTTACCTCGGATGGCCGTGACGCTTGCAGGTCAGGCCGACCCCGGGCTTTCCAGTAAATGGCCGATGTCGATGCGTCTGGCGTCGGTCATCGCTGTGCTCAACCCACCCTGCGGCATCTGGTTTTTGCCGTCATCCCGGCGCAGGCCGGGATCCAGCGATTTTGCTCTTTACGTTCGCGCGCCAATGCAAAGCAAACAAATTGGATCCCGGCCTGCGCCGGAATGACGCATGTTGGGGGTCTTTCGCTTGGCGTGGAAGTACTTCCGTACGTATCTTCAACGCAGCCCCGCGAGGCAGGCCTTCAACCGGTCCGGTTCGGGGGTGGCGACGCGGACGCGCCCGGAATTCGAGACCACGACCGATTTGCCATCGCGCCGGCGGGCGTGACAAATGGTGAACCGGACGTTGCTGCCGCCCGCCGAGCCGCTGGGCTGGAAGGTGACGTGGCCGCGCCCGCTGCTGGTGATGACGCGGGTGCCGGGCGGCATCGCCTCGGCCACTGCCAGCACCCGGCTGCCCGGATCGGGCTGGCCGTCGTGATCGGCATCCGCGCCCACGATCCAGCCGTGTTGCCAGTCGTCGCCGGAACGGCAGTGCCTGCCATCGCGGCTCGGACAAACCACGGTGCGGGTGTTGTGCATCACCGCGGCCGTGCGCGCTTGCCGCAACACGTTCGCGACGGCGGATTCGGCGTTCCTCTCGCTGACCCGTGCCAGCAACCCCGCCATGGCCGGCGCGCCGATCATCGCCAGGATCGCGGCGACGGCCAGCGTCAACATCAGCTCGATGAGCGTGAAACCCCTGGCATGGACTTCCCTGTGCATGGCCGTTTCCTCCGTCTTGGAGGAAACAGTCTGCGAATTCCTGCGCGTACGCGGCAGCAGCGCGAAACACCGGATGGCGTCGGCAAGCACCCACGAGGCGTGTAGGCCGCGCGGAAAATGGTGTCAGGGACAATTTCTTCTGGAAGCGAAACATCCAGACGCGACGCGAAATTGTCCCTGACACCATTTTCAAAACATCCCAACGCGACGCGAAATTGTCCCTGACACCATTTTTACCGAGGCGATGCGGTGCGGGCGGCGGCGATGAGGCCGGAAACGTGGCGCATGTTCGAGAGTTGCCGGGCTTGTGCGGAGGCGCCGGCAATCTGCTTGTCGGCGGCGTCGAGGTCGGCCTTGCGTTGTTTCGTCCCGGCGGCATCCGCGCGCTGGCTGATGGCGCTGACGTACAGCGCGTAGGCATAGTTGCGTCGGAAGTTCGTGGCCGTGGCGCCGGCTTGTGCCTGGGCGCGATACCATTCCAGCGCCGGTTGCAGCAGCTTGCGCGCATCGGCGGCGTGGCCCTGCATGATGAGCGCGTGGGCCTGCATCGCGCGCGCACCAGAGTCCTGAACCCCGGGATCAGCCCTGGACTGCGACGGTGGCGGCAACTGCTGCCAGCGGCGCGCGAACCGTTCCGCGTCGGCGTAGCGGCCGAGCCGCATGGCCGCCGAGGCCGCGATGGGGAGACTGGTTGCAAGCGAACTGTTTTTCGAGGCGCCCGCATTCAGGTCATCGGCGGGGATCTTCAAGGCGTCCAATTCGGCGACGGCGGCACTGGCGTTCTTGAACGCGGACTGCGCGTTGCCCTCGGCGAGTTGCACGTCGGCGGTGTCGCCCTGCTGCCGGGTCGCGGATAGCGCGTGCAGCACGCTGCCCTTGGGCAGTCGCGCGCCGACTTCGACGAGATCGCGTGCCTCGGCCTCGAGGGATTGCGCGGCGCCGGTGGAGTCTCCAGTCAAAGCCTGACGCTGTGCCAGGGCGCCCCATCCGTAAAACAGGTTGGGCGCCAGGCTGGATGGCCGGCGCGGATCCTGCTCCAGCGCCATCAGCTTGCGCCAGCTTGCGATGGATTCGGCGATTTCGCCCTGGTCGTACTGCATCCGCGCCACCTGCGCCAATCCTTGCGCCCAGCGGGTCCATGCGTTCAGGTCGGCAGCATTGAAACGGACTTCGTCTTCGCCTGCCTCGGCAGACTTGCGTGCGAACGCCATCGCGGCCGCGTCGTCATGCCGCCGTGAGGCCAGGGTGCCCAGAAGCCCGGTCGTGTAAACACGGTTCGCCATGGCGTGCAGGTTGCCGGGCTGGCGTGCAAGGATCTTCAAGGTCAGGTCGTAGGCCTGCTGCTCGAGTTTTTGTGCCTTGTCGATCTGTCCGAGTTGCAGCAGCGTGCGCGCTTCGGTGTCGGCCGTGTCGGCGTACAGGGAGGCGGCGTTGAGATCGGTGAGGTCGAGCGCGCCAAGGCCCTCCAGCACCTTGCGGGCCTCGTCGAAGGTCGTCAACTGCTGGTCGAGCGGCTGGGTGAAAGCGGCAAAGGACAAGGCATTGGCGTACAGTTGCCGCACCCGCCGGCTGGCATCCGGTGCGCGTGCCAGCGGCCGCAGCAGGTCGGCCGCACGCACGGCGTCGCTGATTTTGCCTTGGCCTATGCCGCTTAGGAATGCGTTGGCGGCTTTGGTGTTGAGGATCAACGCCAGGCCATAGGTCGTGTCTTCGCCGTTGTGGCCGGCGGCGCGCAGCTTTTCGAATACCGCTTGCGCGGCGTCGAACTTGGCGGACGCGGCATCGGCCGCGCCGCTTGCATCCAGCGCGGCGGCTTCGCGGGTCAGCGCCATCGCCCGGTTGATCTGCGTCTGGGGCGTTTGCAGGCCGGCGGGCAGGCTGTCGTAG
>DASUKQ010000066.1:0-5739 GCA_036278635.1 Rhodanobacteraceae bacterium
TCGCACGAACAAACCGACGTCCTCCGCGATGACGATGCGCGCCGAGCGACCCTGATCCTGGAGGATCACGTGGGCGGGCTCACCGGGCCTTCAGGCTTTCCGCTCGTGACGGACTTGCACAACGATCCGGTATCCGCCGGCCCCAGGTCGTACATTAGGAACAAGGCACATTGCTGGAGGCGCGCTGTCGTTCACCGCAGGGGACGCCAGCAAGGTCATTCTATGGGCGCTTCGAGTGCATCTTCAAGCTTGCGCCGCAGCATCGCGATGTGCTCGCCGGCACTGCTGGACAGCTGGTTCTGGCTGCGTTGCAGCATCAGCAATTCGTGGGTGATGTCGAGCGCGGCCAGCACCACGATACGGTCGTAGCCGGGGCTGCGCGCGGCGTGCCGGATGTCGCGCATCTTGCGGTTGAGGTGTTCGACCGCGGCCAGCAGTCCTGCGCGTTCGTCGGGTTTGCAGCCGACCAGGAATTCGCGGTCCAGCAGCTTGACGGTGACGGTGACGGATTCTTCGGCCATGCTGCTCAACCCGTGCTCTCGAGCGATTTCAGCCGCTCGATCATGGCTTCGACCCGCGTCCGCGCCTGCTCGTTGCGGGTCATGAGTGCGGCACGTTCGCCCGCCAGTTGGTCGCGACCGCGACGCAGGCTGGCATTTTCCTCGGCGAGCCGGCGCATCTGGCCCACTGCCTTGTCCAGCGCCTGCGACAGGGCGGCGAGTTCGTCTTCGACGGAGCGGGGTTGATTGTCCATGGCGTGAATATAAGGCAAAAAAGACTGTCAGGCATAGACCAGGCACCCCGGTCGGCGGGCGACCCGGTCAGGTCAGGGCACCCGCTGTCGCGGTGTGCCGGTTGAGGAAGTCCAGGCAGGCATCGGCGGAAAGCGGCCGCGATAGCCAATAGCCTTGGATTTCGTCGCACCGCTGCGCGCGCAGGAAGGCGAGTTGTTCGACGGTTTCCACGCCCTCGGCCACGACCTTGAGCTGCAGCGAGTGCGCCATGGTGATGATGGTCGAGGTGATCGCGGCGTCGTCGGGGTCGGTGGTGATGTCGCCGACGAATTCCTGGTCGATCTTCAGGGTGTCGATCGGCAGCCGCTTGAGGTAGGCCAGCGACGAATACCCGGTGCCGAAATCGTCGATCGCGAGGCGCGTGCCGATCGATTTCAGTTCGCCGAGCAGGCGTACCGATTGTTCGGCGTTTGCCATGACCATGCTCTCGGTGAGCTCCAGCTCGATCTGGTTGGGCGCGACGTCGTGCTCGGCGAGCAGGTCGCAGATGTGCGAGGTCAGGTCGGGGCGGTTCAACTGCGCCGCGGAAAGATTGATTGCCATCGTGAGATGCCGGTGGCCGCTCTCGCGGAAGCGGCGCAGGTCGGCGCACGCGGTCGCGAACACGTAGGCGCTGATTTCGTGGATCTGCCCGGTTTCCTCGGCCAGCGGGATGAAGACGCTGGGCGGGATCTCGCCGAGATCGCGATTGTGCCAGCGCAGCAGGGCCTCCATGCCGGTGATGGTGTCCCCGTGCAGCGTCATCTTGGGCTGGTACACCAGGCGTAATTCGCCGCGGTCGAGCGCCCGCCGCAGTGCATTGACGAGCGTGGCATGGTCGCGTGCGCGCGCGTCCATGCCGGGATGATAGACCGCCCAGGTATTGCGGCCGCTGGCCTTGGCCTGGTACATCGCGGTGTCCGCGCACTTCAGCAGGTCCGCCGGCGTCTGGCCGTGGTCGGGGTACATGGCGATGCCGATCGAAGGCGAGATCACGGTTTCCTGGGTGCCGCTGACCGGCAGCGGCTTTGCGAAGGCGTGGATCAGGCGTTGCGCCATTTCTTCCGCGCCGCCCACGTCGGCGAGGTCTTCCAGCACGACGGTGAATTCGTCGCCCCCGAGGCGGGCGACCACGTCGTTCTCGCGCACGCACTGGCGCAGGCGCGCGCCGGTCGCCTTCAGGGTGCGATCGCCCGCGGTGTGGCCGAGCGAGTCGTTGACGTGCTTGAAGCGGTCCAGGTCCAGGAACAGCAGCGCGACCTTGAGGCCGGTGCGACGGGCACTGATCACGGCCGCACCAAGGCGCTCGCCCAGCAGCGCGCGGTTGGGCAGTCCGGTGAGGGTGTCGTAATTGGCGAGGTAGCGCAGTTCCTGCTCGGCGCGCTTGCGATCGGTGATGTCGGTCAGCACGCCGATCATGTGGGTGCGCTGGCCGGAGGCGTCGCACACCTCGTTGAGTTCCACCCAGCACAGGAATTCCTCGCCATCCTTGCGTCGTTGCCACAGTTCGCCGCGCCAGTGGCCGGTCTCGGCCAGCATCTGGCGGAGGTGCGTGTAGCTTTCCGGCGCGTGGCGGCTGCCGTTGAGCATCGAGGCGTCGTGGCCGAGCACCTCGTGTTCCGCGTAGCCGGTCATGCGGGTGAACGAGGTGTTGACCGAAATGAAGCGGAAGTCGAGGTCGGTGACGGTAACCGCCTCGCTCATGTTGCGGATGACTTCGGAGGCGATGCGGCGATCGCGGTCGGCCGCGCGCATGGCGCTGATGTCGCGCTCCGTGCCGCATACCCGCAGCGGCTTGCCGCCCTCGTCGCGCTCGACGACCTTGCCGCGCGAAAGCACCCACGTCCATTCGTCGTCGCGGCCGCGCACGCGGTGTTCGACCTCGAAGTGCTCGCTGTTGCCGGCGAGGTGCTCGGCCAGCGCGTGGTCGAGGCTGGCCAGGTCGTCGGGATGCACCATCGTGCGGCGCCATTCGTCGGCCGGAACCGATTGTTCGTGGTGGCCACCGGGCGTCCCCTCGGGTCCGAGCCGCAGGATCGTGCCGCGCTCCAGGTCCCAATCCCAGAATTCGTCGCCGGACCCCCACAGGGCCTGGCGCAACCGGCTTTCACGCAGTCGCAATTGACGTCGATGACGCGCCTGTTCGTGGTGGTGGCTGCGCCATCCGAGCAGGGCGATCAGGACCAGCAGCGCGATGGCCACCGCGTAGATGGCGCGCATGACCGGACTCCACCACCAGATGGCCTCCACGTGGACCGCGATGCCCGCGGTGGTCCCGGGGCTGCCATCACGCCGGATCGATTGCACCTCGAAGCGGTAGTCGCCCGGCGCGATGCCGTTGTACGCGACCGAGTGGTCGCGGCTGGGTGCGCTCCATTGTGAATCGCGGCCCAGCAGCCGGTAACGGTAACGGTTGTGGTCGGAAGAGGCGTAATTGAGGTCGGCGAAGGCGACCTGCAGGCTGCGGTCGTTGCCGCCGATGGTGATGGTGGCCGACGACGACGCGGGGACCGGAATGCGGCCCTTGGCGCTGCGCAGTTCCGTAATGACCAGCGGGGCGTCGATCGCCGCGGGGCGCACTTTTCCGGGATTGACGATGTCGAAGCCGTTCCCGCCGAACAGCAGATTGCCGGCGGCGGTGCGCAGGCATGCGCCGGAGTTGTACTCGCTGCCCTGCAGGCCGTCGGCGATGCCAAAGCCGCGAATTGCACCGGTCTTCGGATCCAGCCGGCCGATGCCGAGGTTGGTGCTGAACCAGATGTTGCCCCGGGCATCTTCGAGCATGCAATCGATGGTGTCGTTGGGCAGCCCGTCTGCGAGGTTGTAGCGCTGGAAATGCGCGCCGTCGGCATCGATGCCGCGCAAGCGACTGATGCCGGACAGCGATCCGACCCAGACCTGGCCGTCCTTGCCGACCAGGAGGCTGATGACCGTGCGGCCCGCCAGCGAATCGCGGCGCCCCGGAATTTCCCGGAAGGTCCGCACCTTCCCGCTGGCGGGATCGATCAGCGACACGCCGTTGGTCGTGCCGGCCCAGATGTTGCCCCGGCTGTCCTCGTCGATCACCAGCACGCTGTTCGAGGCCAGGCCGTGGGTGCTGTCGAATCGTTGCACCGCGACGCCGGCGTGGTAATGCACCAGGCCCGCGTCATAGGGCGCGGCCCACAAGTCGCCGTTGCGGGCGCGGTACAGCGCGCGGACCGGCGTCGTGGCGGCCTTGCCGTCCAGGGTCGCGTAGGCGGCCTTGCCGGTGGCCGGGTCGAATCGCAGGATGCCACGATGGGAAGGCAGCAACAGCGTGCCATCGGCATCCGGCACGATGCCGAAGCTGCGGGTGGACATTCCATTGGTGCGCCAGTTCGGGCCCACGTTCGCGCTGGTCCCCGCGGACCGGGTGGCCACCCCGCCGGGCCCGTCCACGGCATCGGCCAGCGCAGCACTGAAACTGGTGACCGTGCGCGAGGCCGGGTCATAGCGCACCAGCCCCGGCCCGCTCATCGTGACCCAATAGCTGCCGTCACGCGCCGGATGAAATGCGCGCACGAAAGTGCGTGCGCGCGCGTTGCCGGTGAGGTTCAGCACGGCCTGGATGGGATTGCCGTCGGGATGCGTCCAGACCACGCCGGCCGACAGGGTTCCGGCCCACAGCAGGCCGGTGCGGTCGACGAACAGGGTGTCGATGCGTGAGTCGGGCAGACCCCCGGAGATTCCCAGCGGCGCGGGCACCACGTGTTCCTCGGAACCGTCCGGCGCGAGCCGCAGCAGACTGTGATTGGTCAGGCCGAGCCAGACGCGCCCGGCGTGGTCGACGGCGATCGCGCGCACGCCGATGGCCGCGGCTGCGTCACTGCGCCAGACCGACACGAGCGCGCCGGATCTTCGATCCACGCTGGCCAGACCGCTCGCGTTGCCCAGCAACAGCCGCTTGCTGGCGGCGTCGCAGCGCAGCGCATCGACCGGTTGCCCGGTGTTCGTCAGGATGCGGCCTTTCCCGGCGGCCGCATCGAGTGCGACGATCGCGCTGCCCGCCGCAGCGTAGACCGAGCCATCCGGGCAACGCGTCAGTGAATCCACCGGTGCGGCCATGCCGTCCGGCTCGACCCAGATCTGCTCCAGGTGAAGTTTCGGCGTGGCGGTCAGCCGATCCAGGCCCAGCCGGCTCCCCACCAGGACGTCGCCGTTCGGCAGCCCGAGCAGGCTCGTGATCGGGAGGTTGCCGCGCTGCACGCCTTGCGGCAGGGCGATGACCTTGTCCGATTCCGGATCGAGCAGGATCAAGCCGCCGCTGGACGAACCGACCCAGAGCCGATCGCCGCCGGCATCGGCGAGCGAGGTCACCAGATAGTCATTGGGAAGGCTGTCGGCGCGATCGGGATCGTGGGTGTAGCGGATCAGTTTGTAGCCGTCGTAACGGAACAGTCCACCCTGGGTGGCGAACCACATGAACCCGCGGCGGTCCTGGAAAACCAGCGAGACCGAGTTCTGCGCGAGGCCCTCGGTGCTGTCGATCTGCTGGAAATAAAAATCGCGCTGATACGCCTGCCACGTCTGGGGCGGAGCCTGCGCGCCGGCTGCGGCGGCGAACCACAGCAACGCCGTGGCGAGCGCCAGCACGACGCGCTGGCGTACTTGCCGCGGGGTGGCCACGGAGGATCCGGGAGGAACGCGGCTCATGGTGTGCGCAACTTGCCCCTGCCTGTCGCAGCCATCCGTTGCAAGACCACCGTTGAACGGAAGGCCAGGCGCGGCTGCCTGCCCAGTTTACTCAAACCACCGCGGCGCGTCGTGGTGGAAAGTCGCGGTTGTTGAACTTGTTGCGTGCTGCCTAGAATGGCCCCGGCATGACTCCCCGGCCATTGGTTCAGACTCCCGGCATGACGACGATGACGTACGCGGAATTCGGCGCGGCGCTCGCGCAGGCGAAGCTCGCGATCGGGACCGCCGAGTTGCACGGCTCGATCGTCGG
>DASUKQ010000067.1:0-3040 GCA_036278635.1 Rhodanobacteraceae bacterium
GAATGCAACCGACGTTGAGGCACACGCCGCCGAGGCGCTCGTAGCGTTCGATCAGGACGGTGTCGAGACCCAGATCGGCGGCGCGGAACGCGGCGGTGTAACCACCGGGGCCGGAGCCGAGCACGCAGACCTGGCATTCGAAATCGGGTTTGCGGCCTGTTTCCTTTGCGCCGCCCGGAGCGCCGCTCTTTTCCTCTCCCGTCGGGAGAGATTGGCGCACGGCGCCGGGTGAGGGTTCGGACTTGCCTGGGGTTTGAGCCGGGGCCACCGAGCTCTGCGCCGGACTGGAACCCTCACCCCCTGCCCCTCTCCCGGGGGGAGCGGGGGTCAAAGCCGCGCCTTCCGCCTCGACGATTGCGATCACGCTGCCTTCGGAAACGCTGTCGCCTTCCTTGACGCGCAGCTCCTTGACGACGCCCGCGGCGGAGGCCGGGACTTCCATCGTGGCTTTCGCCGATTCCAGCGTCAGCAGGCTCTGGTCTTTTTCGACTTTGTCGCCGACTTTCACCAGCACTTCGATCACCGGCACATCGGAGAAATCGCCGATCGCGGGGACTTTCAATTCGATCGTGGCCATCGTGTTACACCAGCAGCCGGCGCAGGTCGCCGAGCACGCGCGCGAGATAGGTGGTGAAGCGCGCGGCGTCCGCGCCGTCGATCACGCGATGGTCGTAGGACAGCGACAGCGGCAGCATCAGTCGAGGCTCGAACGCGCTGCCGTTCCACACCGGCTGCATGCCCGAGCGCGAGACGCCCAGGACCGCCACTTCCGGCGCGTTGATGATCGGCGTGAACGCCGTCCCGCCGATGCCGCCCAGCGACGAAATCGAGAAGCAGCCGCCCGACATGTCGTTCGGCGAGAGCTTCTTGTCGCGCGCCTTCTTCGAAATCTCGCCAAGCTCCATCGCCAGTTCCAGCAGACCCTTGCGATCGGCATCGCGGATCACAGGCACGACCAGACCGTCGGGCGTGTCGACCGCAATACCGATGTGGAAATATTTTTTCAGGACGAGTTTTTCGCCGGAGGCGTCCAGCGAGGCATTGAATTGCGGGTACTGCTTGAGTCCCGCGACCACCGCCTTGATCAGGAACACCAGCGGCGTGATCTTCACCTCCTTGTTTTCCGCGCCAAGCTGCTTGCGGAACGCCTCCATCGCGGTGATGTCGGCGGACTCGTGCTGGGTAACGTGCGGGATCATCGCCCAGTTGCGCGAGAGATTGGCGCCGGCGATCTTCTTGATGCGCGAGAGCGGCTTCACCTCGACCTCACCGAATTTGGCGAAATCGATTTGCGGCCACGGCAGCAGTTGCAGGCCGCCGGTGCCGTGCGCGATCGGCGCGCCGCCGGCCAGCGCCGACTTGACGAACGCCTGCACGTCTTCCTTGGTGATGCGGCCGCCGCGCGCCGAACCGTGCACGCGCGCGATGTCCACGCCCAGCTCGCGCGCGAACGCGCGCACCGCGGGGCTGGCGTAGGGCACCTTGTCGGGCGCGACCGTATCGGCGTCGAAGGGGATGGGCGGCGAGCGTGGGGGCGCGATGTCGCTGGCCGGTGCGGAAGTCGCCGGCGCGGGTGCGCGCTTCTCCTCTTTTTCGGAAACAGGCGCGCGCGCGGTTGCCGCCTCGGCCCTGGGCGATTCCATTTTCTCCGCAGGTTTGGAAGTTTGCGCAGGACTCGGACCCTCGCTCCCGGCCCCTTTCCCGGCAGGAGAGGGGGGCGAAGCGGCACCCTCTCCCGCCTCGATCAGCGCGATCACGCTGCCGCGCGAAACGGAGTCGTTCTCCTTGACCTTGACCTCGCGCACGATGCCGGCGAAGGGGGCGGGCACTTCCATCGTGGCCTTGGCCGACTCCAGCGTGACCAGGCTCTGGTCCTTCTCGACCCGGTCGCCGGGTTTCACCAGCACCTCGATCACCGGCACGTCGGTGAAATCCCCGATGTCCGGTACGGTGGCTTCGCGCGTGTCGCTCATGCTTGTCCTTTGGCTCTGTGCAGCAGGCACAGCCGGTAGAGTTTCGCGCATTCGCGCGCCGGCGTCACGATTTGCCCGGTGCCGGCGTCACTCCGACGATTTGCTTCACCGTCACCTCGTGCTGCGGGAACGGGATGCTGATGCCTTCGGCGTCGAAGGTCTCCTTGACCGCGCGGATCAGCGCCGTCTGCGCTTCCCACAAATCGCTGACGTGCGCCCACGCGCGGATCACCAGTTGCACCGCGCTTGCGTCGAGCGATGCGACCCACACGCCCGGGGCCGGATCTTTCAGGACCCGCGGGTCGGCCTCGAACAGGCCCCGCACGATCCCCATCGCGCGGCCGATGTCGTCGTCGTAGCCGATGCCGACGCTGATCTCGAAACGCCGCTGGCCGAGCCGGTTGTAATTGATGATCGCGTCGCTGCCGACCTTGGCGTTGGGCACGATCGCCTCCCGGTTGTCCGGCATGATCAGATAGGTCTGCATCAGGTCCACCCGCTCGACCGTGCCCAGGATCGAGCCGAACTGCACGAAGTCGCCGACCCGGAACGGCCGGAACACGATCAGCAGCACGCCCCAGGCGAGATTCGACAGCGAGCCCTGCAAGGCCAGGCCGATCGCCAGGCCCGCCGCGCCGACCGCGGCGATCAACGAAGCGCTCGGCAATCCGACCAGTTGCAGCAGACTCACCACCAGCAGCACCAGCAACATTCCATAGACGCCGTTGCGCAGGAAGCCGATCAGGGTGGGATCGAGATGACCGCGTCGCAGGCCACGCCGCAGCAGGTTGGCAAGCTGGCCGATGATCCAGATGCCCACCACCAGCAGCACGATCGCCCCGGCCAGGCGCAGGCTGAAGTGCGCGATGCGATCGGGTAATGCCGGGAGATTGAGGCGAAGCAGCAGATCGTGCATGCGGATCTCCGGTGCGGCCGGTTAGCCTAGCACCCGTCGCCGGCACACCCCAGCCGGGTGGTTCGGGCACTCGCCGTGGCCGGCGACGTGAGCGCGACGTGCACATCGCAATTGATACAAATTGTGAACACGATTGCGACCCGCTTCGTAT
>DASUKQ010000068.1:0-25705 GCA_036278635.1 Rhodanobacteraceae bacterium
TCGAGGGATCGCACCAGGGAGCCGTGCTTGACCCGCGTCGACGCAACTGACCCCGGTCGCAGGTTCCACCGCGCCGTGGTCGCAGCGGCGCGGGCGCCCCGATGGTCGTCGACACGGCCGGACCGAATCAATCCAGCCACCAAGGAGCTCACATGACCACGTACAAAGTCGGTTACTTCGTCGGCAGCCTTGCCAAGGCTTCGATCAACCGGAAGCTTGCGAAGGCCCTGGTCCGTCTCGCACCGCCGGAGCTCGACATGGTCGAGATTCCGTTCAGGGACCTGCCGTTGTACAGCTACGACTACGACGCCGATTTCCCCTCGGTCGCGCGCACCTTCAAGCAGGCCATCGCCGAGGTCGATGCAGTGTTGTTCGTCACGCCCGAATACAACCGTTCGATTCCGGGTGCACTGAAGAACGCCATCGACTGGGCCAGCCGCCCGTGGGGCAAGAACTCCTTCACGCACAAGCCCTCGGCAATCATCGGCACCTCGCCCGGTTCGATCGGAACGGCCGTCGCGCAGCAGAGCCTGCGCAGCGTGCTCTGCTTCTGCAACTCGCCGCTGATGAACACCGTCGAGGCCTACATCCAGTTCACGCCCGACCTGATCGACGACGACGGCGAGGTCAACAACGACACCACGGCCGGGTTCCTGCGCGACTACATGACCGAGTACCTGGCCTTCATCAAGCGTGTCGAAGCAGCGTACGCGCCTGCCGAATGACGCGTTTCGCACGATCGCCACGATGGACGGGCGGCAATTCATCTCAATGCTGCAAGGAATGATATGGACGCGAAACAGGGCAAGGCATCCGGACCGTCATCGGAGGATCTCCGCAAGTTGCTTCCGGATCTCGAGAAGTTGTACACCGACATTCACGCGCATCCGGAGCTTTCTATGCAGGAAAACCGGACCGCGGGCCTGGCGGCCGAGCGGCTGCATGCAGCCGGCTTCGAGGTAACGACCGGGGTCGGGAAGACGGGCGTGGTCGGGCTGTTGCACAATGGGGACGGGCCGACCGTGATGTTGCGTGCCGACATGGACGCACTGCCGGTCGAGGAGGCGACCGGCGTGGCCTACGCAAGCAAGGTCACGGCCACCGACCCCGAGGGCAAGACGGTGCCGGTGATGCACGCCTGCGGCCACGACATGCACGTGACCTGGCTGGTGGGTGCCACGACCCTGCTGGCGCAAACCCGCTCGGGCTGGAAGGGCACGCTGATGGCGGTGTTCCAGCCGGCGGAAGAAACCGCCGCCGGCGCGCAGGCGATGATCGACGACGGCTTGTTCAAGCGCTTCCCCAAACCCGACATCGTGCTCGGCCAACACGTGATGGTGGGCCCGGCCGGCGCCCTCGGCGGCCGCACCGGGGTCATCACCTCGGCCGCCGACAGCCTGCAGATCCGCCTGTTCGGCCGAGGCGCGCACGGCTCGATGCCCCAGGCAAGCGTCGATCCCGTGGTGATGGCGGCGGCCACGGTGTTGCGGCTGCAGACGATCGTCGCGCGCGAGGTGGCGCCGACCGAAGCGGCCGTAGTGACCGTCGGCTCGCTGCAGGCCGGCACCAAGGAGAACGTGATTCCCGACGAGGCCATCATCAAGCTCAACGTGCGCACGTTCGACGAAGGTGTGCGCCAACGCGTACTCGCCGCGATCACGCGCATCGTCAATGCCGAGGCCGCGGCGTCGGGTGCCCCGAAGCCGCCGGAAATCACGCCGTTGGACCGTTACTCCCTGGTGACGAACGATGCGGACGCGACCGCGCGGGTGCTCGAGGCCTTCCGGCAACATTTCCCCGCCGAGCGCATCCGGCAAACCGGTCCGGCCTCGGCGAGCGAGGATTTCGGATCGTTCGGTGCCGAGTGGGGCGCGCCTTCGGTATTCTGGTTCGTGGGCGGCACCGATCCCGACACCTATGCGAAGGCCAAGGCTGCGAATCGGCTCAACGAAATTCCGACCAACCACAACCCGCGCTTCCTGCCGGTCATCCACCCCACGCTCGAAACCGGCGTGGAGGCCATGATGGTTGCCGCGCGCGCGTGGCTGGTGGGGTAACGATACGGGCGGGGGGACAACCATGCCGCAGATCCCGCACATCCTGTTGCTCGTGCTCGATCTCGGAGGCACTTTCGTCTTCGCGATCAGTGGTGGGATGGCTGCCGTCAAGCATCGGCTCGACGTCTTCGGCGTGCTGGTATTGGCGTTCGCGGCGGGCAACGTGGGCGGCATCACCCGCGACGTGTTGATTGGTGCGGTGCCGCCGGCGGCGATCGCCGACTGGAAGTACCTGTGCGTTTCCGTCGCAGCCGGGTTGATCACGTTCTTCTGGTATCCGGTCACCGACCGGTTCCGCAACGACGTGTTGTGGTTCGATGCCGTGGGCCTGGCTTTTTTCGCGGTGGCCGGCGCCGAAAAAGCCCTGGTCTTCGGTCTCAATCCGGTGATGGCGGCGTTGCTCGGCATGTTGACCGGCATCGGCGGCGGCATGCTGCGCGACGTGTTGGTCACCGAGATTCCGGCCGTGCTGCGTGCAGACTTTTATGCGCTGGCAGCGCTGGCGGGTGCGGCCGTGGTGGTGGCCGGCCACGTCCTGCACCTTTCGGCAGTTGCGAGCACGATCGTCGGTGGCGTCCTGTGCTTCGCGTTGCGCTTCATGGCCATCCGGTATGGCTGGCACCTGCCGAGGGCGAGGCTGCCGCGGGCCGAGGCGGGTGAATCGGACGCCCCGGTCAACCGGCGTGACGGCGGGGGATCCTGAATTCAACGCCCATCTTGTCGTGGCGCAATCCCGGTCTGCGTCATGACGACGATCGGGTGATTGCCGCGTACCCGCTCGCCGGGTCGGGGTCCTCGTGACGCACCACGGCACGCCATCGGCCATTGCGGGAGCCGCCAGGTCAGCCATCTTCTCGAAGTATCCCGTTGCGCGCGACGCGGGCGACCGACCGGCGCATGCCCGTCGGGAGATGCCGGTAGGCTTGACCGAGCCGCGACGCCGCGGGTGCGCCGACGCACCCGGTACCATGGATCGCGCCGCGCGTTCCTTCACCCCCATCCCCAGCGTGCGCGAATCCGGAAGCCGACTGCATGCCCGAGGCCCGCCTTCCCACACTCCCGCACGTGTCGCCGACCATCTGGGCGCTGACCGTTGTGCTGGTGGCAGGGATGCTGCTGTTCGATTATTTCTTCCACGTACGCAAGGCGCATGTGCCGAGCCTGCGCGAGTCCACCGTGTGGACCACGCTGTACATCGCCGTCGCGCTGGTGTTCGGTATCGCCGTGGCGACATGGGGGCGCCCGGGCATGGGTACCGAGTACTTCGCCGGCTACATCACCGAGAAGGCGCTGTCGGTCGACAACGTGTTCGTGTTCCTGGTGATCCTGTCGAGTTTCCGCGTACCGCGGCAGTACCAGCAGGAGGTGCTGCTGTTCGGCATCGTGTTCTCGCTGGTGGCGCGCATCGGGTTGATATTCATCGGCGCAGCGTTGATCGCGCGCTTCTCGTGGGTCTTCTACCTGTTCGGGTTCCTGCTGCTGTTGACCGCGGGCCACGTGCTCAAGCCCAAGTCCGGGGAGCACGACAACGTCGTGATGCGGCTGGCCAGGCGCTGGCTCCGCACCAGCCAGCACTACGACGGCCAGAAGCTGTTCACCCGCGAGAACGGGCGGCGGGTCATGACGCCATTGATGCTGGTGGTGCTCGTGATCGGCGCCACCGACCTGTTGTTTGCGCTGGACTCGATCCCGGCGATCTTCGGACTCACCCAGGACACCTTCGTGGTCGTCACCGCGACCGCGTTTTCGCTGCTCGGCCTGCGCCAGTTGTACTTCCTGATCGACCACCTGCTCGAACGGCTGATCTACCTGTCGTACGGGCTGGCGGCGATCCTCGCCTTCATCGGCGCCAAGCTGATCCTCCACGCGCTCCACGAGAACGACCTGCCGTTCGTCAACGACGGCGCGCCGGTCAACGTGATCGAGATCACGACCACCACGTCGCTGTATGTGATCGGCGCGATCCTGGTGGTCACGGTGATTGCCTCGCTGGTGAGCCGGAAAGGCAAGGCCCGGAGCGCGGCGATGGACCTGCGCCAACTTGCCGGCGAATACATGGACCTGGACGATGCCGCGTTTGCCCACGACCGCGAGCGCCTCTACGCCCGCCTGGTCGCTGCCGAGCAGCGATTCACGAGCCTCGACGAGGCATCGCGCAAGTTGATCGACGACCGTGAGTCGTTGCAGGCCACCCTGACGGATGCGCATGCGCGGCATGCCGAGCTTGGCGGGAGCCGAAGCGCGGCTGCAACAGGCGCGCAGTCGGACGCATCCTCCTGAAACCGACACGCAGGGGCGGGACGTGATTCGGTCTGTTCCCGCGCTCAGCCGAACTGCACGCTGAGCATCGAGATCGAGCCGCCGTCCATGCCTTCGACCGGAAACGTCACCGGTTCGTTGGCGGTGCTGGCGCCGAGCACGTACAGCAGCGGCAGGTAGTGGTCCGGCGTCGGGATCGACAACTCCGCATCGCGGCCCAACGATTCGTAGTCGATCAATGCATGGTGATCGCCCTGCAACATCAGCTCGCGGGCCCGGGTCTCGAAGCGCAGCGCCCAGTCGAACGGCTCGACCGGGCGCTGTCCCCAGGCGTAGGTGTGGAGGTTGTGGACCACGTCACCGCTGCCGATCACGAGGATGCCCTCGTCGCGCAACGGACGCAGCCGGCGGCCCAGTTCGTAGTGGAACGCGGACGGTTGCATCTCGTCGATGGACAGTTGCACCACCGGCACGTCGGCATCGGGAAACACATGGCGCAGCACCGACCAGGTCCCGTGGTCCAGCCCCCATGACAGGTCGTCACGTATTTCCAGTGGTTGCAGGAGCTCATGCACGCGGCGCACCAGGTCGAGATCGCCGGGTGCGGGGTATTGCACCTCGAACAGTTCGCGCGGGAAGCCGCCGAAATCGTGGATCGTGCGCGGCCTTGCCATCGCGGTCAGCGCGGTGCCGGGCAGGTACCAGTGGGCCGACACCGACAGCACCGCGCGCGGGCGCGGCAGACGCTGGCCCAGCGCCGCCCAGCCACGGCTCCATTCGTTGTCCTGCAGCGCGTTCAACGGGTTGCCGTGGCCGAAGAAGATCGTCGGCATCGTAGTGGGCATGGCGTTCCTCCGCGGTTGGCGGCGGCGTCGAAACATCGATGATACCGTCGACGTCGATGCCACGGGCGTTGCCATGGCGAATGCCGCCTCGCTGGCGGCAATGGTACGCACGCCGCGAACGATGTCATGATTTGCGGCCCCCCGGCTTGACCCAGGTCGGTGCCAACGGGCAGGCTGCAAGCGCCCGGAATTTCGGTGATTCGAGCCAGCCCGGGTTGCGAAACCGGGCAGATGCATCCAGATGAAAGCCCATGAACTCCACGACATTGCATTCTGACGCCGCGTGGAAGTTGTGCGTTGCCCCGATGATGGACTGGACCGACAGGCATTGCCGGTATTTCCATCGCCTGCTGGCGCCGCACGCGCGTCTTTATACCGAAATGGTGACCGCCGCGGCGTTGGTGCGCGGCGAGCGCACGCATCTTCTTGCGCACGCGCGGGAAGAGCACCCGGTCGCGTTGCAACTGGGCGGCGCGGATCCGGCCGAGCTGGCTGCCGCTGCGCGCTACGGCGCCGAGGCGGGATACGATGAAATCAACCTCAACGTCGGGTGTCCCTCTGACCGGGTGCAATCCGGCCGCTTCGGCGCCTGCCTGATGCGCGAACCACGGCTGGTCGCCGATTGCGTGCGCGCGATGCGCGAAGCGGTCGCCGATGTCGGACGGGACGTGCCGGTGACGGTGAAATGCCGGATCGGCGTGGACGACCAGGATGACGACGAGGATCTTTTCGCGTTCGCGGCAGGCATGCTCGATGCCGGCGCGCGGGTTTTGATCGTGCACGCGCGCAAGGCGTGGCTGCAGGGGCTGTCGCCGAAACAGAACCGCGAGGTTCCGCCGCTCAATTATTCGCGCGTGTACCGCCTGAAACGCGAATTTCCCCGACTGACGGTGGTGCTCAACGGTGGCATCGACGGGCTGCCGGCGGTCCGCGAACATTTGCGGCACGTCGATGGCGTGATGCTGGGCAGGCTCGCCTACCATGATCCGTATGCACTGGCGCGCGTCGATGCGGCGTTGTTCGAAGGCGAGCCGCCGGCGCGCGCGCGCGTCCTCCGGCAAATGGCGCCTTACGCCGAGGCCGAGGGTACGCGGGGCGTGCGTCTCGCCTCGATCACGCGCCACCTGCTCGGCCTGTACCGCGGCGAGCCGGGCGGCAAGGCCTTCCGGAGGCTGCTGTCGACGCAAACGCAGGCGGACGGGGCAGGCTGGAGCGCCGTCGAGGCGGCGCTCCGGCACGTCCACGCGCCGGTCGCATCAAAGGTGGCGTGAAGGGCGCGACTGGCGCCGCCCGGCGGGCGCAACAGGCGCCCGGATTGCGTGTTCAGCACGAATTCAATGGATCACCGCATCATCGTCATTCGAAGGTCCACACGAACCGCATGGGTAGCCATGAAATTCCGGGTGATTGCAACAGTGCTGGCAGGCACGCTGTGTTTGTGCGCGGCGAGTTCCTTCGCGCGCAAGGCGCCCGCGCCGCAACAGCCGCCGCGTCCGGCCAGTCTCGAGCAGGCGGTCAAGCAGGTGCAGCACCAGACGCATGGGCACATCCTTGCGGCTGATACGATCCAGCACGGCCAGGCCAAGGTCTATCGCGTCAAGGTGCTGACCCCGAAGGGCCAGGTTCGCGTGATGCAGTTGCATTCGAGACAGAAGTCGCGGACCGGCGCGAACAAACCGGATTCCGATCAAGGAGGGCGGTGATGCGTATCCTTTTGGTGGAAGACGAAGCGCCGTTGCGCGAAACGCTCGCGGCACGCCTCAAGCGCGACGGGTTCGCGGTCGATGCCGCAGCCGACGGCGAGGAAGGCCTGTACCTCGGCCGCGAGGTGCCTTTCGACCTCGCGATTGTGGACCTCGGCCTGCCCAAGCTTTCCGGGATGGAACTGGTCGAGATCCTGCGCAAGGAGGGCCACGGCTACCCGATCCTGATCCTGACCGCGCGTTCGTCGTGGCAGGACAAGGTCGAAGGGCTCAAATTTGGCGCCGACGATTATCTCGTCAAGCCGTTTCATGTCGAGGAACTGCTGGCGCGCATCAACGCGCTGGTGCGGCGTGCGTCGGGCTGGGCCAAGCCGGTGCTGTCGTGCGGGCCGATCCGGCTGGACACCACCGCGCAGACGGTGACAGTCGAGAGCAGGGCCACCGACCTCACCAGTTACGAATACAAGGTGCTGGAATACCTGATGCTGCACGCGGGCGAACTGGTCTCGAAGGCCGACCTGACCGAACACATCTACCAGCAGGATTTCGACCGCGACTCGAACGTGCTGGAAGTGTTCATCGGCCGCCTGCGCCGCAAGCTCGATCCCGAAAGCAGCCTGAAACCGATCGAAACCGTGCGCGGGCGTGGTTACCGTTTCGCGATTCCGCGCGACGAGACGGTGGTCGAGGAATAACCACTCACCCCCGTTGCGACCGGTTGCGCGCACGCGCCACGCACGGCGATCATGATGACGATCGTGGTCGCACGTGACCGCGCCAGGGCCCGGGCTGGATGGCTTTCGAGGACACCACTTCGCGGAGACCGTTGTCGCTGGTCTCGCGCTCGACGATTGCCACGCTGCTGGTGCTGATCGGATTCCTCGGCATCACCGGGTTTGCGCTGGATCGCGCCTACGCGCAGGCGACGCTGGCGGGGATGCGTGCGCGCCTGCAAAGCTACGCTTACGCCTATCTCGCCGGAATCGACTTCAGCGCGCGCTCCGACCGGCTGCTCCCGCCGGACACACCGCCGCCCAATTCCGATTTCCTGCGCCCGGGCTCGGGGCTGTATGCCGTGATCGTGGGCCAGGACGGTTTTCGCTGGGAAGCGGCTTCGGCACTGGGGCGCGACCTGCCGTTCCACGACTTGCTTTCGGCCGGCGTGACCCGTTTTGCCGGTCCCGTCGCAACGTCCGCGGGTGGCGTGTACGTCCTCAGCCAGGGCGTCGAATGGGTGTCGGACAACCGAAGCTACCCGCTCACCATCTACATCGCCGAAAACGAAGGGGTGTACCAGACCGGACTGGCCGCGTACCGGCGCACCCTGTTCGGATGGCTGGGCGCGCTCGGCCTGGCGTTGCTGGTATTGCAGCAGATCCTGCTGCGCTGGAGTTTTTCGCCGCTCCGGCGCGTGGCGCGCGACCTCACCCGGATCGAACGGGGCAAGACCGATCGGCTGATCGGGCCGTATCCGCGCGAGGTGTCGGTGTTGACCCGTGGCCTGAACCGCTTCATCGAGAGCGAGCGCGAACACCTCACGCGTTACCGCAATACGCTGGATGATCTTGCGCACAGCCTCAAGACGCCGTTGGCGGTGGCGCGCTCACGCCTGGAATCCGACGACGGCGAAGGGGACGTCCGCGACGATCTGCTGATGCAGGTGCAGCGCATGGACCAGATCGTCGCCTACCAACTGACGCGCGCCAAGATGTCCGGTCATTCGACGTTTGCGGCTCCAATCCCGGTGCAGAATCACGCCGAGTCGGTGGTCCGCAGCCTGGAACGCGTGTACGCCGACAAGAACGTCCTGTGCGAATTCGACATCGACGAGGACGCGAACTTCTTCGGCGAGGAAGGCGACCTGCTGGAGTTGCTCGGCAACCTGCTGGAAAACGCGTTCAAGTGGGCGGACCGCAGGGTCCTGTTGAGCGTGAAGAAACTGGCGCCCGGGAATCCACGGGCGTGGCGCATGGGCCTGGACATCCGGGTCGAGGACGACGGCCCCGGAATTCCGCCCGAACAACTGGAACGGGTGCTGCAGCGTGGCGTCCGTGGCGACCAGCGCGTGCAGGGACACGGTATCGGCCTTGCGATCGTCGAGGACATCGTGCGTTCTTACCGCGGCACGATGCAGGTGGACCGCTCCGCCGAACTCGGCGGGGCGTGCTTCCACGTGAGCATTACCGAGCCGTGAGCCTGCGGCTTACTGGATCGAACCAGGCAGCAGCGATTGCCACGAGGTGGGGCTCGGCGCCGCGGGATGTCCGGCCGCCGTGCCGTGCGGCCTGTTGCTGGCCGAGGGTCCGCGATCGCGCCGAGCCGCGGCCGCGCGGGAAGGGGTGGCGACGACGCGCGGCAGCGCAGGCTCAATATCCGCGACTTCGTGATCGTCGGCTTCAGCGGCGTCCGGCTTGGGCATCGCGCCCATCGACGCGGCCCGCGCCTGCGCGCCCGGCAACGGCGGCGCATCATTTGCGGCAACAAGCAGCGGTTGATTCGGGCCATAATCGAGCGCTGCCGCGGTCAGCGGCACCGCCCCCAATATCAACACCGTCAGCAACCGCGACAGGTGTTTCATGACAGCCCCCGAGACAGCGCATGTCGAACCGCAATCTTGACACATCCGCCCGACCCTCGCCAGCGGGTCGAAGGGCGCGGCCTCCAGCGCCCGCGGGCACGCCGCTGCTGCGGCTGCTGGCTTCCGGGAACCCCTGGTCCGGGCCGGTGCTGGCGCGGCGGCTGGGCATTTCGCGGGCGGCGGTCTGGAAGCAGATCGACGCGTTGCGGCGCGCCGGGCTCGAAATCTTGTCGGAGCCGCGTGGCTACCGGCTTGCACGACGCCTCGACCTGCTCGACGTCGCGGAGGTTCGTGCCGGGCTGCCCGCCGCGCTGGCGCGCCGGGTCGGGAGCATCGAAAACCATTGGCGGCTGGATTCGACCTCCAGTGAACTGGCGCGCCGCGCCGCGGACCTGCCGGATCTTTGCTTCGTGTTCGCCGACTGGCAACGGGCCGGGCGCGGGCGGCGCGGGCGGCAATGGCGGTCGCCCCCGGCCAGCAACCTGCAGTTTTCCTGCCTGAAACGTTTCGCGGGCAGTTTCGCGGCGTTGTCGGGCCTGTCGCTCGCCGCGGGGGTTGCCGCGGCCGCGGCGCTGGAGGACTGCGGCATCGGCGATGTCGCGCTGAAGTGGCCGAACGACCTCGTGCACCACGATGCGAAACTGGGCGGCATCCTGGTCGAACTGGGGGGCGAGTTCATGGGACCGTGCCACGCGATCGTCGGAGTCGGGATCAACGTGCACTTGCCCGCAGCGCTACGCCTCACGCTGGACCGTCCCTGCACGGACCTGACCGACTTGTGCCGGGGCGAAACACCGTCGCGCAACCAACTGGCCGCAGCGTTGATCGCGCGATTGGCGACGCAACTGGAGGCCTTCGACCGCTCCGGTTTTGCCGCTTGCGCGCAGGCGTGGGCGCAGCGCGACGCACTGGCCGGACGCAACGTCCGTGTCGAGGCGGCGCGAGGATATTTCGAAGGGATCGCCGACGGCGTCGATGCGCGCGGCGCCCTGCAGGTGCGGACCGCCGCGGGACCGCGCAGCGTCGACAGCGGCGAAGTCACGGTGCGCACGACGTGAGCGGGCGACGGGACGAAACCTGGTTGCTGGACCTCGGCAATTCGCGCGCCAAGTTGGCGCGCATGGAGGAGCGCGCACCGGTCGACATCACGGCCCTGGATTGGACGCGCCCGGATCTCGCGACGGCGTTGCGGGGCTTGCTGGACAGCTGGCCGCGCCCGGCCCGCATCCTGGTCGCCTCGGTGGCGCCGGCGTCGCGAACCGACGTCGTGCGCGATTGCCTGCCTCGCGGGGTGGAAGTCGCGTGGCTGCGTTCGCCCCGTCGCGCCTGCGGCGTCGGCAACCATTACGCGAGACCGGAACGGCTCGGCATCGACCGGTTCCTTTCCATGGTCGCGGTGCGCGCACGAGCGGACGGGGCAGCGGTGGTGATCGGCTGCGGCACCGCGGTGACGCTGGACGCCGTGGCCGCCGACGGCAACCACGCGGCGGGCCTGATCGCACCGTCGCCCGCCGCCATGCTGGAGACCCTCCACCATGGCACGGCCATTGGCGATACCAATCCGGACGCGTTCCGGACCGGCGGGGGCGACGACACCGCGGTCGCGCTGCAGGCGGGATGCTGGGCCGCTGTCGGGGCACTGGTCGAATGGTTTGCGACGCGCCAGCGTGCCGGGCTCGGTGCGGCACCGGTGTGGCTGCACGGCGGCTGGGCGAATGCGCTGGCAGCTTGGCTGGAACGCGATGGGTTCGACGCCGGGGTGCTCGAGCACGCCGTGTTGTCCGGACTGGCAGTATGGGCCACGACGCGCATCACGGAACACGCGACGTAGAATCCGCAACCTGTGATGCCTGCGATGCGGTGGTTGGGAGCCTGATGTTCGTTCGCTTGTTATTCCTGTTGCTGTTGGCGCTGAACCTCGGCGCGGGCGCATGGTTGTTGTTCGGCCAAGCGCGCGTGGCGCCGTTGCCGCCCGCGACGGATCCGGGGGTGCCGGAGCTGCGGCTGTGGGCGGAGGCGGCAACGGCCGCGCGGCCGGCCGGCACGCCATCGAGCACGCCATCCGCTGCGCCGTCGGTTGCGGCGACCGCACCGCAGGCGACCCGGGAAGCTTGCACGACCCTCGGCCCGTTCATGACCACCGTCGACATGCGCACCGCGATGCAGACCCTGTCGCCGCATGTGGCCCGGATCCAGTACCGCGAGGAGCAGTTGAGTCGCTCGCACGGCTACTGGGTTTACCTGCCGGCGGCGACGACCCGCGAGGCGGCGCTGGACGAGGCCCGCCGGCTCGCGGCCAGCGACATCCACGATTATTACGTGGTCACCGCGGGCGACACCCAGAACACGATTTCGCTGGGGTTGTTCAACGACGAAGCCAACGCGAACCAGCGCCTTGCGATGGTGACGAAGGCGGGTTTTCCGGCCAGGCTCGAGCAGCGCATCGAAACCGAGCCCGCATACTGGCTGGACTATTCCGTGCCGGCGGACACCGCGTTCGAGTGGCAGGCGTGGCTGCCGGGACGCAGCGACCTGCACGCGCAACCGATCGACTGTTTTTGAGCGGGTCGCGAGGCACGCGGACGCCTGCGATAATGCGGCCGGCACGCCGGCATAGCTCAGTTGGTAGAGCAACCGCCTTGTAAGCGGTAGGTCGTCTGTTCGAGTCAGACTGTCGGCACCAGATCCGGCCCCGAGGAATCATCCGGGACCGCCGTGTACGCAGCGGGGCCACGGATGGATACGCCGGCTCCGGGCAGGGATGGCACCTGACGCCTGCCGGTAAGCCTTCTCGATCGCGCTGGTCACCGCCTCGACCCGCGTTCGTCCGCCCCGGATTCGGACGGGTCGGCGGGGATGCCCGCCGTGGCTGCCCGTCGGTCGCGCCCCAGCGCGGCGCGCGCCAGCAGCATCAGCGAGATCGGTGTGGTCACGGTCACGCACACGCCGATCAGGATGACGTGCAACGCCGGTCGGCCTTCGCCTGCCCAGAAGAACACGATGGTTCCCACGAGGACCAGGTACATGCCGAGCGTGGTGCCGAGCGTTGGCGCGTGCACGCGACGGTAGAACGTGTCCAGCCGCAGCAGGCCCGCCGATCCGATGCACGCGAGCAGCGCGCCGGCGAGCACCAGGATCCCGGTCGCGAGTGCGACCCAGGACGGCACGGCCGCAAGCGCGTTCATTCGATCACCTCGCCGCGCAGCAGGAACTTCGCGAATGCCGCGGTGGCCGCAAAACCGAGCAACGCGATGATCAACCCGGCTTCGACATACAGGATGCTGCCGGTGCGGATGCCGATGGTGAGGAGCAGCAACATGCCGTCGATGTACAGGGCGTCCAGCGCCAGCACCCGGTCCTGTGCGCGCGGGCCGCGCACCATCCGGACGATGGCCATGCCCATGGCCAGCAACAGCAGGAACTGGGCAGCGAGGAGGGCGGCGGTCGCGAGGCTGGCGGTCATCGACAGGGACGTCATCGGAAGATCCGCAGTAGCGGCTGTTCGTAGCGTTGCTTGATCCTGGCGATCCAGATGGATTCGTCGACGACATCCAGCACGTGGATCAACAGTACCTGGCGTCGGGAATCGTGGCTGACCCAGATCGTGCCCGGCGTCGCGGTGATGATGCATGCCAGCAATGCCAGGGCATACGGACTGGTTGTCTCCAGCGGGATCGAGACGAACCCGGCGGTGATGCGCGGTCGGGGCGAGACCAGGATTTTCGCCACCGTGATGTTGGAACGGATGATGTCGCCAAACACGCGCACCAGCAGGACCAGCAGGGTGCCGAGGTTGCGCACGCGGACCCGTGGCAGGTCCAACTGGCCGAGCGCCCAGGACAGCAGCAGCGCCAGCACGACGCCAAGGACGGTCGTCGGCACGGCCACGCTTTGCTGCAGCAGCAGCCATGCCGCCAGCAGCCATGCCGCCATCCACGGGTGCGGAAACCAGCGCGTCATGACCGGTTCTCCGTGGTCCGATCCATCACCGCATGGATGTAATGCTCGGGCGCGTGGAGCTGTCGTGCGGTGGCCGACAGATAGTTCCACGGCGCAGCGACGACAAAGGTCAGCGCGAGGCAGATCCCCAGCAGTCCGACCACGGAAATCGTCTCGCCCGGTTCGACGCGCGGGAACTCACGGTCCGGGTCGTCCCAGAAAATCTGGATGCCGGCGTGCGCCATCGCGATCACCGTGCACAGCCCCGCGCTGATCGTCAACGCAAACAGCAGGGTGGCGCCGGGGCCGTGCCCCAGCATTGGCGCCAGCAGCGCGAACTTCGCGAGGAAGCCGGAAAGCGGCGGCAGTCCCGCCAACAACAAGCCGCACGCGAGGAAACTCGCCGCGAGGATCACGACGGGGGCCGGACTCGTCACCCGCCGCTCGTCCTCGGCCGCGAACAACGCGTCGACGGCGGAGTCGTACGGCTCCAGTTGCGCCGCGCCCTCCGGGGTTTCGCGCGGCACGACGAGTCCCGCCAGCAGGAAGAACGCGGCGATTCCGAGCACCGAAACCACGAGGTACGCCAGCGCACCCGCCGTCACCGCCGGGGTGTGCAGCGCCACCGCGGCCAGCAACGTGCCCGAGGACACCAGCACGCAGTACGACGCAAGCGTGCCCAGTTCCCGCGCGCCCAGCATCCCGATGCTGCCGACCACCAGGGTGATGATGCCGAGCCACAGCAGCCAGTCGCTGCCGAAGTGCGCCGACGCAAACCCCGCGTCGGCGCCGAACAACAGCAGGCTGAGGCGCAGGATCACGTAGATGCCGAGCTTGGTCATCGCCGCGAACAGCGCCGCGACGGGCGGAATCGCGGCCGAGTACGTGCGCGGCAGCCAGAAGCCCACCGGCCAGACCGCCGCCTTGATCAGGAATGCCAAGCCCAGCAATGCCGCGCCCGCGTGCATCAGCGTGCGGGGCGTGCCGGTGAGGTCGGGAATGAGGTGCGCCAGCACCGCCATGTTCAAGGTGCCGGTGACGCCGAAAATGAGGCCGACGCCGATCAGGAACAGCATCGAGGCGGTCAGGTTGATCGCGATGTAATGCAGCCCGGCACCCACCCGGCGCGCACCGGATCCGTGCAGCGCCAGTCCATAGGACGCAGCGAGCAGGACTTCGAAAAACACGAACAGGTTGAACAGGTCGCCGGTGAGGAACGCGCCGTTGTAGCCCACCAGCAACAACTGCACGAGCGGCTGGAAATGCGGGCCCATGCGCTGCCAGCGCCCCAGCGCGTAAGGCAACACCGCGAACGTCAGCACCGCGGTCAGCAGCAGCATCAACGCCGACAACCGGTCGACGACCAGCACGATCGCGAACCGGGCGGGCCAGCCGCCGAGGTTGTACACCAGCGTCCTGCCCCCGCCGTCCGGCGCCGATGCCGACGCCATCAGGACGGCGGCGACGGCCACCAGCGCGAGGCACGACAAGAAGCTCAAGCCCGCGCGCGTGCGGCGCAAGCGGACACCCATCAGGACCTGCACCGCGGCGACCGCGAGCGGGATCAGGATCGGCGCGATCGCGAGCGCACCGTTCACGACGTGCCATCCTCGCCATCGACGTGGTCGTTGCCGGTCAGGCCGCGCGACGTCAGCAGTACCACCAGGAACAACGCCGTGGTGGCGAAGCTGATGACGATCGCGGTCAGGACCAGCGCCTGGGGAAGCGGATCGGCGTAACGGGCCGGATCGGTGGCCGCGCCGAGCACCGGGTCGGCGCCGACCCGAAGACCGCCGATCGAGAAGATGAAGAGGTTGACGGCGTAGGAAATCAGCGTCAGGCCGATGATGACCTGGAACGTGCGCGGCCGCAGCAACAGCCACACGCCCGAGCCCGCCAGGGCGCCGATTGCGATCGCAAGCACGGCTTCCATCAGGACTCGGCCTCCCCGGTGTCGCGAGTTGGAGCAGGTGCCTGGACCACGCGACGCAACGATTGGTGCGCAAGCACCACCAGCATCAGTGCGCTCGCACCGGTCACGACGGCAAACACGCCGAGGTCGAACAGCAGCGCACTGTTGAACGGGATATCGCCGAGCACCGGCACGCTCCAGTGACCGTGATAAGAGGTCAGGAACGGATCGCCGAGTACCACGGCGGCCAGGCCGGTGGCGATCGCCAGCAACAATCCCGCGCCGATCCAGCGCGCCGGCGCGATCCTCAACCGTGCTTCCAGCCAGCGCGCACCGCCGGCCATGTACAACACGATCAGGGTCATCGTCACGGTGATGCCGGCGACGAAGCCGCCGCCGGGCAAGTCGTGCCCGCGCAGGAACAGGTGCAGCGCGAACAGCGCGATCAGCGGTGCGATCAGCAGGATGAGCACACCCGGGATCGCCGACTGGTCGGTCCACGCGGGCGCGTGGCGGTCGGCGTGGACTTCATCCGGCGCGGGGGCGGCGTCGCGCTGGTGCGGGGCGCCGATGCTCTCGGCCGCCGGCCGGAACCGCCACAGCAGCGCAAACACTGCAAGCGCCACGATCGCCAGCACGGTGATCTCGCCGAGCGTGTCCAGCGCGCGGAAGTCCACCAGGATCACGTTGACGACGTTGCGGCCGCCGCCGCCCGGCAATGCCTGCTCGAGGAAGAAGCGTGACGCCGAATCGGCGACCAGGTGATTCATCACCGTGTACGCGAGGCCGGCGAGGCCCGCGCCGACGGCGATCGCGACGACCGCGTCCCGGATGCGCCGGTAGCGCGCGATGCTGCTCAACGGCGACAAGCCGGGAATGCGCTTGGGCAGCCAGCGCAATCCCAGCAGCAGCAACACGGTGGTGACCGATTCGACGACCAGTTGCGTGACCGCGAGGTCCGGCGCCGACAACCACACGAACGTGATGCACACGACAAGTCCCGTCCCCGCGGTGAAAATCAGGGCGGCCATGCGCTGGAACTTCGCATGGGTGGCCGCGCCGATCGCGCACGCGACGCCGAGCAGCCACAGCAGCGCGAAGGCCGGGTCGACCTGCATCCCGTGCGCCGCCGCGGGCACCGGCAGCGGTTGTACCGCGAGCAGGCCGAATATTCCCGCCAGCAACACCACCAGCAGCAGTTGCACCTGCAGCTGTCGGCTCGGAAACACCCGCCGCTGCAGATCGGGCAAGGTGGTGGTGGCGAACGCCAGCGCGCGCTCGAACCAGTGCAGGGCCGGGATCCGGTCGATCAACGGCGGGGCGTCGCGCGCGTCGATGCGTCGCCGCAGCACCCAATACACCACGCAGCCGGTGGCGAACGCGATCACGCTCATCAACAGCGGAAGCGTCAGGCCGTGCCAGATCGCCAGGTCGTAGACGGGTAGTTGCGCGCCCAGCACCGACGCCGCGGCTGCGCGCAGGGGCGGACCCACGACCCACGCCGGAAAGATCCCGACCGCGAGGCACGCGAGGGCCAGGATCCCGATCGGGAAACGCATCCAGAGGGGCGGCTCGTGCGGCTCGCGCGGATAGTCATGCCGCAGCGGTCCGAAGAACGCGCTCCCCACCAAGCGCAGCGAATAGGTCACCCCTAGTGCTGTCGCAGCCACCGCGACCAATACTGTCAGCACGTCCAGGGCGAGGCCATGGTTGGCGCCCAATGCCACGGCGAAAAACATCTCCTTGGACAGGAAGCCATTGAGCAGCGGTACGCCGGCCATCGCCGCGCCTGCGATCACCGCCAGCGTCGCGGTGATCGGCATCACGTGGCGCAGTCCGCCCAGCCGCCGCAGGTCGCGGGTGCCGGTTTCGTGGTCCACCGCACCCACGGCCATGAACATCGATGCCTTGAAGGTGGCGTGGTTGACGGTGTGGAAGATCGCCGCCACCACGCCCAGCGTGCTGCCGAGGCCGGCCAGCATCGTGATCAGGCCCAGATGGCTGATGGTCGAATAAGCCAGCACCGCTTTCATGTCGTGCTGGAAGGTCGCGGCCCACGCGCCCACCAGCATCGTCGTCAAGCCGACGCCGCCCACGATCCAGAACCACTCTTCGGTGCCGGCAAGCACCGGCCAGAAGCGCAGCAGCAGGAACACGCCGGCCTTGACCATCGTCGCCGAGTGCAGGTACGCCGAAACGGGCGTCGGCGCCGACATCGCCTGCGGCAGCCAGAAGTGGAAGGGCACCTGCGCGCTCTTGGTGAAGGCGCCGACCAGGACCAACGCCAACGCCGGCAGGTAGAGCGGACTCTCGCGGATGTGATCGCCCGCGACGAGGATGGCGTCGACGTCGTAGCTTCCCGCGATGTGCGCCAGCACCAGCACGCCGGCCAGCAGGCACAGCCCGCCCATGACGGTAACGACCAGCGCCGTGCGCGCGGCGTCGCGCGCCGATTTGCCGTGGTGCCAGTAGCCGATCAACAGGAACGAGAACAGGCTGGTCAGTTCCCAGAAGAACACCAGCTGGATCACGTTCCCGGACAGCACGATGCCCAGCATCGCGCCCATGAAGGCCAGCAGCAGCGAGTAGAAACGAACCAGCGGATACTCGCGCGGCATGTAATAGGTGGCGTAGATCCCCACCAGCAGGCCGATGCCGCAAATCAGGACCAGGAACAGCCAGGTCAGGCCATCCACGCGCAGCGTGAATTCGAGGCCGAGCGCCGGCGCCCACGCGAAGGTTTGATGCAGCACCTCGCCATCGACGATGCCGGGGAACAGCAGCGTCGAGAGCACCATGCACACGCCGGCGGTGCCGGTCATCAGCCAGGTCGTGCGCCTGCGGTTGCCGCGGCCGATCAGTGGCGTGGCCAGTGCGGCGGCAAACGGCAGCAACAATATGACGGTTGAGATGCAGCCGTACGGCATCGTCGGGAAAATCCGGATCAGTGGCCCCGCGCCCACGGCCAGACCGTGACAGCGTCAGGGGTTCGAGTCTACATGGCAGGTGCGGCGTTCGGCGCCAGAACGGACATCCCTCGCGCCCCGCACGCGCCTGCCACTGGTAAGCTCCACCTGCGTGAATGCCAAGGCAAGTCGGGTGGCAAGCGGGTGCCGGGAGGACCACGCTGTCGCGTCGATGAGCCGGGGCAGGTTGCATCCGTTGTCGGGGTGCCGTGGCGCGCGATGGCGCGTCCCGCAAGCGGCAGTGCGTCCGTTCGGATCGGATTGCCGGCACCACCGCGATTCCACCGATGGCACGGACGGACAAGGCTATGGCGGCTGAATCGGATTCCCGCGAAGCGGAGTTCCAGGCGCAGATCGAGGCGCTGCGTCGGCATTTCCTGCAGGAGTTGCCCGAGCGCCGCGCCGCGCTGGCTGCGGCCTGGCACGATTGCGCCACCGCCGGCGACGAGGCACCGTGGCTGAGCCTGCGCGATGTTGCCCACAAGCTGTCGGGGTCCGCGCCCTGTTACGGGCTGGATGCGGTGGGGGAGGCGGCCGGGAACCTGGACCGGCTGCTGTCTGGCCGGGCCCCCTGTCGGGAACGCAGTGCGGCCGAGGGCGCCGTGGCGGAGCTGATGGCAGCGTTGGATACGGCAATCCGCACGCCCTGATCCGGCGGCTGGTGGCGGTGGTGGCCCCCCGTTATCCTTGTGTGTTCCTGCACAGTTTCGGGTGACGGCACGTGGCGAGCCAAGCGAAAACAGTTTCCCTGATTGGCGCCCCCACCGACATCGGCGCGGCCGATCGCGGCGCCACGATGGGGCCGGAGGCGTTGCGCGTGGCCGGGTTGCCGCAAGCGCTTGCGGCGCGCGGACTCGATGTCGTCGACCGCGGCGATGTTGCCGGTCCCCGGAATCCCTGGCAGCCTCCGCACGACGGTTACCGTCACTTCGACGAAGTGGTCGCCTGGAACCGGGCGGTGATGCAGGCCGAGCTGGCCGAACTCGAGGCCGGTCGGATGCCGATCCTGATGGGGGGCGATCATTGCCTGGGGATCGGATCGATCAGCGCGGTCGCGCGCCATTGCCGCGAGCGCAATCGCAAGCTGCGGGTGTTCTGGCTGGATGCGCACTCCGACTTCAATACCGCCGAGATCAGTCCGTCGGGCAATATCCACGGCATGCCGGTCGCGTGCCTCTGCGGCCTCGGCCCGCGCGAGCTGACTGAAATGAGCGGCGCGGTCTCCGCGCTTACCGCCGGCATGATTCGCCAGATCGGCATCCGCTCGGTCGATCCGAACGAGAAGAAGCTGGTTCGCCAGGCAGGCATCGAGATTTTCGACATGCGTTACATCGACGAGGCCGGGATGAAGCGGGTCATGCAGGAGGCCCTGGCTGGCCTCGACGAGAATACGCACCTGCACGTCAGTTTCGATGTCGATTTCCTGGATCCGTCGATTGCGCCGGCCGTCGGCACCACGGTGCCGGGCGGCCCCACCTACCGCGAGGCGCAACTGTGCATGGAGATGATCGCGGACACCGGGCTGGCGGCATCGCTCGACATCGTGGAGCTGAATCCCGCGCTGGATGAACGCAACCGCACCGCGGAACTGGTCGTGGACCTCGTGGAAAGCCTGTTCGGAAAATCCACCCTGATGCGGACCTAGGACGCTCTGATTGGCCCCTGCGCAGGCGTCACCCTTCCTGTCTGATCGTAAATCGAAGCGCGTTGGCGCAGACAGGCTGGCTGCCTGTCAACCCAGCGCAACGAAGAGTTGCGGGCAGACAGGAAGGGCCCAGCGAATGCGTCTGGAAAATATGGGTGCCGCCTACGCGGGGGCCGACCAAAGCATCCTTGCAACGTCAGAAAGTGCCGCTTCGCGTCCCGGTATGAGACGCGGGTCAACAATCGGCCGGACCTTCGGTCAACAACTGTCACGCCGGCACGGCCGGCACCCGCGCAAGCACGCCTCTTGCACTGGACGATCCCGACATCGCAACGTTTGCGATGCGCGGATCGCGCCCGGGAGGCGTCGTGGCAGCAAACAGGGGACAACTCGGCATTCTCGCAGCCATTCCCGGCGCGCGTGCATCGCTGCGCTGGTACGGGTGGGTCGGAATCGCGCTGCTGGTGATCCCGGCCGTGCTGCTCGCCGTGCTCGCGACAACCGGCGGCAATTTCGCGCCGGAAGGCCATCTGGCGCTGCCGCTGGCGGTGATCGGACTGATCGCGCTGGCGGGAACCGGAGTGTTGCTGGTGTCGATCGTCTCGGTCTTGCGCCGGCTTGCCGAGCTGCCGCAACTGCTTTGCGAACGCAGCCACGACCCCGTGTTCATCAAGGACGCCCGGAGCCGCTACCAGTTCCTCAACGAAGCGGCGGCGGCGCTGCTCGGTCGTCGCGTGGCGGATGTGGTCGGGCGGCGTGACAGCGAACTCCAGCCCGGGGCCGAGGCGAGCGCATACGAGGAAAACGACCGCGTTTGCCTGGACCGCGACTTGCCGACGATGTTCCGCGAGTTGCAGAAGATGCCGGGCGGCGGTGAACGCATCTTCCTGGTGTCCAAGTACCCGCTGCACAACGTCCGCGGCAAACCCACGGGGCTGATCGCCGCCGCGCGCAACATCACCGACGAACTGGAACTCCAGCGGCAGGTTCGCCGCCGCAAGGACGAACAGCGCGTGTGGTTCGACCACAATCCGTTGCCGGTGGTGGTGTTCGCCAGTGCCAGCCTGCGCATCATCAAGGCCAACACGGCGGCTGAACAGTGTTACGGCCACGGGAGTCAGCGCTTGCAGCAGCTGCACCTGCCGGACCTGTTCGCCGAGGCCGAGGCGGATCGCCTGCGCGCCTATTTGCGCGATGATCGGCGCGCCCTGCCGCCGGGCAGCCTGGGCTGGAAGCAGCGACGCGCCAACGGCGAGGTTTTCGATACGCTCGCGGATATCGGCAATCTCCTGCACGAGGATGTCCCCGCGCGCGTGATGGTGGTGCGTGACGTATCCGCCGGAAACGCCATGAAAAAGGCGCTCGACGACTGTGCGACCCGCTATGAGGACCTGGTCGAGTCGGGGCTGTCGATGGTGTGGATGCACGACCTGGACGCGCGTTTGCTCAAGGTCAACACGACCATGGCGCATGCACTGGGCTGGGAGCGCGAAGAGATGGTCGGGCATTCGCTCGCCGACTTCATCGCCGAGGAAGCCAGGGATACGTGGAACGACTACACCAACCGCACCCGCAGCCTCAGGAGCGACGCGGGCGTCCTGCACTTCGTGTCGCGCAACGGCGAGCGCCGGATCTGGCAATACCAGTTCGTGTGCTACCCGGATGCGGAGCCGACCCCGTACGTCCTCGGCACCGCGCAGGACGTGACACTGCGGCACCGCTACGAATTGCGCCTGCGTGACCAGAACCAGCGCGATGGCCTCACCGGGTGCCGCACCCGCCGCTTCCTGGACGCGTTCGCGCTGCAAGCCGGGCACGACCAGACGTGGGGCTGCGTGGTGGTCGACATCGATTATTTCCGCCAGTTGAACGCCAGCGAGGGGCGGGCACGCGGCGACGAACTGTTGCGCGACATGGCGAGGCTCCTGGACCACAGTGCCGGCTCCGGCGACTTCGTGGTGCGGATGGGCGGCGACGAATTCGCGGTGGTGATGCCGAACGCGAATGAAAACATCGTGCGCGAGCTGGCCGAGCGGCTCGGCGCGGCTTCACGCGACGGCATGCCGGCGGTGTTTTCGCTGGGTTGGGCGATCCGCGAATCCGGTGAACCACTGGACTCGACCTTGCGGCGCGCCGACAAGATGCTGCTGCGGACCCGCGTTCGGGAGCACGATTGATTGCGCCGCAGCATCGCGGCGCTTAGCATGCCCGGTTTGGCCCGCTGTCCGGCGGGCGTCGAGGGTGCGACGGGCGATGCGCAGTCATTATTGCGGTTTGATCGGCGAGGCGGAGGTCGGCCAGCGGGTGGCGCTGTGCGGTTGGGCTGACGCCCGCCGCGACCATGGCGGCGTGGCGTTCGTGGACCTGCGCGATCACGAGGGCATCGTGCAGATCGTGGCCGATCCGGACAACGCCGCGGCGTTCGCGGTCGCGAGCAAGACCGGTTACGAGGATTGCCTGCGGGTCACCGGCACGGTGCGGGTGCGCAGCAACATCAACGACAGGATTCCGACCGGCCGCTTCGAGGTCGTCGCCGAGTCCATCGAATTGCTGAATGCGGCGCGCGACCTGCCGTTCGCGTTGCACGAGAATCCCAACGAGGAAATGCGGCTGAAGTACCGCTACCTGGACCTGCGCCGCCCGGAAATGCAGAAGGTGATGCGCACCCGCATCAAGCTGGTGCAGGCGTTGCGGCGCTGGCTCGACGCGCGCGGGTTCCAGGACATCGAGACGCCGATCCTCACCAGGGCGACGCCCGAGGGCGCGCGCGACTACCTCGTGCCATCGCGCATCCACGCGGGCGAGTTCTACGCGTTGCCGCAATCGCCGCAGTTGTTCAAGCAACTCCTGATGATCGCTGGCTTCGACCGCTACTACCAGATTGCGCGCTGCTTCCGCGACGAGGACCTGCGCGCCGACCGCCAGCCGGAGTTCACCCAGCTCGACATGGAGTTTGCGTTCGTCGGGGAGCGCGACGTGCAGGACTGCGTCGAGGCGATGATCCGCGAGGTGTTCCGGGAAGTCGCCGGGATCGAACTGGCCGATCCGTTTCCGCGGTTGACCTGGGCCGATGCGATGCGCCGCTATGGCTCGGACAAGCCCGACCTGCGCATCGGGCTGGAACTGGTCGACATCGCCGACGCGGTGAAGCGGCTGGACTTCAAGGTATTCGCCGGGCCCGCCAACGATGCCGACGGGCGTGTCGTCGCGCTGCGGGTGCCGAGCGGGCACGATCTTTCCCGCAAGCAGATCGACGGTTACGCCGCGCATGCGGCGAAGTTCGGCGCCAGGGGCCTGGCCTGGTTGAAAGTGGACGATGTCGCCAGGGGTTTGCAAGGCGTCAACTCGCCGGTTGCGAAGTTCCTGGACGAAGCGGCCCTCGCGAAAATCCTGGGTGAAACGCAGGCGCGGAACGGTGACGCATTGTTGTTCGGCGCGGGCAAGTGGAAGACGGTCAGCGACTCCATGGGTGCGTTGCGGGTGAAGGTGGCACGCGATCGCGGCCTGGTCGAAGCCGGCTGGAAACCCTTGTGGGTGACCGACTTCCCGATGTTCGAATACGACGACCAGCAGGCGCGCCACGTCGCGCTGCACCACCCGTTTACCGCGCCGAGGGTCGACGACATTGCCGCGCTGAAGGCCGATCCCGCGGGCGCCGTCAGCCGTGGCTACGACATGGTGTTGAACGGCGCCGAGATCGGCGGCGGCTCGATCCGCATCCATCGTCCCGAAATGCAGAGCGCGGTGTTCGACCTGCTCGGCATCGGCGAGGACGAAGCGCGCGCCAAATTCGGATTCCTGCTGGACGCACTGAAATTCGGCGCGCCGCCGCACGGGGGGATCGCCTTCGGGATCGATCGGCTGGCGATGCTGGTCGGCGGCACCGATGCGATCCGCGACGTGATCGCCTTCCCCAAGACCACCAGCGCGCAGGACCTTATGACCGACGCACCGAGTCCGGTCGACGCGAAGCAACTGGCCGAATTGCATGTGCGGGTGCAAGTGCGGGACCCGGGACCCGGGACCGGGGACCCGGAGAAGCATTGATCACCCCCTTCGGTACGAAGGGGGTCGCGCCGAAGGCGCGGGGGGATGCCGTCGCTGGCGAAGAGCCATCTCCCTCATTCCCCTTCGCGAGCGAAGGGGGAGGTAAAAGCCACCCCCTTCCAAGGGAAAGGGGTCGGCGCGCAGCGCCGGGGGGATGCGGTCGGCAGCGAAGAGCCATCCCCTTCTCGCGCTTCGCGCGCGTTCGCATCGCCCTTCCCATGGAACGGGGAAGAAGTGCCCGGTCGTGGCGGGTTGTCCCGTGTTTCCCTAGACTTTTACCCTTTCAATGTTCACGGAGCCGCCCCATGGGCAGAGGTCCCTCCATCGCCGGCCGCAAGAACGCGCAAGACGCCAAGCGCGGCCAGATCTTCACCAAGCTGGTGCGCGAGATCACCGTGGCGGCCCGGATCGGCGGCGGCGATCCCGACGGCAACCCGCGCCTGCGCAGTGCGATCGACAAGGCGCTTTCGGCCTCGATGCCCAAGGACAACATCGACCGGGCGATCAAGAAGGCCACCGGCGAACTGGAAGGCATCACCTACGAGGAACTGCAGTTCGAGGGTTACGCCCCGGGCGGTGTCGCGGTGCTGGTCGAGTGCCTCACCGACAATCGCCAACGCACCATCTCCGACGTGCGTCACGCCTTCACCAAGTTCGGCGGCAATCTGGGTACCGATGGTTCGGTGGCCTACCTTTTCAACAAGATCGGGGTGTTGTCCTATGCCGGTGGCGCGGATGAAGAGAAACTCACCGACGCCGCGATCCTGGCCGGGGCCGAGGACATCAAGGTGTGGCCGGAGGACGGCCAGATCGACGTGATCACCGCGCCGGACACCTTCGACGCCGTGCGCGATGCGATGACCGCCGCCGGGCTGAAGCCCGACCACGCCGAAGTGACGATGCGCGCCGAGCTCGACGTTCCGGTCGCGTCCGACCAGGTCGAGGCGGTGCAGGGGCTGCTGGCGCGGCTGGACGACCTGGACGACGTCCAGGCCGTGCATTCCAATGCCGACTTGTCACCGGGATGACCGTGAGCGCCTTGGCGCCGTTGCGCATCCTCGGCATCGATCCCGGCAGCCAGCGCACCGGGGTCGGCATCATCGAGGCCGACGCCACCGGCAAGCTGCGTTGCGTGTTTCGCACCACGCTGGTGGTCGCGGGGGAGGCGACGTTCCCGTTGCGCCTGAAAAGGATCTACGACGAATTGGGGGCCATCATCGATGCGCAGTCACCGCGCGAGGCGGCGATCGAGCGCGTGTTCATGGCCAAAAACGCCGACTCCGCGTTGAAGCTGGGGCAGGCGCGGGGCGCGGCGATCTGCGCGGTGGTCGGGCACGGGTTGCCGGTCAGCGAGTACGCGCCCAACGCGATCAAGCAGGCGGTGGTCGGCAAGGGCCACGCCGGCAAGGAACAGGTGCAGCACATGGTCGGCATCCTGTTGAACGTGCACGAAGCCGTGCAGGCCGATGCCGCCGACGCACTTGCGATCGCGATCACCCACGCGCATCTGCGGGCCAGCGAAGCGCGCACCGGCATTGCCGCCGCGGCATGGGGGCGACGCCGATGATTCGGATGCGCCGCGGCTGCAGCTCGTCGGGTCCCCGGTCCCGGGTCCCGGGTCCCGCAATTTCGGTGGCTGGTTGCCGCGGACGGAAGGGGCAACGACGTCCACATGCCATGGCAATGTCGCCATGATCGGCCGTCTGCGCGGCACGCTGATCGCCAAGCGCCCGCCATGGGTGCTCGTCGAGGTG
>DASUKQ010000069.1:0-2647 GCA_036278635.1 Rhodanobacteraceae bacterium
CGACGCCGAGGATCGCGTCGCCGGCGCGGATCGCGCTGCCGTCGATGATTTCCGATTTCTCGACGGCGCCGACATTGAAGCCGGCCAGGTCGTACTCCCCCGGCGGGTACATGTCGGGCATTTCTGCGGTTTCGCCGCCGACCAGCGCGCAGCCGGCCAGCTCGCAGCCCTTCGCGATGCCACCCACCACCGCGACCGTGGTGTCGACATCGAGCTTGCCGGTGGCGAAGTAGTCGAGGAAGAACAGGGGCTCGGCGCCCTGCACCAGCACGTCGTTGACGCACATCCCCACGAGGTCGATGCCGATGGTGTCGTGGCGGTTCAACTGTTGCGCGAGTTTGAGTTTGGTGCCGACGCCGTCGGTACCCGAAACGAGCACCGGTTCGCGGTATTTGCGGGACAGCTCGAACAACGCCCCGAAGCCGCCCAGCCCACCCATCACCTCGGGACGAAGCGTTCTGGCGACCAGCGGCTTGATGCGTTCGACCACCGCGTTGCCGGCGTCGATGTCCACGCCCGCGGCGCGGTAGGAGAGGGCGTCGTTTTCGGGGGTCACGGTGGCGTCGGCCGAAGGGTGTCGCACAATGGCGGAGCCGGCAATGATAGACGCTGGGGCCGCGATTGGGCAGACTGGCGGATATCGGTGCGGAGGTGCGTGGCCATGATGCGAATTTTGTTGTCCCTGCTGCTGGTGCTGGGCACGACCGGGGCTGCTTCGGCGCAAACGGCCGCCAATTCCTCGAATCCCTACTCGGCCACGGTCCCGGTGGCCGGCACCAGTGACGCCCAGCGCAACGAGGCGATGTCGGTGGCGTTGAGCGATGTCCTGCAGCAGGTGTCGCCCGGCTTTGCTGCGACGCCGGACGTGCTCGCGCAGGCTTCCGGCTACGTGCGTGATTTCCGCTACCGGCGCGCGGCGTCGGGCGGACTGGAACTGCAGGTGGACTTCGACCCCGGCGCGATTGGCCGGATGATTGCGCGGGGCCAGTCGAGCGCCGTGGCCGCCGGGCAACCCGGCCGCGCGGGTTCGGCGGGAGCGCCCGCTGTCGCAGCGGGCGGCAGCGGCACGCTGTGGGTGGGCGGCATCGACAATACCCACGCATTCGCGAGCCTGCTGGCGGTCCTGCGCGGCGATGCGGCGCTGCACGACGTGATTCCGGTGGCGGCCTCCGGCGACGGCGTGCTGGTGCGCCTGACCTCCGACCAGCCGCTGGCGACGGTGCTGGCCGCGCTGACCGCACCAACCGGGCACCTGGCGCCCGCGGTGCAACCCCACCCGGGTGCCGACGCTACGTTGCGCTGGACCCCTTGAGCGTGGCGGGGTCGTGAGCGGAAGATCGCAAACCGATGCTGGGCCCGGCGGCAATCCGTTGCGGCATCTGCCCAATCTGATCTCCGTATTGCGCATCGCGTTGGTCGCCCCACTGATCGCGACGATCCTGTGGGACCGCTATGAAAGCGCGCTGGTGATCGCGGCTGTCGCCGGGGTGTCGGACGGCGTGGACGGTTATCTCGCGCGGCGCTTCCGGTGGCAGAGCCGGCTCGGTTCGATCCTCGATCCGGTCGCGGACAAATTGATGCTGGTGGGTTGCCTGGTCGCGCTCGGTTGGTTGCACGAAGCGCCGCGCTGGCTGGTCGTGCTGGTGGTGGTGCGCGACGCAGTGATCGTGCTGGGCGCGCTGGCGTGGCACCGGATCCTGCACACTTTCGAAGCGCGCCCGAGCTGGTTGTCGAAGACGACAACCGTGGCGCAGATAGGGTTCGTCCTGCTGGTGCTCGCCGATCAGGCTTTCGGCTGGGGCATTCCCATGGCGATCCCGGTATGGGTCGTCGCGGTCCTTACCGCGGCAAGCGGGCTCGACTACGTCGTGCGCTGGGGCCTGCTGGCGCGGCGCGAACTCAACGAAGGAAAACGTTCGACATGACCCACGCACAGCGCTGGCAATGGCTGGTCATCGCCATCGTGGTCGGCTGGCTGGTCTGGTTGCTGTCCCCGATCCTGATGCCGTTCCTGCTGGCCGGCGTGTTCGCCTACCTCGGCGATCCGCTGGTCGATCGCCTGGAACGCCTGCACCTGCCTCGTGGACTCGCGGCCAGCATCGTGTTCCTGCTGATGCTGCTGGTGGTGGCGATTGCGCTGGTGCTGTTGATACCGTTCATCCAGCGCCAGGTCGTGCGTTTCATCGCGGCGCTGCCGACCTACGCGACGTGGTTCAACCTCCACGCGATTCCGTGGCTGGAGGACAAGCTGCACATCCCCGCCAGCGAATTCGACCTCGCGACCGTGCTCGTGCGCACCCGCGAGCACGCGGGAACCGTCGGTGGCATCGCGACCACTGTACTCGGGTACGCGACCCGTTCGGGGATCGCCCTGATCGGCGTGGGCGTCGCAGTCGTGCTGGTACCGGTGGTGACGTTCTACCTGTTGCGCGATTGGGACAGGCTCGTTGCGCACGTCGACACGCTGTTGCCGCGCGAAGCGCAACCGACGATCCGCCGGCTCGCGCGCGAAACCGACAGCGTGCTCGGCGCATTCGTGCGCGGCCAGTTGCTGGTGATGCTGGGCCTGGCCGTGTACTACGCGGTCGCGTTGCGGCTGGTCGGCCTCGAGGTCGGCCCGTTGATAGGAATGATCGCGGGGCTGGTC
>DASUKQ010000070.1:0-38933 GCA_036278635.1 Rhodanobacteraceae bacterium
ATGGCGCTGTTCCGCGAGCCAGGCGTGTTCAAGGCGGGCGCGGCGCTGCGGCCGGTGTCGGACTGGACGCGCTACAACCACGAGTACACGTCGAACATCCTGAACGCCCCGGACATCGATCCGGAGGCCTACACCCGCTCCTCGCCGATCGAATTCGCCGAGGGCCTGGGCGACCACCTGCTGATCGCGCACGGCATGATCGACGACAACGTGTTCTTCAAGGACTCGGTGATGATGACCCAGAAGCTGATCGAACTGCGCAAGCGCAAGTGGGAGCTGGCGCCGTATCCGCTGGAACGCCACGGCTTCGTCCACCCCGACAGCTGGTACGACGAATACCGCCGCATCCACGAACTGTTCACACGCTTCGTGAAACCGGTGCGATGAAGCACGGATTCGCGCGCAGGCGCGCTCCTACAAAAATTGTGCCCCATTGCGCTTCTCGTAGGAGCCGGCCTGCCGGCGATTGATGCCACGATCGCGCGCAGGCGCGCTCATACAAAAAGTTGTGGCAAGTTGCGCTTCTCGTAGGAGCCGACCGGCGCGTAGCGCCTGCTCCTTCTTTTGCCGGCGATCGATGCCACGGTCGCGCGCAGGCGCGCTTGTACAAAAAGCTGTGCCCAATTGCGACGAGCCTGACGATCACGGATTGCGCTCAAGATAGTATTGCGACGCCGCAGCCGAATTGATCGCGCTGGTCAGCGGCAGCAACTGCGTGAGGAAGCGGTTCCAGCGCGTGATGCCGGCTGTGGATGCGAACACGACGTCGCCCGGCTTCACCTTGAACTGGCCCGCAAGGGCGAAGGCGACAACCGACTTCGCATCCAGCTCGTAAACCGTGGCCCTGGGGTTGCCTTGGCTCGACGTGTTGCGGATGACGTAAACCTTGCCCTGCGAGGTCACCTGGTTCAGCCCCCCGGCGGCCCCGATCGCGCGCGTCAGCGAGACGGAAGCGGTACTGAACCGGATCGCGCGCGGACGATTCACTTCACCCATCACGTAGATTTCCTGGTGGGTGTTGTAAGGCAGGAAGACGCGATCGCCCGGTTTCAGGTAAATCTGCTTGGTGAGGCCGTTGCGCTCGAGGGCGTCGACATCGAGGTGGTAAACCTTGCCGCCGCGCGAGAGCGTCACGTTCGACAGGTTGGCCGTGGGATCGTCCACCACCGCCTTGCCCATCGCCTGGCCGAGCGTCAGCGGCACCGAGGTGATCGGTTGCGCCCCGGTCTTGTCGAACGCGCCTTCGAGCAGCACGTGCTGGCTGCCATAGTCGATCACGCTGACGTCCACCTGCGGATTCTTGAGGTACGAACCCAGCTTGCCCGCAAGGATCTGGCGCAGTTGCTCGACGGTCTTGCCCCCTGCCTGCACCTTGCCGGCGAACGGATAAAAAATCGTGCCGTCCGGTTGCACCACGCGACCGTTGGCAGCCGTCTGTTGCTGGTTGCCGGCCGGCGAAGTCAGTTCGGGATGGTTCCAGACCGTGATGTACAGCGTGTCGCCGGGTCCGATCTGGTAGGGCCGGGGGTGATAGTCGAGCAGTGGAGCAGGAATGGTCGCCTGCGGGTTCGATGCCTTCTGGGTCGCGATGACCTGCGGCGTGATCGGCACCAGGTTGACGTACCCCGGATTGGTGTCTTCGCTGCGGACATCGAGCGAAGCGTTCTGTCCGGGGATGCAGCCTGCCACGACGGCGCACGCGACGAGCGCGAGAAGGCAACGCAAGGCACCCGCGCTGCGTATCCGGGATGCGACATGCGCTGCAGCCACGCGGGGGGTCGTTCCATCGAGGATCCGCTGTGAAGGTTCCATGCTCGAAATCACCTTGAAGGGAGGAGTGCGTGCGCAACGCGCAAAACGCCGCCGGCACAGACGATCGGATCACCAACGCGACGCGGTACTTGATGCGCGCGGCGGATTCGTGACGTGGCGCTCCGACGCCAAGCGTCGACGGCCCCGCCCACGGCAGGAACGGCGCGGTGTCCAAAGCACCGCAGGCGATGCCGACACGTGCACCGCAGCACGATGGGATGCGTTGTCATGCCGCCGCGATGTCGCGGACAGTAGGCCATGTCGATCCGGTCGTGTCCAGCGCGTGGAAACAGTGCGTTTGCCTCCCGTTTTGCAAGTCGTCGACGCTTGCCGTCGAAATGCCGTGACAAGTTTTTGTAAGCGTTCGCCTTTTGTGCATGTTTAGGTCGCTGTCTGTTTTCTGAATGCGAAAAACGTTTCGCGTTCGTGTGGCGTTCGTGATGGATGTGTTCAGCGCGCCATTGCAAGAATCACAAGCTTGAAGTTGCCAGACAGCGGCGTGCAGCGCTTGCCAACGGATGCTGGCGGATCACCCACCGTCCGCATCCGGATGGATTCCCGGAGGGACGCCGACGCCCCGCGGGTGTCGAGCAACGACCGCACGACGTTGTCCACCGAGCGACGACCGGATGAAATCGCACGCGCGCAACCGGAACGCGCCTCAACCAGCGTTGCAGGCACGTTCCCTTCTTCGCCATTCCGCGTTCCTCATCCGCGTTCGGTGTTCCTGTTCATCGGCCCGGACGGGCCTGGATGCATTGCATGACACCCACAAGACGACTTGAACATCCGCAAAACGCCCTGATGGACGCCTCCCCGCTGCCGCCGCCCGCAGCCGGGCCATCCGGCGACGAGATCGATGTGCGCGCCATGCTCGGCACGCTGCTCGACCACAAGCGCTTGATCGTCACGGTAACCGCGATCTTTTTCCTGCTCGGGCTCGCCTACGCCTTCTTGTCCACGCCGGTCTACCGGGCCACCGCGCTGCTGCAGGTCGAACAGGCACCGGTGCTGCCGGGCATCGCGGCGGTCGAGCAGGCGGTGGGGGCATCCAACAATCCCGAAGCCAGCGACGCGGCGTCGATCCTCACTTCGTATTCGGTGGTCAAGCACGCGGTCGATGCGCTCAACTTGAACATCGACGTCTCGCCCTACCGGATTCCCCTGCTGGGAAGTCTTGCCGCGCGACTGTACACACCGGCGAAACCGGGCGACGTAGCCAGGCCGTGGTCGGGACTGGCCACTTATGACTGGGGCGGCTCGACCCTGAGCGTCAAAAAGCTGGAGGTGCCGCACGATTTGCTCGGCAAGGACCTGACCCTGATCGCCGGAAAGGATGGCGCGTACACGCTTTGGGAGGACAGCGCGATCCCGCTGCAGCGGGGGCAACTGTTGTTGCGCGGACAAGTCGGGCAGCCCGCGAAGCAGTCCGGCATCAGCATGCTGGTGACCGGCATGCACGCCAATCCCGGAATGCATTTCCACGTCAGGCGCGACAACGAAGCGTCGACCGTCTCGGGGCTTCGGGCCTCGATCGAAGCCCAGCCGACCCGGCAGGATTCCAACGTCATCGTCCTGAGCCTGAACAGCGCCAGCCCGCGGTTGGCAGTCCATGTGCTGGACCACGTCACCCAGGCGTTCCTCGACCAGAACGTGGGACGCAACTCGGCGCAGGCGGCCAACAGCCTGAAGTTCGTCCGCAAGCAACTGCCGGTCGTGAAGAAGCGGCTGGAAGACGCGCAGGCGGCACTCAACGCGTTCCAGATCAAGGCGCATTCGGTCAACGTGCCGATGCAGACACAAAGCCTGCTCACCCAGATCGACGACATCGACAGCAATCTGCGGCGACTCGAGACGCAGCGCATCGAGGCGGCGCGGTTGTACACGCCGCAGCACCCGGCCTACAAGGCCATCGTGAACCAGATTGCGATGTTGCGCGCGCACAAGGCCGACATGCGCAAGCAGATGTCGACCATGCCGGACACGCAACGCGAATTGCTGCGCCTGAACGGCGACGTGCACGTGCTCGACACGACGTACACGGGCCTGCTCAACGAGGCGCAGCAACTGGAAATCGCGCAGGCAGGCGCGGTCGGCACCACCCGCATCGTGGACCAACCCACCGTCGACATCACCCATCCGGCGAAGCCGAAGAAGCTCATGGCGGTGGTAGGCAGCACCGTTGCCGGTGCCGTGTTCGCGGTGGCGTTCGTGTTCCTGCGGCAGTTGTTCAAGCGGGGCGTGGAGGACCCGGCCGAGATCGAACAATTGGGGCTGCCGGTCTACACCGCCATTCCCCTGAGCGAGCAGCAACTCGCGCTGTCGCAGCGCAGGACGCACCTGTTCGCACGAAAGCGACAGCGCCTGCTCGCACTGTCCGCGCCCGCGGACCTCGCCGCGGAAGCCTTGCGAAGCCTGCGCACCAGCCTGTACTTCACTTCGCCCGACGCGACCGACAACCGCATCATGATCTGCGGTTCCAGCCCCAATGCCGGCAAGACCTTCGTCTCGGCAAATCTCGCGGCGATCAACGCGCAAGCGGGCCAACGCGTCCTGCTGATCGACGCCAACATGCGCGACGGCAAACTGCACACCATCGTCGGAGGGCGGGCGGACAACGGCCTGTCGGAACTGCTTGCCGACCAGATCATCTTCGAGGAGTCGATCCGTCCCGTCGATGATGTCGACAACCTCGATTTCATTCCAAGTGGCAGGAAGCCGTCCAACCCGTCGGAACTGTTGATGCGGCCGAGTTTCGCTGCGCTGCTGCGGCGGGTCTCCCAGCAATACGACCTCATCGTGATCGACAGCCCGCCGATCCTCTCGGTCACCGACGCGACGATCATCGGCCACCACGTCGGCACCAGCCTGCTGGTGGTGCGGTTCGGACTCAACCAGTCGCGGGAAGTCGAACTCGCGATGCAGCGCTTCGGCCAGAGCGGCGTCCACATCAAGGGCGTCGTGTTCAACGGCACGGAAAAGCGCAACGGCGGACCCTCCGTCTACGATTACCACGGGTACGGGGCCACCGCATGATGCGATCCCCGTCCCACTGCGAATCCGTGACACGGCGGTCCCGGAGCGCGACCGATGCAGCCTGAGGCAACCGGGATGCCCCACGCGACCGCCGATTCCCGCGGTCCGGTCGAGTTCGCGTCGGCGTTGCGCCTGCTGCGGCGGGGCGCGTCCGGCGCACTGCTGGTCCAGGTCGGCGGCGCGGGCCTCAGCCTGGTCATCAACGTGCTGCTGGCGCGCCTGCTGGGAAAGTCGCAATACGGCGTTTACGCCTACGCGCTGTCGTGGGTGAGCGTCCTCGCGGTGCTGGCGTTGCTCGGCCAGAGCAGCAGCGTCGTGCGCTTCGTTCCCGTCTACCTGCAACGCCGCGAATGGGGCCGGCTGCGCGGGTTGCGGAGGGGCGCGAGCCTGATCGTGCTCGCCTCGAGCATCGCGATCATGCTGGTCGGCGGAGGCGTGGTTTTCGCGTTGCGCGGGCAGCTCGACGACGGTGTGGCGCGCACCCTGCTGGCGAGCTTCCTGTTGCTGCCGCTGCTGGCGCAGCTCGGGTTGAACGGCGGATTTTTCCGCGGCCACAAGCAGGCCGTCAATGCCGGCGCCTACAACAGCCTGGTACGCCCGATCCTCTTCATCTCGCTGGTCCTGGTCCTGGCCGTACCGCTGGGACTGCGGTTGACCGCGCCCGCGGTGATGCTGGCCAACGTCGTCGCGGCGCTGGCAGCGGTCGCCTGCTCGGAATGGCGGCTGACACGCGCATGGCCCGCTGCCGCGAAACGTGTCGCAGCCGCCTACGACGTCGGTGCCTGGCTCAAGCTGGGCCGCCAGCTTTTCCTGCTGGCGACGATCGGCATCGTGTCCAACCGCGTTGATGTGCTGATCCTCGGCGGATTCGCCGGCGCCGACGAGGTGGGTCCGTACTACGCGGCGGTGCGGCTTGGGGCGCTTGCGCTGTATGGCCTTACCGCCGTCAACACAATACTCGCGCCGATGATCGCCGAAAGCTACGCGGCCAAAGACCACGCCACGCTGGACAGGCTGGTACGCCATGCGGCCAAGTTGACCTTCATCGTCACCGCCGCGGTGACGCTGGCGCTCGCGATCGCCGGGCCGTGGATCCTCGGATTGTTCGGGAAGGGTTTTGCCGAAGTCGCGTACGTTCCGCTGCTCATCATCCTAGGCGGGCAGTGCGTCAGCGCCGCCGCCGGACCGGTCGGCTTCCTGATGACGATGACGCGCTACGAGCGCCAGGCCTCGTGGTTCATGGGCTTCGGCGCCGGGTTGAACGTGTTGTTGAGCCTTGCGCTGATTCCGCGATTCGGCCTGATCGGCGCGGCGATCGCATCGGCCTCGGGAATCGTGGCGTGGAACCTTTCCGCGCTGCTGTTCGTGCGCACCCGGCTCGACGTCAATCCCACCGTGCTTCGCCTGCCCGGAAAATGACGATGGCCTTGCCGAACTTCTTCCTGGTTGGCGCACCCAAATGCGGAACCACCGCACTGGCCACGTACCTGCGCGCGCATCCGCAAGTATTCATGTGCCGGCCGAAAGAGCCGCATTACTTCGCCCTCGATTTCCCCGCGTACCGCCACGTCACGCAGTGGGCGGATTACGCGTCGCTGTTCGCGGAAGCCGGGGAAGCCCACCGGGCCATCGGCGAGGCCTCCGTCCTGTACCTGTATTCGCGGGTCGCGATCGCCGAGCTGCACGGGAAATTCCCGGACGCGCGGCTGCTGGTGATGTTGCGCAACCCCGTCGACATGGCGATTTCGATGCACGCGCAGATGCTGTGGACGTGCGACGAGAACGTCGCCGACTTCGACCGTGCCTGGGCGCTGTGCGCGGATCGCCGCGCCGGCAACAACGTGCCGCGGCAGTGTCGCGATCCCAAGGCGCTGCTGTACGACCGCGTGCCCCTGCTCGGCGACCAGTTGCGCCGCCTGCTCGGGATCGTCCCGCGTGCGCAGGTCGGCTGGTGGTTCTTCGACGACCTGATGGCCGACCCGGGCCACGTCTATCGCGAGGTGCTGTCGTTTCTCGGCGTGCCGGACGACGGGCGCCGCGAGTTCCCCCGGATCAACACCCGCAAGCACGCCCGCTCGCGAATACTTGGGCTGTGCACGCAGAAGATGCCGCACCGGTTGTCGTCCGCGGCCATGCAACTCAAGCACGGCCTGGGCATCCAGCGCTGGGGGGTGCTGGACGCGCTGCGGCGTGCGAACGTGAAGTCGCGCCCGGGCAACAAGATGCAGCCGGCCATGCGAAATGCACTGCAGCGCCATTTCGCATCCGACGTCCACCTGCTGGAAGACATCACCGGACGCGATCTCGGGCACTGGCTGGGCAGCGGGCACGCGACGCGCGTGGGCGCCGCCACCCCGCGCGTGCGGGACGACGCCCCAGTCGTCTGAATTTCAGTCATGCCACCGGATTGAGGATCGATCGATGGACCAGGAAAAAATCTGGGATTACTACCAGGGGAAAGGCATCCATACGTTCGACGGAAATGCCGCACGCCTGAAGTTCCTGGCGCGCCAGCTCTCCCCCGCTGACGGGAACGTGCTCAACATCGGCGTCGGCAACGGCTATCTCGAGGAGATGATTCGTGCCCGGCGGGCGCACGAAGTCCATTCGCTCGATCCCAGCGAGATCGCGATCGCGCGGCTCCGCACGGAAATCGGCATGGATGCCGAACACGCGAAGGTCGGATATTCGCAAGCCATTCCGTTCCCGGACGACTGGTTCGACGTGGTCATCATGTCCGAGGTCGTGGAACACCTCGAAGACGACGTGATCGCCGATACCCTGCGCGAGATCACGCGGGTGCTCAGGCCCCGCGGACGTTATCTCGGGACCGTCCCCGCGGATGAAAAGCTCGACGCACACCAGGTCGTATGCCCCAAATGCGGCGAGGTATTCCATCCGGTGGGACACGTCCAGTCCTTCAGCAGGGAGCGTCTTTCGAGGCTGCTCGAACGCGACTTCCAGGAAGTGACCGTCAAGCACGTCTATCTCGTCGGTTGGCAAATGCTCAACTGGAAGGGGAGACTGAAGTGGCTGGTCAAGAAAGGCCTGCTGTACGCGGGCGTGACGGGCGCGGGCCAGAATCTCTACTTCGAAGCCGCGCGGCGGGGCTCGCGATGATGTCGCGATGCTTCCCTCCGTGTTCCAGGCCGGCCGCAGGCAGGGTCCGATGAAACTGGCCCTGGTCATTCCATCCCTGGGCGGCGGCGGCGCGGAACGCGTGATGACCACGCTCGCGAATGCGTGGGCGAGCAACGGCCACGCCATCACGCTGATCACGCTTGCATCGGAACAGGCCGACAAGTATTCCCTGGATGCCTCGGTGCGCCGCATCGCACTGGGCGTGACGGGAAGGTCGTCGAATCCGCTGGATGCGATTGGCCACAACCTGGGCCGGATCCGCGCGCTGCGGCGCGCCATCAGGACGGCGCGACCGGACGCCCTGCTCAGCTTCACCACGCGCACCAACGTGTTGGTGCTGATCGCTGCCGGACGGGCGCGCGCGCGCGTGATCGTTTCCGAACGCACCGCGCCGGGTCCGTCCTGGGCACGCGGCGTCTGGCGCACGCTGGGACGACCGATGTATCGGCGCGCCGCCGCCGTGGTGGCGCAAACCCGACGCTGCGCCGACCGGATGGAAGCGATCCTCGATTGCGCGGTCGATGTCATTCCCAACCCCGTAGCGCCCGGGTTCGGAGACCCGGCTCCCGATCCACGCACCCCGGCATCGCCGCGGGCCACGCACGCAGGCAGGCCACGCACCCTGCTGGCGGTGGGGCGCCTCACCCCGGAAAAAGGCTTCGACGGACTGGTCGACGCATTCGCGCAAGTTGCCGACCACCATCCGGAATGGAATCTGGTCATTCTGGGTGAAGGCCGGATGCGCGGGGCCTTGACGCGCGCCATCGCCGCGCGCGGACTCGCGGACCGCATCCGGCTGCCGGGATTCGACGACCGGGTACGCCAGGCCATGCGCCGTGCCGACCTGTTCGTGCTGTCCTCGCGGTTCGAGGGTTTCCCCAACGCACTGCTCGAGGCGATGTCGGAAGGACTGGCCTGCGTGAGTTTCGATTGCGAAGCCGGTCCGCGCGAACTCATCCGGCATCGCGAAAACGGTTGGCTGGTCCCCGCGCAGGACACTCGCGGCCTCGCGGCGGCGCTCGACACCCTGATGCACGACGAGGATCTTCGCGCGCGTCTCGGCACCGGGGCGCGCGAGGTCCGCACGCGTTATTCCATGCCCCGGATCATCGGCCAGTGGAACGCACTGCTCGCACGGACCGCGGGAACGGCCAACGGCCATGCACGTGCGGCCGCGGGAGACGGGGAATGAACGCGCCCGACACCACGGTCCCGACAACGCCGATGCACGGCGTCACGGACCACGCCGCGCCCGCGGACGGCCGCAATCCGCGGGTCCTGTTCCTCATCCGCTCGTTCGGTCGGGGCGGCGCCCAGCGACAACTGGTGAGCCTGGCCGCGGCCCTTCGCCGCTCCGGCTGGGATGTCTCCGCGGCCTGCTTCTATGCGGGCGACGCCTTCCAGCGCGAGCTCGTCCGCGCGAACGTTCCGGTGATCGATTTGCGCAAGCGCGGTCGCTGGGACGTCGCGGGATTCCTGTGGCGATTGTGGCGGACATTCCGCAACAACGACCCCGATATCGTCCACGGTTACCTCACCGTCGGGAATCTGCTGGCCTTGCTGGCGAGGCTTGCCCATCGCCGTGCGCGGGTCGTGTGGGGCGTGCGGTCCGCCTACATGGACCGGTCGCGCTACGACTGGACGTCGCGCCTCACGTTCCGGCTCAGCTGCGTGTTTGCGCGCCTGGCGGACGTGATCATCGTCAACTCGGAAGTCGGTGCGACGCACCACGCGGCGCTGGGGTATCCGCGCTCGCGCATCCGGGTGATTCCGAACGGCATCGACACCACGCGGTTCCGGTTCGACGCCGACGGCCGCGCGCGCCTGCGCCAGGCATGGCGTGTCCCGGACGACGCGTTGCTGGTCGGACTGGTCGGCCGCCTGGATCCGATGAAGGACCACCCCACCTACCTTGCGGCCGCCGCCACGCTCGCGGCGCGCGACCCCCGCTGGCGCTTCGTCTGCGTCGGCGAGGGCAAACCTGACTATGCGGCGACGTTGCGCTCGCAGGCCGATGCGCTGGGACTCGGAGACCGCCTGATCTGGGCGGGACCCCGCGGCGACATGCCGGCGGTTTACAGCGCGCTGGACGTTGCCGCCTCGACGTCCTACGGCGAAAGTTTTCCCAACGTGATCGCCGAGGCGATGGCGTGCGGCCGGCCCTGCGTGGTGACCGACGTGGGTGATTCGGCGCGCATCGTGGGTCGGTGCGGCGCAGTGGTCGCCGCACACGATCCGGCTGCGTTCGCGGCAGCCGTCGAAAGCATCCTGCCGTGGCTGGCGCAGCGCGACGCCGACGACGACATGCACCAGGCTGCCCGCGCGCGCATCGTCGATGCCTATGCACTCGACGCGCTGCTGCGCAACTCCACGGCCACGCTCCGGGCGCTCTGCAGCGCCCACAGGTTCACCTGACGACCATGGCCGTGCACCCCTTCCCGATCGACCAACTGATCTGGCCCACGATCGCGATCATGCTCGTCGGGTTCCTGCTTTCCGTGTGGTTCACGCGCCGGGTGGGCCTGAGCTGCTGGGTCGCGGCATTGAAGGCGGGGCTGTTCCTGGGCTATTTCGGTTTCATCTTCGATGGCACCTACACCTTTCTCGACGACTGGAGGTACCTGCGCCTCGGTAAACAACTGGTCAGCGACGGCATCGGCATCTTCAACCTCATCCACAACTACGACTATGTCCGCAGCACGGTGGAAAGTTCGAACCTCTTTTATTACGTCTACAACGCCACCGCCCTTGTCACGTTCGGGCGCCACTATTTCGCACCCGTCGCGGCCAACATCCTGTTGACCTTCGTCGCGGCAGGCATGCTGATGAAGGCCGCGCGCATGGGGCTTGGCATGAGCCGCAGCACCAGCGTCGGCCTGTTCGTGTTCCTGGCGCTCAGTCCCACCATGCTTGCCTGGTCCACGCTCGCCAACCTCAAGGACATCCTCGTCGCCATGGGGACCGCGGGAGTGGTTTATGCCGTCGCCCTTGTCGAAGCCGGCAAGGCCAAGCGCGCGGTGCCGATCACGATCGGGTTCGGGCTCGTGTTGCTGGCCACACGCTTCTACGTCCCGCTGATGCTCGGCGCCGCATTCGGGATCACGTTGATCGTCTCGCGCCGTGGACGGCGCAGCCCGTGGCTCTGGCTGGCGGCGATCGTTGCGCTGGTCGTCGTCGTGTACGGACTCGACCAGGGCAGCCTCGGCAGCGCGTACCACGAGTTTCGTTCCCGCCTCGGCAATCCGGTGACCGGCATCGTGCGTTTCATCGCCACACCCATTCCGTTCCACACGGAGCCGCAATACGCCTTCCTCAACCTGCCGCAATCGTTCTTCTGGATCCTCCTGCCGCTCCAGTTCTACGGGCTGCTCGCGGTATGGCGGACCCGGAAGATGACGGCCCGGTACATGGTCATCTATTTCGTGATGCTGACGTTGCTGTACGGCATGTTCCCGACCCTGCAGGGGCCGCGCCACCGGGTCCAGCTGGACGGACTGATCGTGGTGTTCCAGTACTTCGGCATCCTGGCGCTCGTGCGGCAGCGCTTCCGCTTCCGGCGCAGGCCACGCCTTGCGCCCGCGAGGCCGCTCCCGACCCGCGCGGATGAACGCATGCACGAAGGACTTTCCCGTCAGCCCGAGCGGAGCGTGTGACGATGCGTCACGAGAGCATCCGGGATGGCCGCGGCAACATCGTCGACGAAACATGTCGAGCCCGCCTGCGCGCGTCCGAGCGCGGGCACGCGCCCGCGAGGCCGGGGCCCTGCGCATGAAGATCTGCCACGTCATCACCGGGCTGGAAACCGGCGGCGCGCAGACCGCGCTGTATCGCCTGCTGCAGATCCTGCGCCCGCCGGCCTTCGAACACGTGGTCGTGGCCCTCGCTGCGAAGGGAACGATGAGCGCCCGGATGGCGGACCGGGCGGAGCTGCATCACCTCGACATGCGTCCCGGTCGTTTGCTGCCGCACGAGATCGTGCGCCTGCGCCGCGTGTTGCGTGACAGTCGTTCCGACGTGGTCCAGGGCTGGATGTATCACGCCAACCTGATGGCGTCGATGGCTGGCTGGCGCGGGTCCGCGCCGATCGTCTGGAACATCCGTCATTCCCTGCACGACGTGCGGGAAGAGAAACGACCCACGCGATGGGTGATCCGGGCCGGCGCCCGACTTTCGCGCGGGCCCGCGCGGATCATTTTCAATGCGGCCGTCAGCCGCGCGCAGCATGTCGCCTTCGGTTACGACGGCGACCGGTCGGTGGTGATCCCGAACGGTTTCGATACCCGCACGTTCGCACCCCGCCCGGAGGAGCGCGCACGACTGCGCGACGAGCTGCGGATCGCCCCGGATGCCTTCGCGGTCGGGCTGGTGGCGCGGGTGCATCCGATGAAGGACCACGCCAATTTCCTGCACGCGGCGAAGCACCTTGCGGCGAGTTGTCCCCGCGCCGTGTTCGTCCTGGTCGGCGAGGGCGCGGACGCAAAAAATGGCGCATTGGGCGCCTTGATCGACGAGCTGGATCTGCGCGACCGCGTTCGCCTGTGCGGCCGGCGCACGGATATCGCGGCCATCAACAACGCGCTGGATGTCGCCGCGTCCGCCTCCGCGTGGGGCGAAGCCTTTCCCAACGTGGTCGCCGAAGCGATGGCGTGTGGCGTCCCGTGCGTGGTGACGAATGTCGGTGACGCGCCGGCGATCGTTGCAGACACCGGCATGGTGGTGCCGCCGCGCGATGCCGAGGCTTTGGGCGCGGCGTGGGCGAACCTCGCCGCACTCGGCGAAGAGGGTCGGCGTGCACTCGGCCGGCGCGCGCGCCGGCGCATCGTGGAGCACTACGCCATCGACTCGGGCGCACGCCGTTATGCGGACCTCTACCGGGCCGTCACGGACACACCATGCACGCATCCATGGAAATGAATCCCGTGGACATCCATCGCGCGGTCCGGCCTGCCACCGTGCACGGGTTGCCGGGTGGACTTCCCGATCCACGGCCTTTGTGGGGTCGCCGCATCGATGCCGCATCACCCTTCGCCGACGCGACTTGCATGAGGACGCCCTCGCCATGTGTGGCATAGCCGGTTTCTGGGACGTTGCACACCGCCTGGGCGCGGACCCGGGCGCCGCCATGCTGCGCCGGATGACGCGTTCGATCCGCCATCGCGGGCCCGACGACGAGGGCTTCTTCCGGGATGCCGCGGCCGGCATCGCGCTGGGCCACCGGCGTCTGTCGGTCGTCGATCTTTCGCCGGAAGGACACCAGCCGATGGTGTCGGCCAGCGGCCGGTACGTGATGGTCTACAACGGCGAGGTCTACAACCACCGGGCCCTGCGGCAGGAGCTCTCGCGATTCGGTGCGGCGTTCCGCGGACATTCGGACACGGAGGCCATGCTGGCGGCGATCGAGCGCTGGGGCCTCGACGAGGCCTTGAAGCGCTTCGTCGGCATGTTTGCCTTTGCGTTGTGGGACCGCCGCGAACGCTCGCTTTCGCTGGGCCGCGACCGTCTCGGCATCAAGCCGCTGTATTACGGGTGGGTCGGCTCGCTGTTCGTGTTCGCATCGGAACTCAAGGCCATGACGGCCGTTTCCGGTTTCGCCAACCCGATCGACCGCGATGCCCTGTGCCTGCTGCTGCGCCACAACTACATCACCGCGCCCCATTCCATCTACCGGGGCATCCGCAAGCTGGAGCCGGGAACGATCCTCACGCTCGGGGCCGGCGACGTCGCAAAGGTACCGGCGGACGATTCGCTCGTAACCGCGCGGACGCGCACGTTCTGGTCCGCGCGCGAAGTCGCGGAAGCCGGCGCCGCCGAGCGCCTGCGGCTGGGCGATGCCGATGCAGTCGACGAGCTCGATCGCTTGCTGCGCGACGCCGTGGCGCTGCGGATGGAGGCGGACGTTCCGCTGGGTGCGTTCCTTTCCGGAGGGGTGGATTCATCGCTGGTGGTGGCGCTGATGCAGGCGCAGTCCGCGCGCCCGGTCCAGACCTTTTCCATCGGGTTCCGGGAAAAACGCTACGACGAGGCCGTGCACGCCAACGCGGTCGCCAGGCACCTGAACACGGCGCACCACGAGTTGTACGTCACCGCACGCGATGCCCTGGACGTGGTGCCGCGGTTGCCCGAAATCTTCGACGAGCCGTTTTCCGATTCGTCGCAGATCCCGACCTTCCTGGTGTCGCAACTGGCACGCGGCAGCGTCACGGTGAGTCTGTCCGGCGATGGCGGCGACGAATTGTTCGGCGGCTATCGCCGCTATTTCGCCGCCCAGAAAATCGAGCGCGGGCTCGGCTACCTGCCGGCCGGCATGCAGCGACGGATGGCGCGCTCGCTCTCGCGCCACGCTGGCTTCCACGAATCCGCGCTGGCGGGACTCAACGCCTGCCTGCCGGCGCGATGGAGGATGAAGCGGCCGAAATCGAAGGTGGCGGTCCTGGCCCGCATGCTCGAAGCCGGCTCGCAGGAAGAGCGCTATCGACTGCTGATGTCGCATACCCGCATTCCCGCCGCGATCGTCTTGCACGCAACCGAACCCGCGGTCGCGGGCAATCCCGCGCCGGACTCGAACGTGGGCTCGGGGATCGAGCGGATGATGTACAACGATCTGGTCACCTATCTCCCGGGTGACATCCTCACCAAGGTCGACCGCGCGAGCATGGCGGTGAGCCTGGAAGCACGGGTGCCGCTGCTGGACCACCGGGTTGCGGAGTTCGCGTGGCGCATTCCCATCGGGCAGAAAGTCCGGCACGGACAGGGCAAATGGCTGTTGCGCGAAGTCCTGTACCGGTACGTGCCGCGGCAATTGATGGCCCGTCCCAAGCAGGGCTTCGGCGTCCCCATCGGCGAGTGGTTGCGGGGACCTTTGCGCGATTGGGCGGAAGCCCTGCTGGATGCGCGGCGGCTGCGGGATGAAGGCTACTTCGATCCGGGAGCCGTGAGGCACCTTCTGGACGCCCACCTCGCGGGAACGACCAACGAGGGCGCCCGGTTGTGGGACGTGTTGATGTTCCAGGCATGGCTTGAAGAAGCCACGCGCGACCGTTTGCAAGTGCACGACGAGGTCGTCGCATGACGGGGCAGGCCGCGCTGCCGCGGGATGCGCAAGAACCGCGTGCGGGCCGCGCGGACTGGATCGCCGCGCTCGCGTTTGCGCCGCGCAAGGAATCGTGGGTGGCCTCGTCGGAGGGCAACTTCTACAAGATCTTCCGCAGCAGCGACGACCCGGCGCGCGACTGGCTGGACCCCGCGTGCATCGAACAGGCCCGCCGCGAATATGCCGACATGCAGCTTCTGCACCGCTTCAGCGGGCGCGTCTGTCGCCCGTTGCGGGTGGATCACGCCTGCGTCGTGTATCCCCACCTGTCGGGCCCCGACCTGCGCGTGATGTTGCGGCGGCGCGGCGGCGCGCAAGGGGCGACCGGCCTGCGCGAAGCCATGTCGCTGCTCGCCCGGCTGCACGCCGCAGGCGATGCCGTGTCGCATTACCCGTCCAAGGACTATCTGGTCGACAACCACCTCTCTCCCGACGCGGACGTGTTGCGGCGCATCAGCGAATGCGGGCGCACGCTCTGCATCGAGGGTTTCGAGGTCCGCAATTTCAGGTACGACCGCGATCGCAACGAATGGTCGTTCTTCGATCCGCAGGTCGTTCATCGGGGCGTGCCGGAAAACGATCTCGCGCGCTTCCTCGTTTCACTGCTGATGGTTAACTGGGGTAAAGGCGGATCCCCGAAAATATGGACCGGCTTCGAATCCCCTGACCTGGTTTCAACCTACGAACACGCCGCGTCGCGGCCGGTCGACAAGATATTGCTCAATTATTTTCTGCACGAAACGATCGCGATGCGACGGCACTTTGCCGAACGGGCCCTGCGGGCGATGCACGGCGTACCGCGGCTCCTGGGTCGGCCATACCTGGCCGCCTATTTCCTGCAACTCGAGAAATGGGCGACAAGCCATGCCTTTTGACTACGAGCGCGACACCCGGGGGTTTTACCAGGACGAGGCCACGGCGCAGCGCTACCACGACATGTACGCGGCTCCGCGCGGCTGGCGCAATCTTCCGTCCCGGGTCGTGGCGAACAACGAGCGGCGCGTGGTGCGATCCGCGCTGACGCGGGTTCCGCACCGCAGCGCGCTCGACATCCCCGTCGGCACGGGCAAGCTTGCCGGCGTGTTCGCGTCGCTGGGAACGCGCGTCGTGGCCGCCGATGTCTCGCCGAGCATGCTGAAGCGCGCCGAGGCCGAGTTCTCGAAAGCAGGGCACGGCCACGCCACCTTCCAGGTCGCCGATGCCGCGGAGCTCGATGATTTCGAAGACGGCGCCTTTGACGTCGTGGTATGCCTGCGCCTGATGCACCGCGTGCCTTCCGCATTGCGCATGCGCATGTTGCGGCAGTTCGCGCGCATCGCGCCCCACACCATCGTGTCCTTCGGAATCGAAAACGGTTTCCACGGCATGCGGCGGTCGCTGAGGGCCGCGATCTTCGGGGGGCGAAAGGATGCATTGTGCTTCTGCAGCCTGGCGCAGGCTCGCGCCGAACTCGAACCCGTGTTCGACGTCGTGACCCGGAGCTGGATCGCCCCCGCGCTTTCGCAGGAGATGATCTTCCTGCTCGAGTCGAAACTGCAGCCCGCAGGATCCCTCGACGGACTGCATCCTGCAGCGGCCGGACCACCGGCGGCTTCCTGAAGATTACGCCCGCGCACACCGACCGCCGTGTGCGGGCCTCGATCCGTCGACGCCGGCGGGAGGAGTGCACGACATGGACAACCCGCACCGATCGATGTCGAACCGGCTGGCCCGGATGGCCCTTTGCGTTCTGCTGGCCGGCGCCTGGTACCCGGCGTTTGGCGCCCAATGCCCGAAGCTGCTGATGTTCGACGGCGTCGATCTGCGCACCCAGACCAACGCCGGACAGGCTGCCTATTGGGGCGAGACCGTCGGCGTGCAGGGGTTCTTCCTGAACAACGTCATGGCGCACTGGCGGGTCGATGTCGGCACCGATCCCGACAGCAAGCTGTGGCAAAAAGCGAGCCGGTTCCAATCCATTTACTCGAAAGACGGGGTCACCGACAACTTCATCAAGGTCGCCCTTTACAAGGCCCATGACTGGCATGACAAGCGTGAAAACGACGCGGTGGTCAAGCGCTTCGCGCACGCTGCCATGCTCGCCCGCCACGCCGGGTTCAAGGGCATGGCACTGGACCTCGAGCCGTACAAGCCGACGTGGGGCGGGCCCGCGGGCGGCCCCGAACTGGCGTCGACCGTGGAACAGGAAGGGCGCGCGATCGGCGAGGCCATGCACAAGGCCTATCCCGGCATGACGCTGATCGTGCTGCCGGATGTGCTGGCCCAGACCCATCGCTACGACACGCTCGTACAACGATTCAAGTCGAAGGTGCACGACATGAAGTCGGGCACGCCGCCGCCGCGCTACGACGCCTACGAATTGTCGGTGCCGTTCGTGCGCGGCCTGCTGTCGGTACCGTGGAAGCACGTCGTGATCGCGATGGAGCAGACCTACAGCAGGAACGCCGAAGGCATGGGGCCCTCGGCGCAGCGTTCACGCGACAGTTACGAAAAACTGATGGGGCGCAGTGCGGAGGCGATGAACCTCACCGCGTCACCGGGGCTGTGGACGCTGGGGCCGACCCAACGTGACAAGTCCGCGCGCGAAACGCCGACGCGATTCGAACAGCGGCTCGAAGCCGCGTACGCCGCGTCGAAACGGTACGTCTGGATCTACGGAAAGGGCAGCGCGTGGCAAACCGACGGTCCGTACGCGCCGGGTCCGGTCAATGCGGACTTCGACCAGTACCTGCACGTGATCCACCAGGTGCGCGCGAGCTGCAGCAGCGCACGCGGCGCACCGAAGGACCGGCGCTGAATCCGCGCCCGAGGAGTGGCGGCATGTCGAAGATCATCCTGTTCGCCAACACCGACTGGTACCTCTACAACTTCCGGCGGTCGCTGGCGCTGGCGGCGCAGGCTGCGGGTCATGAGGTGTTGCTGGTTTCCCCGCCCGGCGAATACGGCGCGCGGTTGCGCGGACTGGGGCTGCGCTGGACACCGTTGACGGGGATGGATCGTCGCAGCCTCAATCCGCTGCGCGAGGTCCGGGTGCTGGCGGAGCTGGTGGCGCTGTTCAGGCACGAACGGCCCGCGATGGTCCACAACTTCACCATCAAGTGCGCCGTGTACGGCTCGCTCGCCGCCATGCTGGCCGGGGTCCCCGCGCGCATCAATGCCGTGGCGGGGCTGGGGTACGTATTCGCCAGCGACGATCGGCGCGCGCGCCTGTTGCGGCCGCTGGTGCGATCGCTGTTGCGGTTCTCGCTGCGCGGAAAGCGTTCGCGGTTGATCCTGCAGAACCACGACGATGCCTCGGTATTCATCCGGCACGGCTTGATCGGGAAGAGTCACTTGGTGGTGATCCCCGGTTCCGGCGTGGATTGCACACGCTTCGTGCCGCCGTCCAGGCCAGCCAACGATCCACCCCGGGTGCTGCTGGCGGCGAGATTGCTGTGGGAAAAGGGGCTGGCGGAATACGTGCAGGCGGCGCGCGCGCTGCGTGCGCGCGGACGGAAAGTCCGGTTCGTCCTCGCGGGCGCGTCCGATCCGGGCAACCCCGCGGCGGTGCCCGAAGCAACCGTGCGCGGCTGGGTCGACGAGGGGCTCGTCGAATGGACCGGCCATGTCGAGGACATGCCGGCATTGCTCGCATCGGCCGACATCGTGGTCCTGCCGAGCTACTACCGCGAGGGACTGCCGAAGTCGTTGATCGAAGCGGCCGCCTGCGCGATCCCGCTGATCACCACGGACATGCCGGGTTGCCGGGACGTGGTGACCGACGGGAAGGACGGATTGCTTTTGCCGCCGCGGGATGCCGGGGCACTGCTCGCGGCGATCGTGCGCTTGCTGGATGCGCCGGCGCTGGCCAGGAGACTTGGGCTGGCGGCGCACGCCAAGGCGTTGGCCCGGTTCGACGAACGCATCGTCATCCGGCGCACGCTGGCAACCTGGGACGAAGTCCTGGGCCATTCGGGCGCCGTCCCGGCCACCCCGTGAACGCGTAGCGCGAAGCTCGTCGCGCCCGATGCACCCGATTCAGGAATCCGCCTGCCTCGAAACAGGTTTGGCCGCGACAGCCGGTGCACCCGATTTCGCGGCCTGCCTGCGCTCCAGTCGATTGGTGAAGACCCCGTACAGGACCAGCACGACGACGAAGGCCACGAGATTCGCGATCGCGCCCAATTGCGCGTGGATGACCGCGCCCACGAAAGGCAGCACCGCGGCGAACACGACGAGGTAAACCAGCGTCCGGCGCGGTCCCAGGCCCGCGTTCATCAGCAGATGATGCACATGCGTGCGATCCGGCGTGAACGGCGACACGCCGCGCTTCAGGCGGCGAAAGATCACCGCGAGCGTATCCATCACGGGAAGCGCGACGCACCAGAGCACCAGGCCGGGTGAAATATGGCGGGGCGTGCTCTGGCTCAGCGTGATCAACGTCCAGGCGATCACGTACCCCAGCACCACGCTGCCGGAGTCACCCAGGAACACCTTGGCCTTGCGACCCAGCAAGCCGAGGTTGGAAAGGAGATACGGATACAGCGCCGCCGCGAGCAACAGCACGATGACGGTCGGCGGGGCCGGCATCCGCGAAGGAATGAGCAGCGCGATGGCGCCGGTGCTCACCAATGCCAGGCATCCAGCCAACCCGTCGATGCCATCCATCAGGTTGAACGCGTTGATCAACCCGATCACGGCGAGGATCGTGAACGGAATCCCCAGCCACCCCAGCGTCAGTTCGTGCCCGTGCAGTATCCCCAGCGAATGCACGTACACGCCCGTCGTGGAAATCACGACCAGGATCGCAAGGACCTGCACGACCACCCGCACGCTGACCCGCAGGCCGTAACGATCATCCAGCGCGCCGAGCGCGACCAGCGCGCATGCGGTGGCCAGCACGACATCGTCGAACCGCTGCATCCGGCCCAACCACAACCATCCGGCGAGCATGCCTGCGAAAATCGACAATCCTCCCACCAGCGGCGTGGCAAACGCATGCCGTTTGCGGGCATCCGGATAATCGAGCAGACCGACCGGCCTGCTGATGGGAACCAGCACGCACAAACCGAGTGCCGACGCGCCAATCGACACCATGCACGCCGACAACACCGTATGCGCCGTGGAAATCATCCGTGGGGAACTCTCGCTTGCTGGAATCAAAGTGTCTCAACGCGCGAGAAACATGCGCTGAATATTCCCGGTCGATTCCCATTCGAATTCATCCATCAACATGAATGTGTTTACGTATTTGAATCACTGGTGAATCGTCGCGATTCAACTTGGCGCGCGCGCATCGCATGTCGGCGAGTGACCCCATCGACTGCGAGCGCCGTGCACACAGTCGAATCCTGTCGCGGATTTCCCCACACGTCGCCAGAACGAACTTCGACGAAGCAGCCCGCTGCGTGACGGTTGCGGTGCGTGATGCCCCGGCCCCGGCAGGGCATGAATATTGCTTGTATCCTGAGCATGCAGGGAAGGATGGTCGGGTGGGGACAACCCGGGTTGCTCGTCCGGCCTGCCCTTCCCCGCGGGCAAAGCCCGACCGCGAGAGAGCCACGCTGTGACGATCACCGACATCGGCATCCTGCTCATCGTCCTGTGCATCCTGCTGTGGGCGATCATGGCAGCGCTGCACCGGCATACCGTGCAGCTCCAGGCACTGAAAGCGGAGATGGAAGCGCTGCGGAAGATGCAGAGTCACGCGCGCGACCATGCCGCGGAGCGTCCCGCGCCGGCAACCCGACCCGACAACGTCGATGAACTGAGCGTCGACGCATCCGGCGGGCAGGCAGCGCGCTCGAGGCAATCGACGTTGCGGGAGTAAGGTTGCGCTGATCGATGGCGGCGCGGTGTCGTGCGGCGGGTGCCCGCCTGCGAACGTTCCGGACATCGACAAAGACGGCGAACCGGATCGTCCGAACCGGTACTCGCGGCACTTGGTGCGTCACGTTCCCGGGTGTAGGGTCGCGCGATCGCCTCCTGGCAAGGTCCGCCATGCAAGCCGCTCGCCCGCCGTTGTTGCTCGCCGCCTTGGCGGTTTTCGCCCTCGCGCCCGGTGCGCAGGCCGAGGCACCCCCCGCGCCCGCGGATGCCCGCATTGCGCACATCCTTGCGCAGCGCGCGAAGGTCGGCGGGGTTCCGGCGGTCGCGCTGTCCCACGACGGTAGGCACCTCGCATGGATCGTTGAACGACACGACAAGACCACATTGATGCTCGGCGGGTGGAACGGGCAGGGCGCCCATGCGATCGTGATTCCCGGCGACTGCAGGGAGAAGGCCATCCGCTGGGCGCCACGCCGGAGTGAACTGGCGGTGCTGACGCGCTGCAGTGTCGATCCCTCCAACACCAAGCCGATCCATGGCGCGATCTGGCTGATCGATGTGGGCACCGGCGACCCGCCGAAGCAGGTCGCCGACCTCGACGGCTTTACGCAAGGTATGCAGTGGAATCCCGATGGCACACGCATCGCGTTCCTGTTCGTGCCGGGCGCGACGCGCCTGCCGGAAGCCACGGCGTCCGGCAATCCGCGTGTCGGCGTGATCGGCGAAAGCGACGTGCAGGTGCAGCGCGTCGCGGACATTGCGGCGTCGGGGGGCACGCCCGAGATGCTGACGCCCAAGGGCTTGTATGTGTACGAGTTCGACCTCTCGCCGATCGGCGACCGCATTGCCTATACCGCGGCAATGCCGCCGGGCGACAACAACTGGTGGACGGCCAGGCTGTACGTGCAGGATGCGCGCATCGACGCCGCGCCCGTCGCCATCGTGAATCCCGCGACGGCAACCGGCCCACTGCACGGCCTGCAGATCGCGTTGCCGCGCTGGTCGCCGGATGCCACGCGGATTCTCTTCATCGGCGGCCTGATGAGCGATCGCGGCGCCACCGGCGGCGATATCTACGGCGTGCCGGCATCGGGCGGCGCGCCGGTGGATCTGACTTCCGGCGTGAAGGTCACGCCGTCGTGGTTCACATTCCTGACGCCGCGTTCGCTCCTGGTCACCCAGATCGCGAGCGGCACGGTGCAGGTCACGGAATACGCGTTGCAGGACGACGCCGCGCGGCAAACGCGCCTCTGGTTCACCGTCCCCGGCGAAATCGGCGATGGCCGCGCCGCACTTGCCGTGTCGCTGTCGGACGAATCGCCGCGCCGGGTCGCCTACGCGGCGGATTCCTTCGCCCGGCCGCCGGAGGTCCACGCTGGCCTGCTCGGCTCCACGCCGCCGCCGGCGGTCACGTCGATCAACGCGAATCTCCCGCACGACTGGGGCAAGGCGCAGTCGGTGGAATGGGACAGCGGCGGATTGCACGTGCAGGGCTGGCTGATGTATCCGTCCCGTTACGACCCGCACAAAACCTATCCGATGATCGTGTACGTGCACGGTGGCCCGTCGTGGGCCAACCTGCCGACGTGGAGCAACAAGGCCAACGCCTATTCCGAGTTCGGCTATTTCGTGCTGATGCCCAATCCGCGCGGCAGCTTCGGTGAGGGCGAGGCTTTCGCACTGGCGATCCGCAACCAGATGGGCTACGGCGATCTCGACGACATCCTCGCGGGCGTGGACAAGGTCGAGAAGTTGGCGCCCATCGACGACGCCCGACTCGGTCTGACCGGCTGGAGCTACGGTGGCTTCATGAGCATGTTCGTGCCGACCCGGACGAACCGTTTCAAGGCCGTGGTTGCCGGCGCGGGCATTTCCAACTGGCAGAGCTATTACGGACAGAACCAGATCGACCAATGGATGATCCCGTTCTTCGGCGCATCGATGTATGACGATCCCGCCGCGTACGCGAAAAGTTCGGCGATCAATTTCATCAAGCGCGTTCGCACGCCGGCGTTGATCGTGGTCGGCGAACGCGACGAGGAATGCCCGGCTCCGCAATCGTTCGAGTACTGGCACGCGCTGAAGACGCTGGGCGTGCCCACCACCCTCGTCGTCTACGCCAACCAGGGCCACCACATCGCCAATCCGGCCGATCAGGAAGACATCCTGCGGCGCTCGCTGGGTTGGTTCGGCAAATATCTCTCGACTTCTGGCGCCAGGTGACGGCGACCCACGCGACCGGTTTGCTCAAAACAGCTCGCCCTGCGGGGTGCTTTTGCGCGGCGGCGTGAAGCGCGTGCCATCCAGTTGCAGCGTGCGGGCGCGGACCAACCCGTGGCGGCGGCGGGCCACCTCGAAGCGCTTGCGCAACAACTCCGCGAACGGCCCCTGGCCGTGCATGCGGGTGCGAAAGTCCGAATCGTAGTCGCGGCCACCGTTCATCTGCCGGATCAAACTCATGACATGTTCGGCGCGCTGCGGCACGTGGATCGCCAACCATTCGCGAAACAGGCCTTTCAGTTCCCACGGCAGGCGAATGACGGTGTAACCGGCCATGTTGGCGCCCGCTTCCGCGGCACGTTCCAGCACGGCTTCGATGTCGCGGTCGTTCAACGCCGGAATGATCGGTGCGACCAGCACCCCGACCGGCACGCCCGCCCCGACCAGCGCACGGACCACCTGCAGACGCCGGTGCGGTGCGCTGGCGCGGGGTTCGAGTTTCGCGGCGAGCCGGTTGTCGAGCGAGTTCACCGACACGAAGACCTGCACAAGCTTTTCGCGCGCCATCGGTGCCAGCAAGTCGAGGTCGCGCTCGACGAGCGCGTTCTTGGTGACGATCGTGCATGGATGACGGGCCTCGACCAGCACCTCCAGGGCTGCCCGGGTGAGCCGCCACTTTTTCTCGATCGGCTGGTACGGGTCGGTGTTGCTGCCGATGTTGATGGGCCTGGGCACGTAGCCGGGCTTGGCGAGTTCCGCGCGCAACACCTCGGCAAGATTGGTCTTGGCGCGCAGCTTCGTCTCGAAGTCCAGCCCCGGCGACAGATTGAGATAGCCGTGCGACGGCCGCGCGAAGCAATAAATGCATCCGTGCTCGCATCCACGGTACGGATTCATCGCCTGTTCGAAGGCGATGTCCGGCGAATCGTTGCGGGTGATCACGCTGCGCGCGCGTTCCCCGGTGACTTCCGTGCGTGGCCGCGGCGCGGCCTCGTCCAGCAGCGCGCTTTGCCAGCCGTCGTCCTCGGCGTGATGGCGCACGCTTTCAAAACGCCCCTCCGAGTTGGAGGCAGCGCCGCGACCCTTGATGCGCGCGGGCGGCATCGCTTGCATTCGTCCAGCATACGCCAGCCCGTCTCGGCGCTTGCGACAGACCACGAAAACCAGACTTGCTATCGCGCGAAGGAGGCTGCCAAGGTCGGGTCCCGACGCGGACTTTGGCGAAGTCGACCGTGCGGGACCGCGCAAGCACAACAAGCCTTGTGGATGACGTCGGGCGGGAACCGCCGCAGGACGCGCACGCCGTCGCGCCGGACGGCGTCGCCATCATTTTCGTAGGGAAATCCCTACAGACATTCGGGCGGGTGGCCTATTGCCTCGGTCGTGTGTGCGCGGGATGGTGGATGCGCCGCCGAGCTTGTCATCGGGAGCACAGCGCGCCTGGCCGCGGGCCACCACCTGCTTCGCATTGCAGGTGTATGGTGCACGGGTTTTTCGCGACGTCCGCGCTGCAGTTGACGAGCGCCGGGATGTCGTCCACACGCATTCATGCCGAGTACTCCGACGCGAGGGAGTTTTGTCGGGCCGGTGTCCGGGGAGACGTCCGCGTCGGTGTCGCGCCGGGGCAGGCATCTGGCGGGTCGCCATGCGGTCCCGTGTTCATCCACGCAAGCATAGGAACTGACGATGAAGAAGAGAGTGATGCGGTTGGCTGGCGCGATTTCGCTGGCACTGGTTGCAGGCGCGGCCATCGCCGCGCCGAAGGACGCGAACGTGACCCGCGCAACGCTGGACAACGGCCTGCGCGTGGTGATCGTGCGCGACACGCTGGCGCCGGTGGTGACCACCGAGATGAATTACCTCGCGGGTTCGGACGAAGTGCCGCACGGCTTTCCCGGAACGGCGCACGCGGTCGAGCACATGATGTTCCGCGGCAGTCCGGGCCTCTCCAAGGACCAGTTGCTCGCGATCGCCTCCGACATGGGCGGCAACTTCAACGCCGACACCACCCATGCGGCCACCCAGTACTACTTCACGGTGCCGGCCCAGGACCTCGACGTCGCCCTGCACGTGGCGGCGACCCGCATGCGCGGGGTGGACATGACCGACGCAGGCTGGAGCAAGGAGCGCGGCGCGATCGAGCAGGAAGTCTCGCGCGACAACTCCAATCCGTTCTACAAGTTCTACAGCCATTCGCTGCTGCCGCACATGTTCGCGGGCACCCCGTACGTTTATTCGGGGCTCGGCACGCGGCCCTCGTTCGACAAGACCACCGCCGCGGACCTGAAGAAGTTCCACGACGCCTGGTACGCCCCCAACAATGCGATCCTGGTGATCGCGGGCGATGTGGACCCGACTTCCACGCTGAAGCAGGTGAAAAAGCTGTTCGGCGACATTCCGAAAAAGACCCTGCCCGTCCGGCCCAATTTCGAGTTCAAGCCCGTCAAGGCCGAAACCGTCAAGCTGCCGTCGGATTTTCCCGTGGGCATCACCGCGATGGCATGGCGTCTGCCGGGCTTGCGCGACAAGAATTACGCCACTGCGCTGGTGTTGTCCGACGCGCTCGCCTCCAAGCGCGGCAAGCTGTTCGAAATGGGACTGACGGGCAAGGCGCTGTTCGGCGAATTCGGCGGCAGTTTCATGCCGCACGCCGGCATTGCCTTCGCATTGGCCGGGTTCCCGCGCGGCGGCGACTCCGGGAAAGTCCTCAACAACATGCAGGCCATCATCGCCGAAGCCGCCTCCAAGGGCGTACCGGCCGAACTGGTGGAAGCAGCCAAGAAGAAGGCCATTGCCGACCTCGAGTACAAGAAGAATTCGGTGTCTGGGCTGGCCAATGCCTGGTCGTCGGCCCTGGCGTTCCGGAATGGCGAATCACCCGACGACATCCGCGACGCGATTGCGGCAGTGACGCCCGAAGAAGTCAACGCGCTGGCGAAGAAGGTCCTTGATCCGGCGCACGCAATCACGGCGATCCTGACGCCGACCTCCTCGGGCAAACCGGTCGCGAGCAAGGGCTTCGGCGGCGCCGAAAGCTTCGGCGGCAAGCCCAGCGGCGCAGTGACGTTGCCCGACTGGGCGAAGGCCGACTTCGCCAGGCTGGAGTTGCCGAACCTCAAGACCAACCCGTCCTCGTTCACGCTCGCCAACGGCCTGCGCGTGATCGTCCAACCGGAGTCGGTCAGCAAGACGGTGGAAGTGTACGGAGAAGTCAAGACCAATCAGGACCTGCAAGCGCCGAAAGACCAGGAGGGCGTGGCGGACTTGTTGAACTCGTTGTTCAATTTCGGCACCACACACTTGAATCGGCTGCAGTTCCAGGCTGCACTGGATGCGATCAGCGCGCACGAAAACGCGGGTTCGAGTTTTTCGTTGAAGGTCCCGACGGCGAACTTCGCCAAGGGCATGCAACTGCTGGCCGACAACGAACTGCACCCGAACATGCCAGCGCAGGCCTTCAAGGTGATGCAACACAATCAGGAAGGCGCGGTGAAGGGGCTGGTCAAGTCGCCGGCGTTCCTGAACACGATCCACCTGGCCAAAGCCCTGTATCCGGCCGGCGACCCGGACCTGCGCCACGCCACGCCGAAGTCGGTGGCCGGTCTGACATTGGCGGACGTCAAGAGCTATTACACGCAAACATTCCGGCCCGACATGACGACCGTCGTCATCGTCGGCGACGTCACCCCGACCGAAGCACACAAGGTCGCGGAGACCGCGTTCGGCGGCTGGAAGGCTGTTGCCGGGCCCAAGCCGAACACCGACTACCCGGCTGTACCCGACAACAAGGCCAGTGAATTCCATACCCCGGATTCTTCGGCCGTGCAGGACTCGGTAACGCTGACCGAAACCATCCCGATGAACGAGAACAGCTCCGATCGCTACGCGATGTACCTGGGCAGCCAGATCCTCGGCGGCGGATTCGACGCTCATTTGATGCAGGACCTGCGGGTCAAGGGAGGACTGGTTTACGGTGTCTACAGCGGCGTGGGCCTGCAAAAACACCGTGGGCGTTTCAGCGTCAACTACGGCTGCGATCCCGACAAGGTCGGCCAGGCACGCTCCGTGGTGATCCGCGACGTCAAACAGATGCAGGACACGCCGGTCACCGCCGTGGAACTGCATGCAGCCCAGGGCAAGATGCTGCGTTCGCTGGCGCTGGGTCAATCCAGCTTCTCGTCGATCGCCAACAACTTCCTGAGCCTGTCCATGCAGGGCAAGCCGCTGGACGCCGACGCGATTGCCGCGAAAAAGTACATGGCAATGACCGCCGCCGACATCCAGGCCGTGTTCAAGCAGTACTTGCGTGCGGACGGCTTCGTCACGGCCGTGAAAGGCCCCGCACCGAAATAATCGTCATCGTTGTACGCGACACGAAAAAGGGCCGCGACCGCGGCCCTTTTTCATCCATGTTTCAGATCCCGCGCCGCGACCCGCGCGCGAACAGGCGCTGGAATCCGCGTTTCAACGCCATCAAGCCACGCCACAATTTCGGAACCAGCCAGACCAGGAGCAACGCGAACAGCGCAAGCAGCACCACGAACACGATCGGGTGCTGGAAGGCCAGCCACATCCCGAGCAGCAGGACGGCGTCCTCGGAGAAACTCAAGCCCCAATTCGAGAAAGGCTCCGGCGACGTGTTGACCGCCGCGCGGGTACCCGCCTTCGCAACATGGGTGCCGGCGGCCAGCGCGCCGCCCAGGATCGCCGCGATGGCCTGGGTTTCGGGCGGTGCCTCCGCGAACACGCCCCATGCCAGCAACGCGCCGAACGGCACCCGCACGAAAGTCTGCACGCTGTCCCACACCGAATCGATCGCGGGAACCTTGTCCACCAGGAACTCGACGACCAGCAGGGCCCCGGTCAGGACAAGGACCGGCGTATGCGCAAGGACCTCGAGCTGTGGAGGCAGCGTGGCCAACTGGAAACGATCCAGCATGCCCGCGATGAACAGCGCGGCATACAACCGGAAGCCCGACGCCCAGGACAGCACGCCGGCGAGCGCAATCGAGGGAAGGGCGACCATCTTGCGGATTCCTGGGCTCGACGACTTGACGATACGCCGACCGGGGTCCGCTGCGCTATGATCGGCCCGAAAACGAACCGGGGAACGTTCATGATCTGGGGTTTGGCCGGCGTTGCGGTACTGGCTTTCCTGCTCGCGTTTGCCAGCCACTCGCCGGGCTGGATGGGGTTCGGCATTGCGGTGGGTTTCCTCTGCGGCCTCGCCGCGGCGCTGCTCTTCATCGACCGTCACATGCGCGCGAGTTCGCGCCCCGAGCACATGACCCAGCGCGAGATCGACGCGCTGCGCAGCACCATGCGCAAGCCGGAAGACGCCAAGCGGCAACTGCCGCCGGGCCCGCAGGACTGACGTTTTTTTCACGTCCGGGTCGCCGCCGATTTGCTACGCTTGATCACTTGCCTGGCTTGAAGGAGACCCAGCGATGAGCACCGTGCATCCCGTTCCTGCCGCGTTCGCTGCCTCCGAACGGATCAAGCCGGACGATTACGAGCGCTTGTACGCGGAATCGCTTCGTGATCCCGAAGCCTTCTGGGCCAAAGCCGCGAAGCGACTGGACTGGATCACGCCGCCCACGCAAATCAAGGATGTCTCCTTCGACGAGAAGGATCTGCACATCCGCTGGTACGCGGACGGGGTGTTGAACCCTACCGTCAGCTGCCTCGACCGTCATCTCGACAAGCGCGGCGACAAGACCGCGATCCTGTTCGAGGGGGATGATCCGGGCGTCTCCCGCAGGATCAGTTATCGCGAGCTGCACGCCGAGGTGTGCCGGTTCGCCAATGCGCTGCGCAACCTCGGCGCCGCGAAAGGCGACCGCGTCGCGATCTACATGCCGATGATTCCCGAAGCCGCGACGGCCATGCTCGCCTGCGCGCGCATCGGCGCGATCCACTCGGTCGTGTTCGGCGGCTTTTCGCCGGACGCACTGGCCGGACGCATCGCCGATTCGCAATGCAAACTGGTGATCACCGCGGACGAGGGCTTGCGCGCCGGCAAGAAGATTGCCCTCAAGGACAACGTGGACGAGGCGCTGACCCGTCCCGGCACCACCAGCGTCGAAACCGTGGTGGTGGTGCGCCGCACCGGCGGGGCGGTGAACATGCAGTCGCCGCGCGACCGCTGGTGGGATGCCCTGGTCGAGGGCCAGCCCACCGCGTGCGAGCCCGAACCGATGAACGCGGAAGATCCGTTGTTCGTCCTGTACACCTCGGGCAGCACCGGCAAGCCGAAGGGCGTGCTGCACACCATTGGCGGTTACATGGTGTGGGTGGCCTACACGCACGAGGCCATCTTCGACCTGCGCGAGGACGACATCTACTGGTGCACGGCCGACGTGGGTTGGGTGACCGGACACAGCTACATCGTGTACGGCCCGCTGGCCAACGGCGCGACCTCGCTGGTCTTCGAGGGTGTCCCGAACTGGCCGGATGCCTCGCGCATCTGGCAGGTGTGCGACAAGCACGCCGTCACGATCCTGTACACCGCGCCGACCGCGATCCGGGCGCTGATGCGCGCGGGCGACGAGCCGGTGGAGAAGACGTCCCGCAAGTCGTTGCGGCTGCTGGGCTCGGTCGGCGAACCGATCAACCCTGAGGCCTGGGAGTGGTATTTCAACGTGGTCGGCGAGGGCCGCAGCCCGATCGTCGATACCTGGTGGCAGACCGAAACCGGTGGAATCCTGATTTCGCCGCTGCCTGGCTCGGCGAGCCTCAAGCCCGGCGCCGCCATGAAGCCTTTCTTCGGCATCAAGCCTGCGATCTTCGATCCCGACGGCGGCGCCATCGCGGGCGAGGGATCGGGCAACCTCGTGATCACCGACGCCTGGCCGGGCATGATGCGCACGGTGTACGGCGACCACCAGCGATTCATCGACACCTATTTCAAGATGTATCCGGGCGTCTACACCACCGGTGACGGCGCCGAGCGCGATGGCGATGGCGATTGGAAGATCACCGGCCGGGTGGACGACGTCATCAATGTTTCCGGCCACCGCATCGGCACCGCCGAAGTCGAGAGCGCGATGATGGCCGACGAGCGCGTGGCCGAGGCCGCGGTTGTCGGCTGTCCGCATGACGTCAAGGGCACGACCATTTACGCGTTCGTGACTCCCAAGGAAGGGGTCGCTCCGAGCGATGCCCTGAAGAAGGAGCTCGTTCTCGGCATCCGCGAGCGCATCGGCGCGTTTGCGGCGCCGGAACACTTGCAGTGGGCTGCGGCGCTGCCGAAGACCCGCTCCGCCAAGACCATGCGCCGGATCCTGCGCAAGATTGCCGAGGCCGGCAAGAACGAAGTCGATCTCGCCACCCTGGGTGATACATCGACCCTGGCCGATCCCTCGGTCGTCAAACGCCTGTACGACGACCGCGTGCGGCACTGATCACACGCGGCACTGTTGATGTCACCGGGGCTGGAGTTCGTCGAGACCCATGCGGAAGTCGCCGCCGCGCGGCTGGACGACGCGTCGATCCATCTTTGGCGCCTTCCCTACGCGTCGTCGCAGCGGCGCGCGCCCCTGCTGGCGTTGCTTGGCGCGTATCTCGGCAAGCCGGCGTCGGACGTGGCTCTCGTCCAGGACACCCACGGCAAGCCACAGCTGGGGGATGGCGATGGTGGTGGTACCGACGGGCAACAACTCGAATTCAACTGGTCGCACAGCGGCGACTGCGCGTTGGTCGCCCTCGCACGCGGGCTGGCGCTGGGCGTGGACATCGAACTTGTGGACAGGGATCTGCGTTCGGTCGAAATCGCGCAACGCTTTTTCGATCCCGCCGAAGCCGAAGTCATCGCGTCCCTGGCGCCGTCCGCGCGCAAGCGTGCCTTCATCGGGCTGTGGTGCGCCAAGGAAGCCGTATTGAAGGCCGCCGGGGAGGGTTTGTCGTTCGGGCTCGCGCGGCTCGCTTTCGATCGACGCACACCCATGGATTGGAGCCTCGCGCGCGTCGATCCGGCATTGGGTCGCAGGGACGATTGGCGACTTGCGGGTTTCGAGGCCGCGCCCGGCTACCGGGGCGCCCTCGCCTGGCGCGGCGCCCGACGCAGGATTGCCGCGTTCCGGCCGGCTGCCTGAACGCGTTCACGGGCATCGGAACTCCCGTGCATGGCCATGGTCCTACCAATACGGGTAGTCTCCCCGTGAGTTCGCCACCCACTGCGGCGTGGCGAACATTGCACTTTCCGGCGCGGAGCCTCTCCGCGCCGCTTTTTTTGGCCGTTCGTGCGATCATTCCCGCTTGCCGCGTTGGCGGGCACCACGCAAGCCCGGCCTTTCCCGACCGATCGGGTCAGGGCGATCGTGCGTGGCCAGGGGCTCGACGGCCCGAATTTTTCGCGAGACGCCCTCGTCGATGACGACCCTCAGTGTCAATCTCAACAAGATCGCGGTGCTCCGCAATGCGCGCGGCGGCACCGAGCCCGACCTCGGGCGCGCGGCGGAAACCTGCATCGCCGCGGGCTGCGGCGGAATCACGGTGCATCCTCGCCCGGACCGCCGCCACATCACGGCCCAGGATGTGGCGCTGCTGGCGAAACTCACCCGCGACCGTGTCGAATTCAATATCGAGGGCAATCCGTTCGCGGCGCCGCGCGCGGGGTACCCGGGTCTGGTCGAACTGGTGCGACAGGCGCGGCCCGCCCAGGCCACGCTGGTACCCGATTCCGACGGCCAGCTGACCTCGGACCACGGATTCGATCTGGTGCGCGATGCGTCCCGGCTCGCGCCGCTGGTCGCGGCGCTGGTCGCTGCCGGATGCAGGGTCTCGTTGTTCGTCGATGCCGGTCATGCGGAAGGTTTCGAGCAGGCGCGGGACATCGGGGTGGCGCGGGTCGAAATTTATACCGGTCCCTATGCCCGCGCGTTCGCGGAAGGGGATGTTGCCGACGAGCTCGCGCGCTGCGTACTCACCGCACGGTGCGCGGCCGCCGCCGGACTCAACGTGAATGCGGGCCACGACCTCGACCAGAAAAACCTGGCGACATTCAAACAGGCCATCCCGAACCTTGCCGAAGTTTCGATCGGTCACGCGCTCATCAGCGAAGCGCTTTATGACGGCCTGGATCGGACCGTCCGCACTTACCTTGCAATCCTCGCCTGAACGCGGCCAAAAAAATGCCGCGCAATGCGCGGCATTTTCGTTCATGTGCGGCGACGGGTTTACGGAGACGTCCCGGGCCTGGCCTTGCCGGCGGTGATGAAGCCCAGATGCACCATGCCTGCGGACTTGGCCTCCTGCATCACCTTCCAGATGACCTTGTACTGCGTGGCCTTGTCGGCCCGGATGTTCAACTCCGGTTGGGGCTGGCTTGTGGCCGCGGCGCGCAACCTTGCGCTCAACACCGCGTCCGAGATCTGGCTGTCGTTCCAGTACAGCGTCCCGTCGGGTTCGACCGCGAGGTCGATCGGGGGCACCTGGATGACCGTCGGCTTGGTGTTCGGATCGGCGCGCGGCAACTCCACCTTGACCTTGTGCGACATCAGCGGTGCCGTGATCATGAAGATGATCAACAGCACCAGCATCACGTCGGCCAACGGGGTGACGTTGATCTCGGCCTTGGGGATATCGCTGCCGGTGTTGTCGCCTACACTCATTGCCATGACGTCAAACCCTCACTTCTCGAAGCCGATCTTCTGCACGTTGTAGCGCTTGGCTTCGGCCATCACTTCCGCCAGGTAGTTGTACTGGGTGTCGTCGGTGGCCTTGATGTGCACCTGCGGCTGCAGATCGACCGACTTGGCGCCGATGGTCGCCAACTGCGCCTGCAGTTCGACGTTGCTGATCGGCAGGTTGTCCCAGGTCATCGAACCATCCGCCCGGATGAACAGCGTCTTCGGTGTCGGCGGGTTTTCCGGCGGTTTGACGTTGGGGTTGGGTTGCGGCAGGTCGATCTTGATGTTGTGCTGCACCAGTGGCGCGGTAATCATGAAGATGACCAGCAGCACCAGCATCACGTCGATCAGTGGCGTGATGTTGATTTCGGCGACCGGCCCGCCGCCGCTATTGGTACTCATGGCCATGACGAAACCCTCTTACTTCTTGACCGCCGGTGGAGGCGCCGCCGCAGCCGGGCGCGCCGCCATGCTGGGTCCACTGCCCTCGATGCGTGCGCCGGTGGCGAAGAAGTCATGCAGATCATGCGCGAATTCGTCGAAGTGCGCGATGGTCACGCGGTTCGCGCGGGAGTAGGCATTGTAGGCAATCACCGCCGGGATCGCCGCGAACAGGCCGATGGCCGTCATGATCAGCGCCTGGCCGACCGGGCCCGCCACCGCCGAGATCGAGGACTCGCCACTGGCGCCGAGGTTTATCAACGCGTAGTAGATGCCCATCACGGTACCGAGCAGGCCGACGAACACCGCGGCGGAGCCGACGGTCGCCAGCAAGGTCAGGCCGCCTTCGAGGTTGCGGCTCTCGCGATCGACCGCCTGGCGCAACGCGCGGTCGACGAATTCGGAGCGATTGAGCGCCTCCACCATGCGGCTGCCCTCGTGACGCTGGTGATGCGCGGCGGCAGACGCCGCTTCCAGCGCGATCTTGGAAAACGGCTCCGAGCGCGGCTGCTTTTCCATCACCCGCACCGCATCCTGGGCGGACGGGGTGTCCCAGAACTTCTGGATCACCTTGTCCATGCGCGAGCGGATCATGGCGTTGCGGATCGCGATCGCGATGATGAAGTACCACGAGGATACCGACATGATCACCAGCACGACCAGGACCAGCAGGTCGATCGCGTGTGCCGCTGGATGGGTGACGATTTCGGTAAGGAAATGACTCGCGCCAACCTGTGTCAGGGCTTGCGCTTTGGCATTGCCGACTGGTGCGGCGGCGGCGGAGGCTGCTTCTTGGATCATGGCGCTACCCTTCCTTCAAGTTGTAGCAAAGTGAAACGCGGATTGACGAACTCTAACGGAATAGACCCGGTTGAGCGTGAAGTTTCTATTGCATCCCGGACAGGCTGAAGTTCACCGGAACCAGCACGACGCCACCCGAGGGCTTGCCGTTCTGGATGCCCGGGTTGAACCGCCAGCGACGAGCGGCTTCTTCCGCTGCGCGATCGAGTTCACGGTAACCACTCGATTTCTGAACCTTGACGTCGACGACATCGCCGGCGGCATTGATGGTGATGGCCAGGAGCACTTCACCCTGATGCGCCTGGCGCAACGCCTGGATCGGATACTTCGGCGGATTGCGGTTCTTGTAGCTGATGTCGACCGACGGGGCGACGTTGGCCGGGGGCGGCGGCGGCGCGGGCGGACGCGGCGGCGCAGCCGGGGTCGACATGATCGTCTGCTCCTGCGGCGGCGGCGGCGCGGGTGGCGGCGGCAGCGGCGGCGGCTTTTCCAGCTTGATGACCTTCGGCGGCGGCTGCTTGGGCGGCTCCGGTGGTGGCGGCGGCGGCGGCGGCGGTGGTGGCGGCGGCGGGATGAACTCGACGCGCACGATGTGCTGGTTCGCCTTCTGCTTGGCCTGTGGTGGCGCTGCCGGCGCCAACAGCATGATGATGATGCCGGCGTGCAGTGCAATCGCAAACGCGATTGCAATCGTGCGCCACCAGTTGAACCGTTTGCGGTCTCGAGCCGACGTACGTGCCATCGTTAAGTTGAACCAGTCGCTGACCTGTTGGGCCCCACTGCGGGCGCCGATCGTTGTTCGATGCGGCTCCGCAACCAAGGCGGCGGAAAAGTGTGAAACGTTACACCAGCAAGGGGCCTTTGCCTAGTGGGCAAATTCCAGGTTGATGTCGCGTGTTGCGTCGGACCCGGCCGTCCGGGTTGATCACTTGTGCCCCAGTTGCTTGAGGGTACGGCGCGCATCGTCGCGGGTCTCCGGATCCTGCTCGGCCTTCTTGTAAGCCTCGATCGCCGCGCTCTTTTCCTTGAGGGCCAGTTCGGCGTTTCCGAGGGTGAGATAAGCCGCCCCCATGCGCTTGAAGCCGCCCTTGGCGATCGCCTGCTTGAGCGCCGCCTTGGCTTCCTTGTGGTGACCGAGATCTTCCAGCATCTGGCCGCGCTGGAAGTCGACCTCGCCGGTCTTGGCGTCGGGCGACGCCTTGCCATACGCCTCCGCGGCATGCTCGTAGTCGCCGGCGATCGCGTACGAATCACCGAGCAGCTTGTAGCTGTCGTAGCCGGGCTGGACGATGCCCTTGTCCATGCCTTCCTTCAGCACGTCGACGGCCTTCATGGCATTGGCTTTCGGATCCTTGCTGTTCTGGCCGAGGTTGTCGTACATCCTGGCCATGTTCATGTATCCGGCCTCGTCCTTGATCTGGCCGTTGGCGCGCGCGCGTTCCAGCAGCGCCAGTGCCTTGCTGTCCTGGTGCGCGTTGATGTAGATCGCGATGACGTTCTGCAGCAGGGTGCTGTTGTTCGGATCCTTCGCCAGGGCCGCTTCGGCGAGCTTCGCGGCTTCGTCGTACTTGTCCATCGCGAAGTAGCTGGCCATCTCGATCTGGTCCCAGCTCGCCTGCGGTTTGTCACTCAGCGTCTTGGCCTTCTGGATGGCCGCGACTGCTTCCGGATACTTCTGCAAACGGTAATAGGCATTGCCCTTCAGCGCCTCGATGTCCGCCGACTGCGCCCCGCTCTGCTTGCTCCATTGCTCCAGCGTGGTCAACGCGTCGCTGTAATTCTCGTCAGCGATGTACATCTGCGCGAGCGCCTGCAATGCCTGGAAGTAGCTGTTGTTGTCGAGCGAATCGAGAGCGAGCGCCTGCTTCTCGAGCGCGATCGCACCCTTGGTATCGCCGCCGCGGTACTTGACCTGCGCCAGGCCCAACATGGCCAGCGCCTTGGCATACGCATTGCTGCTCGAGTCCGCGATCGGCTGCAGATCCTTGAGCGCGGTCGCCGAGTCTCCGCTGTTGGCCGCGGCCAACCCTTCGTTGAGGGGCTTGGCTTCCTTCGCGCTGACGCCGGTTTTCGAGGGTTCCTTGCGCGTCGCGTTCGGATACTTGTTTTCCTGCCCGGATTCCTTGGTGTCCCCGGATTGCTGCTTCGAGTTCGGCTGGTCGCACTTGTGCTGCAGCATCTCCATGTCCGAGCAATTGTGCCCCGTCGTTTGCGCGGCAGCGACCAACGGGAGTCCTGCCAAAGCAAGCGCGCAGCAAACGCCGCCAACGAGCAGTCGAGTCCGGGGCTTCATCGGGAGTCCTCTTGCGGGCAATCGCGAACAGGGGAGGGTGAGGGTAGCGCGGTCCATGCGCAAAGCTCAAGTCCCGCGGGTTCGGCGCGGGCAGCCAGCGCGGCGCATCACACGTCGAGATTGCCGACGCGAAGCGCGTTGCTTTCGATGAAGTCGCGGCGCGGCTCCACCACGTCGCCCATCAATGTCGAAAAAATCTGGTCCGCTTCCAGGGCATCCTCGATTCGCACCTGCAGAAGTCGTCGGGTCTCCGGATTCACGGTGGTCTCCCAGAGTTGTTCCGGATTCATCTCACCGAGACCCTTGAAGCGCTGGATCTGCCGTCCCTTCTTGGCTTCATCGAACAACCAGGCGCGCGCCTGCGCGAAGCTGCCGACCGTCTTGGCGGCATTGCCGCGGCGGACTTCCGCGCCGGTCCCGCTGCGGTCATGCAGTGCCCGCGCCACGTCCAGCAACGAACGAAAATCGGCGCCGGAGAAGAAACTGCGCGGCAGCACCCAGGTGTGTTCGGTTCCGTGCTGGGCGCGCCGCAACAACCAGGCGGCAGGATGCTGTTCGCTGGCCGCGCGCAACTCGAAGCCGAACTGCGGACGACCGAGGCCCGTCGCGTTCAACCTGGACGTCAAGCCGTCCGCCCACGCCTGCATGGCGTCGGCGTCTGACCACATCGCATCCTCGAGCGGCGCGTACTCCAGCATGGCGGTGAATACGCTCGCGTCACCACGCTGCGCCAGCCGCCCGATCTGGTCGAGGGCGGCCTGGTACTGTCGCAGCAGGGCTTCGAGCGCCGCACCCTCCACGGCGGCGGCGCCTTCGGATGGAATCCACGCGGCATCCTGCACGGCACTCGCGATCAGGTATTCGTTGAGCGCTGCATCGTCCTTGAGGTACAACTCGCTCTTGCCTTGCTTGATCTTGTAGAGCGGCGGCAAGCCGATGTAGACGTGCCCGCGCTCGAGCAACTCGGGCATCTGACGGTAGAAAAACGTCAACAGCAAGGTGCGGATGTGCGAGCCATCCACGTCCGCGTCGGTCATGATGATGATGCGGTGGTAACGCAGCTTGTCGGCATTGAATTCGTCCTTGCCGATACCGGTGCCGAGCGCGGTGATGAGCGTACCGACTTCGGCCGAGGACAGCATCCGGTCGAAACGCGCCTTTTCGACGTTGAGGATCTTGCCCTTGAGCGGCAACACCGCCTGGGTCTTGCGATTGCGGCCCTGCTTGGCCGAGCCGCCGGCCGAATCGCCCTCGACCAGGAACAATTCCGACAGGGCCGGATCGCGTTCCTGGCAATCGGCCAGTTTGCCCGGCAACCCGGCGATGTCGAGCGCACCCTTGCGGCGGGTCAGCTCACGCGCCTTGCGGGCGGCGTCGCGGGCCCGTGCCGCCTCGACCACCTTGCCGGCGATGACCTTGGCGTCATTCGGATGTTCGAGGAGAAATTCATCGAGTTTGGCGTTGACCACCTGTTCGACGACGCCCTTGACCTCCGAGGACACCAGCTTGTCCTTGGTCTGCGAGGAAAACTTGGGATCCGGCACCTTGATCGAAAGCACCGCGATCAAGCCTTCACGCATGTCATCGCCCGACAACGCCACTTTGGAGTTCTTCGCCAATCCAGACTTTTCGACGTAGTTACTGAGCGTTCGCGTCAATGCGGCGCGAAATCCCGTCAGATGCGCACCGCCATCCTTTTGCGGAATGTTGTTCGTGAAGCAGAAGATCGATTCCTGGTAGCCGTCGGTCCACTGCATGGCCAGTTCGACCGTGGTGGCGCCGACCTGCGCGCTGAATCCGATTGCGTTCGGGTGCAGCGGGACCTTGAGCTGGGAGAGGTGCTTGACGAAGGCGCGGATGCCGCCCTCGTACTCGAACACGTCTTTCTTCCCAACCCTTTGATCCTCAAGGGTAATCTTGACACCAGAGTTGAGGAACGCCAACTCGCGCAAGCGTTTGGCCAGGGTCTCGTACTGAAACTCGATGTTGGTGAAAGTCGCCGGGCTCGGCAGGAATCGCACCGTGGTGCCGCGGCGATCCGAGGGCCCGACCTCGCGCAGCGGGAACAGCGGATCGCCGAGGCGGTATTCCTGCAAGTATTCCCGGCCATTGCGGTAAATCGTGAGCCACAAGTGTTCGGACAACGCGTTCACCACGGACACGCCCACGCCGTGCAGGCCCCCCGAAACCTTGTAGGAGTTGGCGTCGAACTTGCCGCCGGCATGGAGCACGGTCATCACGACTTCGGCCGTCGAGCGGTGCTCCTCCGGGTGTTCGTCAACCGGGATGCCACGCCCGTTGTCACTGACGCTGACGGTGCCGTCGTCGTGGATCGTCACCTCGATGTGGTCGCAAAACCCCGCCAGGGCCTCGTCGATCGCGTTGTCGACGACCTCGAATACCATATGGTGCAATCCGGTCCCGTCATCGGTGTCGCCGATGTACATGCCCGGGCGCTTGCGGACCGCTTCGAGCCCCTTGAGAACCTTGATACTGCTGGAATCGTAGACGTCGTTCATGGGCAAATGCTCGGCTGTGCGGATGCATCAATGCAAACAGGCCATTATACCCGGCCCAGTGGCTTCACGCTGGCGCCGAGCCGGCCCGCTCCACGCCGGCGTGTTCCACGTGGAACACGCTGGGGCCCTGCGCGAGTCGTGAT
>DASUKQ010000071.1:0-2945 GCA_036278635.1 Rhodanobacteraceae bacterium
TCCGCATGACCCGCCCGCTCGCCCAGACCGACGCAACGACCAACGTGTTCGCCGTCGTCGGCACGCAACGCAACCTTGGCGTGGAGTTTTTTGCGCAGGGCGACCTCACGCCCAGCCTCAGCGTCCTTGGCGGGATGACCTGGGTCGATGCCCGGGTGATCGGTTCGGGAATACCCGGTGGCAACCGCAAGCTCGTGGTTGGCGTGCCGCACGTGAAATCCGACGCGTCACTGGACTACCACCCGGCTTCGCTTGCCGGCTTCGCCTTCATCGGTACCTTGCACTTCCAGAGTCGGCGCGCTGCGACCAACACCAACAACAGTTTTGCGCCGGCCTTTGCCACGCTCGACGCCGGGGTCCGCTACACGACATCACTCCGGAACCACGCGCTGATCGCGCGCGCCCAGGTCATCAACGCCACCGACGTGCATTACTTCTCGGCAATCGCCGATGGCAACATCGTCGGCAGCCCCGGCTCGAATACGGCGTACTACGGCGCGCCACGGACGTTCATGGCCAGCGTGGAGCTGGATCTGTGAGAGCACCATCCCCGCCGCGTCCGGGACCGGCCGCGCCGTCGGCAGACAACGTCGCTGCCTGTTTCTTCGCGTCCGGATGGAAAAGCTGTTCGCCGTCCAGACGGTAGGACCCGATGACCTGCTGGCCACGCGGGGAAAGCAACCAGTCGTCGAATTTGCGCGCCAGGTCGATTTTCACCTCGGGACAGCGCTTCGGGTTGACCATCATGACCCCGTACTGGTTGAACAAGGTTGGATCGCCCTGCACGAGGATCCTGAGGTCGCCCTTGTTCCTGAAACTGAGCCACGTGGCACGGTCGCTCAAGGTGTAGGCATCCATGGCACGCGCGGTATTCAGCGTATCGCCCATTCCCGCGCCGGTTTCCTTGTACCACCTGCCGCTTGCCGGAAGCGGGTCGAGGTGGGCCAATTTCCACAATTCGAGTTCCTTGTCGTTGGTGCCGCTCTTGTCGGCGCGTGACAGGAAAACAGCCTTGGCGTGGTAAACCTTGGCGAATGCTACGGCTGCGTCCTGCATCCCCGCGATGTGCGCCGGATCGGATGACGGCCCGACGATCACGAAGTCGTTGTACATGACGTCGTGGCGGTCGACGCCGTAGCCCGCCGCCACGTATTTCAATTCAAGGCGCTTGGCATGCACCAACAGCGCGTCGGCATCGCATCGCTTGCCCAGATCCAATGCTGCGCCCGTTCCAACGGCCACCACATGGACCCGGATGCCCGTCTCTGCCGTGAACTTGGGCAGGAGGTAATCGAACAGGCCCGAGTTTTCCGTGGACGTGGTCGACGCCAGGGTAAGGAACGGGCTGTCGGCAGCCCAGACCGGCCACGTCACCATGCCCAGCAACAGGGCGGTGCCAATCGCAACACGTGAACAACGGAATCTTCTCGGGAACATCGCAAGCATCCTCTCTCAAGCCAACAACTTTCCTTCCAGAAACGCCTGCGCAGCGGCGCTTTGCGGACGCGCAAAAAACGCGGCCGCAGGCGCATCCTCGATCAGCCGGCCACGACTGAGGAACAACACCCGCTTGCCCAGGCGACGAGCCTGCGCAAGATCGTGCGTGGTCATGATGACGGTGGTGCCCTGCATGCACATCCTGCTGGTCAGCATTTCCACTGCAAGTGTCGAACGCGGATCCAGATTTGCAGCCGGCTCGTCGAGCAACAGCACTTCCGGTTGCAGCACCCATGCGCGCGCAATGGCCAGTCGCTGCTGTTCACCGCCGGACAGGCGCGTCGCGGGCATCCTCGCCAAGTGCGCCAGGCCTGTCACCTCCAAGGCTTCCTGTACCGCCCGATGGCGCGCGGCGCGTGGCACGTGCCGGATCGCCATCGGATAATCAACGTTCGCGACAACCGATCGCCGCAATACCACGGGTTGCTGGAACACCATGGCGTGGTAGGCGCGCGCACGGGCCGGCGGCAGTCCGTGCCAGTCGATGCGGCCGCCGTGCGGATTCAACAGCCCATGGCACAGACGCAACAGCAGGCTCTTCCCGGCGCCATTCGGCCCAAGCACGACATTGAACGTGCCGGCTTCGACCGTGAATGACACGCCGGCCAGGAGCTCGCGGCCGCCTGCCCGGTAATCGAGCTCCGCGACAGACAATGGCAACGTGTGCGGCCGGCGCGTGCCGACCTTCGTGGCCGGCACCGCGCCACGCAACGCATCCATCGCAACTGCATCAGCCATATGCGTAACGCCTGCCGGCTATTCCGCGTACCACTTCGGCCAGCAATGTGACGATCAGCGTCAAGCCCAGCAGGATCATGCCCAGCGCCATCGCCAGGGGCAGGTCGCCTTTCGTCGTCTCCAGGGCGATCGCGGTCGTCATGACCCGCGTGTAGTGATTGATGTTGCCGCCCACGATCATCACCGTACCCACCTCGGCGAGGGCGCGCCCGAAACCGGCCAGCGCCGCCGTCACCAGGCTGAAGCGGACATCCCACAGCAGCGTGAACATCATGCGCAGGTGGCCGGCGCCGAACGAGCGCAACTGCTCGTCGTATTTCTGGTGGCAGTCGGCGACGGTCTGGTAGGTGAGCGCGGCGACGATCGGCGTCACCATGATCCACTGGGCGATCACCATCGCGCTGGGCGAGAATAGCAACCCCCAACCGCCGAGCGGTCCCGATCGCGACAGCATCAGGTACACCACCAGGCCGATGACGACGCCGGACAGGCTCATCCCGGCGTTCAACAACGCGATCGCGACTCGACGGCCGGGGAAGCGCAACACCGCGACGGCCGCACCCAGGGGGAAGGCAACGAGGCACCCGAGCACCGCCGCGACAAGGTTCACCTGGAACGTGAGCACGATGATCTGGACCAGATCATGGTTCAGGTGAAAAATGAGATGGATCGCCGTAAGCAGGGACGTCCCCAGATCACCCATTGCCTCT